>CACJHW010000003.1 GCA_902593285.1 uncultured Pelagibacteraceae bacterium
ATAGATAAATGGACAGAGGTTAAAACAAAGAACCCTAAAATAAAATTGCATATGATTGGAAAATTACAAACTAATAAAGTTAAATATGCTATTCAATTATTTGATTTTATTCACTCAGTTGATAGTGAAAAATTAGCAAAAAAAATTGCTGATGAACAAAATAAATTTAATAAAAAAGTTAAAATATTTTTACAAGTTAATATCGGTGATGAAAATCAAAAATCGGGTATTAATAAAAGTGAAATAAATCAATTAACATCATATTGTAAAAAAATTGGTTTAGATGTAATAGGTTTGATGTGTATTCCCCCAATCAATATTGACCCCGAAGATTATTTTATGGAGATGAATAAACTCAATAAGTCTCTAGGTTTTGATGAATTAAGTATGGGAATGTCCTCTGATTTTCTTTTAGCTGTCAAGCACTTCTCAACATATGTTAGACTTGGATCTAGTATTTTTGGACAAAGATCTTAATTAATTCTTATTTTTGAATTTTTTTTTATTAACTTAAGTAAAATTAAAAAATCTTTTTCCTTTAAAGCTATGCACCCAGCTGTGGGTTTATAATTTTTTGTAATATGAATGAAAATACAACTACCAAGACCAATTGTAGGTTTTTCAAAGTTATACTTAATTGGAATCAACATGTCGTATTTGTAGTCTTTTCTTTTTAATTTTTCATGTTTGATTTTTATTCCAGTTTTAATTAGTTTGTTATATTTTTTTGGAAAACGAATATCATCACACCAACCCATATCTTTTTTAATTTCAATACATTTCAATAAAGTTAATGGTTTTTTTTTACGATCTTTTCGAAAATAAAGATTTTCAATTTTAAAAATCCCTTTTGGTGTTTTTTTATCTCCTTCCTTTTTGTTCCAAGTTGAACCTTTTTTTCCAATACAACACCTAAATTTAAATTCATCTAATTGAAGAGTGTGTTTATTTTTTACAAAAATTGTCATATTCTCTTTTTTGTGACTACACAAAATTTAATTATTTATAAGTTTACAGCATTATACCATATTCTCGAAGAACTTGGTTTAGATTTAAATATTAAGGTGACACTTGCTGATACTGAAAATTCTTTAAAGGAAAAAGTTAAAAATTTAAATAATTGTTTAATTGTATCCAATAAAAAACACTCAAAAATTGGTAACCAATTTGTTTTAGACAATACACCAATAAATATTTTTAAATTAGTTGAAAAGATAAATATTGAATTTTTAAAAATTCAATTTAACAGTCAATCTGAATTTAAAGTAAAGAATTATATTATTGATCTAAATTCTAGGGAAATGTTAATAAATGATACCAAACTTAAGCTGACTGAAAAAGAAATTAACACGATAATTTATTTATCCGAATTAAATAAACCTGTTAGCGTTGACGAATTACAAGAAAAGGTGTGGAGTTATCAATCTGATATAGAGACTCATACTGTAGAGACACATATTTATCGATTGAGAAAGAAAATTTTAAAAACTTTTAATGATAATGAATTCATAATTAGCAAAAAAAATGGTTATCAAATCAAATAAGAAAAACCCAATGGCTAAAGATTTATTTACTAAAAAATATAAACCAAAGATAATAAAGCCAAAAAAAGGCAAAGGAAGTTTTAAAAGAAAGAAAAGGTAAATTTAAAGTCTAGCACCAATTTGCTGTATTACTTTAGATGACATTTCAGTACCTTTTTCGAGACACTCTTTTGTTGATAAATTGTTAATATAGCCATGTAAAAAACCAGCAGCAAAAAGATCACCTGCACCTGTAAGGTCAATAATTTTTAGATTTTTTTGTATATCACTTTCAACAATTTCATTACCATTAACTGCAACTGCACCTTTTTCTCCTCTAGTTACAACTATCAATTTATTAAGTTGTTTTGAAAAGTTTATAACTTCATCAAAATTTTTTGCTTCAATTAATGATGTGATTTCTTGTTCGTTAGCAAAAGTTATATCAAGTTTGTTTTTTACTAAGTTTAAAAAATGGGATTTGTGTCTATCCACGCAAAATAGATCTGAAAGCGACATAGCAACTTTATTTCCATAATTTATAGCTTTATCAAATGCCTTCTTTGGTTCTCCTTCATCCCATAAGTAACCTTCTAAAAAAATTATCTCACTTTTCTTAATTGCATCGGAACTCACATCATTTTCATTGATTTTTCCTGCAGTTCCAAGGAAAGTACACATTGTTCTTTCTGAGTCAGGAGTTACTAAAATTAAACAAGTTCCTGTTGGTAATTCCTCTTTCTTTTTCGAATAAAAATATTTTACATTTTCTTTTTTTAAACCTTCCTCGTATTTACTACCAAATTCGTCATCAGAAACTTTACCTATAAAACCAACTTTATCGCCAAGTTGAGATAATCCAACTATAGAATTTGCTACGGATCCCCCAGATATAGTTTTTTCAATTTTAAGATTTGTTAATAAATTTTTGAACTCTTTTTCATCAAAGAATAATTTCATTGTACTCTTTGTAAGATTATTTTTGGCAATAAAATTTTCATCTACTTTACAAATGACATCTACAATTGCGTTGCCTATTCCTAAAATTTTCATATTAAGCTTTTTTGGTAATAACAGGTTTTTTTCTATTTGGATAGCAAGTAGTACATATTTTGCATTTCAAACCATAACACTCTCTTGCTTTACAATATTCTCTACCATAAAAAATAATTTGTAAATGAAGTTTAGACCATGTTTTTTTTGGAAATATTCTTTTCAAATCTTTTTCAGTTTGAACTACATTTTTACCATTTGTTAAACCCCATCTTTGTGCAAGTCTATGAATATGAGTATCTACAGCAAAAGCTGGATACCCAAAACCCTGTGACATCACCACACTGGCTGTTTTATGCCCCACACCAGGAAGTTTTTCAAGTTCTTCAAATGTTTTAGGTACTTTACCTTTGTGTTTTTCTAACAATTGCTTTGACATTAAGTAAATGCTCTTTGCTTTGATTCTAAAAATACCAATTTTCTTAATTAATTTTTCAATTTTTTTTCTTCCTAATTTTACAAAATGTTCTGGTTTATAATATTTTGGATATATATCTTTTGTTACATTATTTACATTTACATCAGTGCATTGTGCAGAAAGTAGTACAGATATTAATAGTGTAAACGTATTTTTACTTTTCAAAGGAACAGGTGCTTTAGGATATATCTTATTTAGAACTTTAATGATGATTTTTGCTTTTTGTTTTTCATTCATTATGAAAAGTTAAGCAAATCTCTCATAGAATATAATCCTGGTTTTTTTTTCATTAACCATTTCGAAGCAGTTAAAGCACCATCAGAGTATAGAGCTCTATCAAAAGCTTCATGATTTAATGTAATTATTTCTTTCCCACTTGAGAATTTTACCTCATGTTCTCCTATAATTTCACCTTTTCTAATTGAGTTGAAATTAATTTTTTTTCCATAAGGAAAAGTTTTTTTGTTTAAAAATTTTTTACCAATTAGATTATATAAATTTTTATTTTTTCCATCAGCTATTCCTTTTCCAAGCATTAACGCAGTACCGGATGGATAGTCTTTTTTATATTTGTGGTGTACTTCAAATATCTTACTTAAATATTCGTCATTCAAAGATTTAGATGTAATTTCAGTCAAATACATCAATAAATTTACACCTAAACTCATATTGCCAGCTTTTAAGATAGGTATTTTTTTTGAATATTTTTTAATTTGATTTTCTTGGCTCCTAGTAAACCCTGTAGTACCAATTACTACTCTTTTTCTAAGTTTTGATGCTAATTTCAATATTTCGAGCGTACAATTTGGTACTGTAAAATCAATAATTACATCAGTTTTTTTAAAGGCATTACTAGAATTTAATTCAGGTTTCATTCCATTAATTTTTTTATTCACCAATCTATTTTCTGTAAGTGTAACTAATTTAAAATTTTTATTTTTCTTTGAAGATTTGATGAGTTGCTGACCCATCCTTCCCATACATCCTGAAATAGCTAAATTAATTTTTTTCATTAAGCTAATATTAACCTTTTTTAGAAGATTAGTCTTTTAGTTTTTCCAAAAATCTTTTGCTTTTTGAAAAAATTTTTTAATACTTGGATTTGACTTGTCGTTTTCAATTTCTCTAAATTGCTCTAATAATTCTTTTTGTTTTTTATTTAAATATACAGGTACCTCTGTTTTAACTTGAACATATAAATCACCAAAATCACCTCTTCTCATAAATGGCATACCTTTTCCTTTTAATCTAAATTGTTTACCATTTTGAGTTCCATCAGGAATTTTAATTTTAGCTTTTCCACCATCAATTGTTGGAATTTCTATTGTTGTTCCCAATGCTGCATCTGCAAGAGAAAGTGGAAATTCAAAAAATAAATTTTCATCAGATCTTTTAAATAGGTTATGAGAATTTACATTAATAAATAAATAAAGATCACCTGTTGCTCCACCTCGTGTTCCAGCTTCACCTTTTCCAGCCAGCCTAATTCTTGTTCCATCATCAACACCTTTGGGAATAGTTACAGATATCTTTTTGGATGCTTGTTTTTTTCCTTGTCCATTACAATTATTGCAAGGGTTAGTAATTTCTTCGCCATTCCCATTACACTGAGGACATGTTTGTTGAACAGTAAAGAAACCTTGGTTAGATCTAATTCTACCACTTCCGCCACAATATGAGCATCTGTCTGGGGAATAACCTGGCTTTGATCCATTACCTTTACAGGTTCCACACTGCTCTGTTGTTGAGAATTTTATGTCTTGCTTTTTTCCATTATAAGCTTCTTCTAGAGAAATAGACAAATCATACCTTAAGTCAGAACCTCTATTATTTGATTTTCTACTTCTTGATCGTCCACCTCCTCCAAAATCTCCAAAGAAATCTTCGAAAATATCAGAAAAATCTGCTCCACTGAAACCACCAAAACCTCCACCTGGTCTTCCGCCACCGTTTTCGAATGCAGCATGACCAAAGTTATCGTAATTTTGTTTTTTTTCTTTGTCTGAAAGTATCCCGTACGCTTCACTAGCTTCTTTAAATTTTTCTTCTGCTTTAGAGTCGCCAGGATTTTTGTCAGGGTGATATTTAACTGCTAGTTTTCTGTAAGCGGATTTTAATTCATCAGGACTTGCGCTTTTATTTACGCCTAGGACATCGTAATAGTCTCTTTTAGCCATCAAATTACCCCAGACAATTAAATGTCAGTTTAAGCGCTTTTTTCTTTATTCTCGTCTTTTACTTCTTCGAAATCAGCATCAACAACATTTTCGTCTTTTTTACCCGCATCATTTCCATCATCATCTTTTCCAGAATCTGGTTTTGTGCTTTGTTGTGATTTATAGATCGCTTCTCCAAGTTTCATTGAAGCCTGAACTAAAGCTTCAGTTTTTTTCTTGATATCTTGAATATCTTCACCTTTTAATGCCTCTTTTACAGCAGTTGATGCATCTTCAATTGCTTTTTTCTCTGCATCAGAAATCTTTGATCCATGCTCTTTTAAATTCTTTTCAGTAGAGTGAATTAAAGTATCTGCTTGGTTTCTAACATCAACTGACTCTCTCTTCTTTTTATCAGCTTCTTTATTAGCTTCTGCATCTTTAACCATTTTTTCAATCTCTTCATCGCTTAATCCACCAGAAGCTTGGATTTGAATTTTTTGTTCTTTACCAGTTCCTTTGTCTTTAGCAGAAACATTTACGATACCATTAGCGTCAATATCAAATGTAACTTCAATTTGAGGTACTCCTCTTGGTGCTGGCGCAATACCTACTAATTCAAAATTACCTAACGCTTTATTGTCAGCCGCCATTTCTCTTTCACCCTGTAGAACTCTAATAGATACAGCTGGCTGATTATCCTCAGCTGTTGAAAATACCTGACTTTTTTTAGTTGGTATTGTTGTATTTTTATCAATCAGTTTTGTAGAAACACCTCCAAGTGTTTCTATACCAAGTGATAATGGAGTTACATCTAATAGAAGTACATCTTTAACATCGCCTTGTAACACACCTGCTTGAATAGCAGCACCCATTGCAACTACTTCGTCAGGGTTAACACTTTTGTTAGGATCTTTTCCGAAGAAGTTTTTAACTTCCTCTAAAACTTTTGGCATTCTAGTCATACCACCAACCATAACTACTTCATCAATTTCACTAGCGGTAATACCCGCATCTTTTAAAGCAGTTTTACATGGGGGCATTGTTTTTGCAATTAAGTCTTCAACCAAAGCCTCAAGTTTTGCCCTAGTCATCTTTAAATTAATATGTTTTGGTCCAGTTTTATCAGCTGTGATGAAAGGTAAATTTATATCGGTTTGTTCAGCAGATGATAATTCAATTTTTGCTTTTTCTGCAGCTTCTTTTAATCTTTGTAGTGCAAGTTTATCTGATTTTAAATCAATGCCATTATCTTTCTTAAATTCAGAAACTAAGTAATCAACAACAGCATTATCAAAATCTTCACCACCTAAAAAAGTATCACCATTAGTTGATTTAACCTCAAAAACTCCATCACCTAATTCCAGGATGGAAACATCGAATGTTCCACCGCCTAAATCGTAAACAGCAATTTTTTTATTTTGTTTTTTATCTAAACCATATGCAAGTGATGCAGCTGTTGGCTCATTAATAATTCTTAAAACTTCTAACCCAGCAATTTTTCCTGCATCTTTTGTCGCTTGTCTTTGAGCATCATTAAAATATGCGGGTACCGTAATAACGGCTTTTGTCACAGCTTGACCTAAATATTTTTCAGCTGTCTCTTTCATCTTTTGTAAAATAAATGCAGATATTTGAGATGGTGAATATTTTTCGCCTTTAGCCTCAATCCAAGCATCACCTTTTTCTGAATTAACTATTTTAAAGGGTGCAGCTTCTACATCTTTTTTTACCGTTGGGTCATCAAAATTTCTTCCAATTAATCTTTTTACTGCAAAAATAGTATTTTCTGGATTAGTAACAGCTTGTCTTTTTGCTGGTTGTCCAATTAGTTTTTCATTTTCATCTGTAAATGCTACAACTGATGGAGTAGTTCTCGCCCCTTCAGCATTTTCTAAAACTTTAGCTTGTGTTCCTTCCATGATAGCAACACATGAATTTGTCGTTCCTAAGTCTATTCCAATAATTTTACTCATAATATTAGTGTTTCTCCTTCGTCATATAGGGTTTAAATGAAAAACTACAAGTTGATCTCATAATTATTTATTTTCTGAATTTTCTTGATTTTCTTCAGTTTTTTCATCTTTTATAGTTACTTTTTTTGACACTCCTACTAAAGAAGGTCTAAGTAATCTGTCTTTTATGGTAAAGCCTTTTTGAATTTCTTGGATTATTGTTCCAGGTTCTTTCGTATCATCTTCTATTTCCATCATTGCTTGATGAAAGTTTGGATCTAGTTTTTTATTAAGACTTTCAATAGGTTTAATATTATTTTTTTCAAAAATAGAAATTAAATCCTTTTTTATTATATCTAAGTGTTCAAGTGTCTTCTTTAATGCCTCGGTTTCTTTTAACTTATCATCACTCTTTAAGACATGTTTGGAACGATCTAGATTATCAATTAAATTTAATGCTTCTTTAGCAAAGCTATAACCACCATATTCAAAAGCATCTTCTTTTTCTTTTTCAAATCTTCTTCGTTGATTTTCCATTTCAGCAAAAGTTCTTGCTACTTTATCTTCTAGTTCAATAATTTTTTCTTCTGGAGTTGGTTCTTTTATTTCCTTTTTAGTTTCTTGCTCAGGTTCTTGTTTATCTTCTTCAGCAAAGTTTTTTTCAGGTTTATTAGTTTCATTTTCTGTGTCCTGATTTTGTTCTGTAGAAGCGTTATTTTGGTTTTCTTCTTTTTCCATAACCTCTTATATGGTAAGGATTTTGTTAATTTCTAGATGTTTAAACAAAAAATAAATAAATTGCTTATTGGGACCAATAACAGGGGTAAACTGCGCGAAATCAAGAATTTATTACCAAAAAGTATTAAAATTTATTCTACATCAATGTTTAATCTTAGTAGCCCAGTTGAAAACGGTAAGACATTTAAAGAAAACTCGTTAATTAAATCTAAATATTTTTCAAAAAAAACAGGATTAATTTGTTTAGCTGATGACTCAGGCCTAGAGATAGATTTTTTAGATAAAAATCCTGGAATTTACTCTGCAAGGTGGGGAGGAAGACACGGAGATTTTAGTAAAGCTATAAAAAAAGTTTATAGAGAGTTAAATAAAAAAGATAAAAATTGGAAAAATAAAAAGATTAAAGCTAGATTTATTTGTGCACTTTCTATTTCATATTTAAATAAAAAAATTGCTTGTGTCCTTGGAAAAGTTGAAGGTCATATTTCAGATAAGCCGAAAGGAAAAAATGGATTTGGCTACGATCCAATTTTTGTGCCTTTAAAAAAAAGAAAAACTTTTGGAGAAATGAAGCCATCTCAAAAATATAATATGGATCATAGATATCATGCCTTTAAAAAGATTAGAAAATTTCTATAAGTTTTTGATCTTCAATTTTATAAAAATTTAGTCTGTGATTAATTTTATTATTTTTAATATCAAATATTCCTATTTTTCCTTTAAATGAATTTTTTTTTTTAAAAATTTTATTTAAGTTTTTTTCATTTGAATTCAGTGATAAATAATAAATTAAGCCAGCAAGGTCATAACTTAGTAAAGATAAATGGGTAGGATCTTCATTAAAAGCGTTAAAGTATTTTATTTTATAATTATCAAAATTTTCTTTATTTATAGATGGATAGTATAAAGGTTGAATATCGGTTTCATTTAATAAACTTTCATCAAACCATTGATTTAATGTTATAAAATATTTGTTTTTAGGAAGTACGTCAGTGTATAAAAGTGATGTCGTCACACTTTTTAAACTTTCATCAAAATCTGCAATAACTACAGCATCAAAATTTAAACCACCTAAAGTATATCTTTTTTCCAGTCTTTTTATTTTTTTTTCTTTGTTCGGTTCATTTGAATTTTTAATTCTTTTTATTTCATCTTCTAAATTTTGCTTTCTAATTCTATAGTTTGTAATTTCTTCTATTTGTTTTGTTAGTTTTGTAGGTTCTGTATTATATTCATAATCTTTATAAATTTTTATTTTTGAATTTTTTATTCCTTTTTTTACTTCAAATTCGTAATCTTGAATTGGGGTTAAAAAAATAGTTCTCTGTATTTTATTTATTTCTAAAAATTTTTTTATGGTATTGAATTGTGATGTAGAATTGATGCCAGCAGAAATAACATTTTGTGGAAGATCTAAAGTTTTATTAGTTAATGATAAAAATGTTAAATTTTTCATTTCATCCAAATAAGTTAAACTTTCATAGAACACAGGGCCAATAACAATTTTTATCCCCATTTCACTTAATTCAAATGCTGATTTTAAAGTTTGGTTAGCTTTACTTGCTGTATCTTTTGGGTAGATCTCTATTAAATCATTATTAATATCTTTGACAGCTAATCCAACTGCTTTAATGACCGATTCTCCAATTTCCTTATTTTCTCCTGTCATGGGTACTAACAATCCTATTTTGATTTTTTCTTGAGCACTAACAGCTGAAAAAAATAAAAAGTGATAACTTAAAAAAATAAAATAAATAATTTTAATTAATTTCATCATTTTGATGTTAATATAATATTTTTTAAGCTAAATTATGATTATAAAACCACAATTTAAATTAAAAGAATACGAAAATGGTCTTTATTTGGTATCAACTCCTTTAGGAAATCTAAAAGATATAACCTTAAGAGCAATTGAAGTTTTACAGCAATCTCATTATATTTTATGTGAAGATACAAGAGTTTCGAAAAATCTTTTAGATAAATATCAAATAAAATCGAAATTAATTTCAAATCATAAATTTAATGAGAAAAAAAATATTACAAAAATTATTGAATATCTAAAATCAGGAAAAATAATTTCTTTGATATCTGATGCTGGCACACCCAGTATTTCTGATCCTGGTTCAATTTTAGTTAATGAGTGCATTAATAGCGATATTAGAATATTTCCCATTCCTGGACCCTCAGCTGTTGCTGCAGCCGTTTCAATCAGCGGTTTTTCAGATAAATTTTTGTTTTGTGGTTTTTTTCCAAACAAAAAGCAGCAATTATCTAATGAATTAAAAAAATTTTCAGAATTTGAAAATTCCTTAGTTTTTTTTGTTTCTCCAAAAAAAATTAATAAAATTATACCTGAAATAAAAAAAAATTTTTATGGAAGAAAAATAGTTTTTTGTAGGGAAATAACAAAAATGTATGAAGAATTTATTAGAAAAAATATAAATGAATTAGAGTTATTTGAAAAAGTACCAAAAGGTGAGCTTACCATTGTTATTTCTGAGAAAAAAATACACAAAAATATATCTAAAAAATTAAATGAATCAGATATGAATATTATTAAAAAAATGATTAATAAATTATCTACTAAAGAAATTATAGATATTTTAAGTCAAAGTACTAACGTACCAAAAAAAGAAATATATAATTATTGTCTAAAATTAAAAAATGAAAAATAAAATATTAATTTTTGTCATAATAAGCTTTATTTTAACTGGATGTGCAGGAGTTGGTTCTAAAGGTCTTTTTGGAACTGGTGTTTCTGTTGCGTTAGATCCTAGAACAGTTGGCACCCAAATAGATGATTCTATAATGCAAAAAACTATTAGTGCTAAAATATTAGCTAAAGATAAAAAATATCTTATTTCTGTTAAAACAAAAGTTTTAGATGGTAGAATTTTTCTAACTGGAAAAGTTGATAGCCCAGAAGAAAAACTATTAATAACAAAATTAGCCTGGGAAACGAAAGGCGCCAGATCAGTAAGAAATGATATTAAAATAAAAGAAGAATTTAATTTTAAACAATCTGCAAAAGATATATTAATAACGTCCCAACTTAGAACAGCCATAATTGTTAATAAAAATATTAAGGCAACTAATTATCAAATAGATACCTATAAGAAGAAAATTTATATTTATGGAATTGCTTTAACCTTAGAAGAAAAGGATTTAGTTATAAGTGAAGCAAAAGAAATACTTGATGTTGAAGATGTAATTGCAAGCATAATCCTTGTTGAGGATTTAAGAATTCAAAGAGAGTAATTATTTTTTGTAGTCAATTACTTGGGAAGAATAAGCAGCAATTGATGCTAAGTTAATTATCTCAGAAGTTGATGATCTTAAAGGTGCAATTTCTATTGGTAGCCCAAGTCCAATTAATAATGGACCAATAACTTTTGTTTCTCCAATCGTCTTCATCAGTTTATATGAAATTGCTGCACTATGTTGTCCAGGCATAATTAAAATATTTGCTTTACCAACTATATTTGCAAAAGGATAAAGTTCTTCATATTCCGGATTAAGAGCAACATCAGGCTGCATATCGCCATCAAATTCAAAGTCTACTTTTCTTTCTTTTAATATCTCAACCGCGTTTCGAATATGTTTTGTTCTACTAGTAAGTGGTTGTCCAAATGTAGAGTGGGATACAAAAGCAACTTTAGGATCAAATCCAAAAAGTCTAACTACTCTAGCTGTTGATATTGCAATTTCAGCCATTTGTTCAGAAGTTGGATATTCATGGACACTTGTATCACCAACAAAAATTGTTCTCCCTTTATGAACAATCATGTTTAAACCAAACATAATTTCACCTTTTCTTACATCAACAACTTGCTTAATTTTTTCAAATGAAGCACCAAATCGTCTTGTATTGCCTGTTACAGCACCATCAGCATCGCCACAGGCAACCATACTAGTAGCCCAAACAACCCTATCATTTCTGATCATTCGGTCACAATCTCGCTCTAGCAATCCTTGCTCTCTTTGTAATTTTGCAAACAAATGTTTAACGTATCTTTTTCTCTTTTCTTCATCTTTTGAATTAACAATTTCAATGTCAAAATTTTCACTATAACCAATATTTTTAATTTGTTCTTTAATTTTACTTTCTTTACCTACTAGGATTGGAATACCTAATTTTGAATTTTTAAATGCTATAGCAGCTTTTAAAGTATTTTCATCTTCACCATCTGCAAAAACAATTCTTTTCTGATTCTTCTTAATAAATGAATTTATACCTTGCATGATAGTTACTGTTGGGTCCAATCTTTGTTTCAATTGCTCTTTATAAATATCAAAATCACTTATATTTTTTCTAGCTACTCCACTATCTATAGCTGCTTTAGCCACAGCCGCTGGTATCACACTAATTAATCTTGGATCAAATGTAGATGGAATAATATAATCTTTTCCATAATGAGGTCTTTCTCCACCCATAGCTGCAACCACCTCATCAGGAACATCTTCTCTTGCAAGGTTAGCTATTGCATTAGCTGCAGCAACTTTCATTTCTTCATTTATTGTCTTGGATCTAACATCTAAAGCTCCTCTAAATATATAAGGAAATCCAATCAAATTATTTACTTGATTAGGATAATCTGATCTGCCTGTTGCAACAATTGCATCATTTCTAACCTCACTAATTTCCTCTGGGGTAATTTCTGGATCAGGATTAGCACAAGCAAATATAATTGGATTTTTTGCCATAGATTTAACCATCTCTTTTTTTAGAACACCCTTTGCAGATAATCCTAAAAAAACATCTGCACCTTTAACAGCATCCTCTAAAGTTCTATGTTTAGTTTTAACTGCATATCTGGATTTCCATTGATCTACTCCCTCAGTTCTTCCCTCATAAATAACGCCCTTTCTATCTAGCATTATTATATTTTCAGATTTAACTCCTGAGTTTTTAAATAATTCAGTACAAGCTTGTGCTGAAGCACCAGCACCATTAACTACAACTTTAATTTGTTTAATTGACTTACCACAAATATCTAAGGCATTAATTAAGGCTGCTGTTGTAATAATTGCTGTTCCATGTTGGTCATCATGAAAAACTGGAATATCCAAAATTTCTTTTAATTTCTGTTCTATTATAAAACAATCTGGGGCCGCTATGTCTTCTAAATTTATTCCTCCAAAGCTAGGTGCAAAATTTTTAATTGAATTTATGATTTCGTCTGTATCTTTGCAATCAATCTCTAAGTCAATCGAATCGATATCTGCAAATCTTTTAAATAATACAGCCTTTCCTTCCATCACTGGCTTTGATGCTAAAGCACCTAAATTTCCCATCCCTAATATGGCCGAACCATTACTTATTACAGCAACAAGGTTTCCTTTACTTGTGTAATCATAAGCTGCTTCTGGGTTTTCACTTATCTTTTTTACAGGAGCAGCAACTCCTGGAGAATATGCTAAAGCGAGATCACGCTTGGTTGTCATATTTTTTGAAGAAATAATCTCAATCTTGCCTGGTTTTTTGTCTTTATGAAAATCTAAAGCTTCTTTATCTGTGTAATGATCAATTTTTGTTTTTTTCATTTCTGATAACAATAAGTGTACAATTGGGGTAAAATTAAGACTAATATGATTTATGAACTTACTTAAGTCAACAGGCACATTTGGTTTTTATACTGTCATTAGTAGATTACTTGGTTATTTAAGAGATATTTTAATAGCAATTTTTCTAGGAACAGGGATGTTGGCGGATGCTTTTTTTGTAGCATTTAGAATTCCAAATACTTTTAGAAGATTGTTCGCCGAAGGCACTTTTAACGCAGCATTCGTTCCAAGTTATTCATCAGAAATTACTAAGGGCAAAAAACAATCAAACAAATTTGCTAACGATATTTTTAATATCCTTTTTTTAGGGTTGTTATTTTTAACAATAATAATTGAAATTTTCATGCCTGCATTTGTTTCAATTATTGCTCCAGGATTTAAGGATGATTTAGAAAAAATGGAGATAGCTATAAATTTAACAAGAATTACTTTTCCTTTTTTATTTTTTATTTGCTTAGCTTCTTTTTTTTCTGCAATTCTAAATTCATATAATAGGTTTGCGGCTGCAGCTGCAGCCCCAATAATTTTAAATATTGTATTAATTTCAGTATTAATCTTTTCTAAATCTTTAGGTGATAATTTAGTTTATTATTTGTCTTATGCTGTTTCTTTTGCAGGTTTTTTACAATTAATATTTTTATATAAATATGTATCAAAATATTACTCGCTCAAATTTAATTACAAATTAAAAGTGAGTAATAAAGTAAAGTTTTTTTTTAAAAAACTTTTACCGAGTATTTTTTCTTCTGGAGTTACTCAAATTAATATCTTAGTAGGTACAATAATTGCATCTTTTCAAGCAAGTGCAGTGTCTTATTTATATTACGCAGATAGAATTTATCAAATTAACTTAGCTATAGCTGGTATTGCGATTGGTGTTGTTATACTGCCACAGCTCTCAAAACATATTCAATCTAGAAAAAAAAATAAGATATCGCTTATACAAAATAAAGCTCTTGAATTAAGTTTATTTTTAAGTCTTCCAGCAACTATTGCTTTAATAATTGGATCGGAACAAATCATTTCAGCTTTATTTGGTTATGGATCTTTCAATGAAAATTCAGTTAACAACTCAAGTTTAGCTTTATATTATTTTGCTTTAGGATTGCCTGCTTTTGCATTAATAAAAGTTTTTTCAAGTTTTTTCTTTGCAAATCATGACACTAAAACTCCATTTTATATTTCTTTGATTTCAGTGTTACTTAATATCTTTATAAGTATTTATTATTTTAGTGAAATTGGCTTTGTAATAATTCCAATAGCTACATCTATTTCTTCTTGGTTTAATTCAATATTATTATTTCTATTCTTAAAAAATCGACAATTATTTTATTTTAATCAAATGTTTTTTATTAAGTTTGTTAAAATATTTTTTGCATCAGTTTTGATGGGTTTATTTTTTAATTTTTTGTTAAATTTTTTTCAAAATGAATTAGCTTTTAATCAATCAATAAAAAGTTTATATTTAATTTTATCTGTTATATTGGGATTATTGTTTTATTTAATTGTGTGTTATTTCATCAAAGCTTTTCAAATGAGTGATATTAAATTAAAGTACTAATTCTATGGGTAAAAAAATATTCTCTGGTGTTCAGCCTACAGGTAATCTTCATCTAGGAAATTATTTAGGGGCTATAAAAAACTTTGTGGACTTAAATAACGATGATGATAACAAATGTATTTTTTGTGTAGTTGATTTACATGCTATTACTGTAAAACAAGATCCTAGAGAGTTAAAAAATAATATAAGAGAAACCGTCGCAACTTTTATAGCAAGCGGAATAGACCCAAAAAAAAGTATTATTTTCAATCAATCTAGTGTAGCCGCCCATGCTGAAGGAGCATGGATATTAAGCTGTGTTGCTAGAATGGGTTGGTTGAATAGAATGACTCAATTTAAAGAGAAAGCTGGTAAAGACAAAGAGAAAGCTAGTATTGGATTATATTCTTATCCAGTTTTAATGGCGGCTGATATTCTTTTATACGATGCCACTCATGTTCCTGTAGGTGATGATCAGAAGCAACATTTGGAGTTATGTAGAGATATAGCTCAGAAATTTAACAATGATTTTGAGGTAGAAAGTTTTCTCCAGGTTCCTGAACCACTAATACAAAAAGAGTTTTCAAGAATAATGAGTTTAAAAGATGGTTCAAAAAAAATGAGTAAATCAGAATTATCAGATTTAAGTAGAATAAATTTAACAGATGATAAAGATCAAATAATTAACAAAATCAAAAAAGCAAAAACTGATCCGTTACCCATCCCACAAGGTATAAATGAGCTTGATGAAAGATTAGAAGCAAAGAATCTTTTAGGAATTTACTCAAGCTTGACTAATTCTACATTAGAAAATTCAGTCAAAATTTTTGCAGGCAAAAATTTTTCAGAATTTAAAGAAAAACTAGCAGAGGAAGTTGTAAATAAAATTGAACCTATTTCTAGTGAGATTAAAAAACTTTTAGCAGATAAAGGTTATTTAGATGAAATTCTTCTAGATGGAGTTGAAAAAGCTAATTTGATCGCATCAAAAAAGATTGAAAGAATTAAAGAAATAGTGGGTTTTTAAAAAAAATTTATTATCAAGTTTTAATTTTTAAAATATTAACTATATATAATTTATGTTCGTTCAAACAGAAGTAACACCAAATCCAAACTCTTTAAAATTTCTTCCGGGGAAGAATGTTTCAAATAGTGGTCCTTATGAAATTACAAATAAAAATGATCTTCAAAATGTCTTAGTAAGAAACATATTATCTGTAAATGGTGTTGAGGGAATTTTTTTAGGGAAAGATTTTATTTCAGTAAATAAGAACGAGAATATTAATTGGGATGAAATAAAACACATCGTAATTTCATTAATAAATGATTTTTATGCAGATGGTAAAGAGTTTGTAATTGATGAAAACATAAAAAAAAACGAAGATTTAGATTTAAGCGAAATAGAGTCAAAAATAGTGAAAATTTTAGAAGAAAAAATAAGACCTGCAGTTGCTAGAGATGGAGGAGATATAAAATTTAAAGAATTTAAGGATGGAGTTGTAAAAGTACAATTACAAGGAAGTTGTTCTGGTTGTCCTAGTTCAACTATGACTTTAAAACAAGGTGTTCAAAATCTTTTATGTCATTATTTGCCCGAGGTAAAAGAGGTTGTTGCTATATAATAATAATTTATGAGAAAATTTAGTAAATCAGGTTTTATTAAAAATAAAAATTTTTATATAGTTTCAAGGGTTTTCTTAAGTTCTTTTATTTTAATTTCGTTCTTTTATGCAATCCCAATATTTATTAATTTCGCTGATAAAAATTTTAATAACAAAGAATTTACTAATAATTCAAAAAATATTTTAAATAACACTCTGAATAAAGATAAATTATTAGAGGAAGACTTATCAATGGAGTCTGATGAGAGAGACCTGTTATACGATATTTTAGAGGAAAATAATTCTGAAATAAATTTAGTCAGATATACAACTTCCGAGATTGACTCGTTATTTAAAGAGGTCAATTATAATCTTAAAGATGTAAGGGATACAAAACTAGTAAAACCAATAGATATTGGTCTTCTACCTAATGAAATTAAAAATATTGGAAATACTAAAAAAAGAAAAGATATGTTTATAAAAATTGTTCTTCCTTTAATAGTTAAAGAAAACAATAAAATTAGAATTGATAGGAAAAGGTTATTCACAATTCTTAATAAGAATAGCAATACTGATATTGAAAAAAAATGGTTAGAAAAAAAATATAAACAATATGGAGTAAGACAAAATGATTTATCTACTCTTAAAGTAAGAATGGATGAAATACCAGTTTCATTGGCAATAGCTCAAGCTGCCAAAGAAACCGGTTGGGGTACTTCAAGATTTGCTTTAAAAGGAAATGCATTATTTGGACAGTGGACTTGGTCAGGAGAAGGATTAAAACCTAAAAATGCTGATGAGGGTAAAGATCATAAAGTTATGAAATTTCATAGCTTACAGCTTTCAGTAAGAGCATATTTAAGAAACTTAAACACTCACTCAACATATAAAAATTTAAGAAAAGCGAGAACAGAACTTAGAAATCAAAACAAACCTTTAGATAGTTTAATTTTGTCAAAATATTTAGATAAATATGCAGAAACAGGAAGCAAATATATAGAAGTTTTAAAAAAAATTATTGAACAGAATAACTTAAAAGATTTTGATGAGGCAAGGCTATTGCCTGCAAGCAAAGAATTAGAAAGTTTGATTTAATTTTCTTTTATAGGAAATTGAACGCCAAACCATCTCCATTTTCCATTATCATTTAGAGAACAATTAATTCTACCTCTTCTTGGTTTGAATGGTTCTCTAAATTCAATCGTTAAAAAGTTATTGGTAAAACTTGTTTTTGATTTTTCCCAAACATCGCCCTCATTAGAATAACAGTTAATATTAGTTAAATTTTTTTGCTCCTTGAAAAATTCAACTTTAAAATTTGGAGGGTTAGTGTTTACGAATAATTGTTTTTCTTCAGGAAGTATTCTTTTATATTCAAGTGGAAAATAATTTACTATAGATCTAAATCTTTTTAATTCTCCATATTTTTCATTAATTGGAAATCTAGGTAATTCAAATTTGTCTTTATTTAAATCAATTACACCAGAATGCTGACCAAAGGCATATTTGAAATTTTTAGAAATATAATCTTTCATAAATTTAGAATATTCACCAAATGGATATGAAAATAGAGTAGGTACGTAACCAAGTTCTCTTAGAAAAATTTTATCAGCTGTTTCAATATCTAAAATAAATTCTTCATTGCTTGCATCTATAAGATATTCATGAGTATGGGAATGATGTCCTATATATGCAAAATCATTGTTCCCAACTTCTTTAATTTGCTCCCAAGTCATATAACCTTTTTTTCCCACTGGCTCAGTTGAAACAAATAAAATAAATGGAATTTTATTTTCTTTTAGATAAGGCCATGCTTCAGTATAAAAAGATTCAAAAGCATCATCGATAGTTATAAGAATTTCTTTTTTTGATTTTGATTTTTTAAACTGTTCATCAAAATTATTTGGATTAAGAAAATTAAAATTTGAGTTTTTTATTATATTTATATGCTCCTTGAATATATCCATTTTGATATTGGTAGAAGGGTACTTGTTTTCATTAAAACGATGATACATTATTGATAGAATTCCTTCATCATTGGAAAAGTATTTGATATTATTTTCATCTGATTTAGAACTGATATTAGAAAATAAAATAATTATGAGTAAACTTATAATTGATGTAGCCGGTGAAAAAATTTTTTTAATGATCATTACTAATAATGATATTTACAATATTACAAAAGAGAATACTAAAATTAATTATGAAAAATTAACTTTGATTATTAATGATTTTTTAAATTCTCATGAATTAAACTTAAAAGACATTAGTACAATTTATTTAAATAGAGGGCCTGGAAGCTTTGCGGGGATACGAAATTCG
Source organism: uncultured Pelagibacteraceae bacterium (assembly GCA_902593285.1). Classification (GTDB taxonomy): domain Bacteria; phylum Pseudomonadota; class Alphaproteobacteria; order Pelagibacterales; family Pelagibacteraceae; genus Pelagibacter. The sequence continues at coordinate 18,872 of CACJHW010000003.1, forward strand.
CTTTCAATAGTTAAAGCATTTAATTTAACTAATAATATTGATTATTACTGTTATAGCATTCAAGATTTTAAAGGTGAAAAAGATATAAAATATGAAAATATCCCTGATTTGTGTGATAAATTTAATGTTAAAAAAAATTTGATTAATCCTCTTTATTTAAGTTAAAATTATTTTATGTCAGAAACAATAGAGCAAAAATGCTTAGCAAAAGGAGTTAAATTAACTGATCAAAGGAGAATAATTGCTCAGGTAATGTCAGAATCTAGTGATCACCCAGATGTAGATGAGCTTTATAATAGAGTATCTAAAATTGATCCAAAAATAAGTATTGCAACTGTTTATAGAACAGTAAAGTTATTTGAAGAGTCTGGAATATTAACAAAGCATGAGTTTAAAGGTGGAAAAGCAAGATATGAAGAACTTAACGAGGGCCATCATGATCATTTAATTGATGTGAAAACTGGTGAAATTATAGAATTTGTAGATGAAGAAATTGAAAAACTTCAAAAAAAGGTTGCAGAAAAATATGGATATACATTAGTGGACCACAAATTAGAGCTGTATGGTGTAAAAAAAAAATCAAATGAAACTTGAAATTATTAAACCTTTTGGTCCATCTATAGTCAAAGTTAAAATGCCTGATGATATAATTAATGAAATGAATAATTATACAGATAATATAATTAATAGTGAGTCAAAATCTAAAGCTTTAGATTTTGGAACTCAACTAGTAGGTAATGTGCATCAGGAATTTCATTTAGATGTTGAATTCATGAAAAAAATTGATTGGGCAAACTTTATAGCTAAAGTTTGTGCTCAATGGGTAAAACATGAGAGTGGCAAAGAATTAAAAGATTTTAAAATAATTAAAAGTTGGATTGTTCGACAATTTAAAAATGAATATAATCCAGCTCACTTTCATACAGGTCATATTTCGGGAGTTGGTTATTTGAAAGTTCCTAAGAATTTAGGCACAACCTTGCAAGAAAATAAAAAAATAAATCAAAATGGAAGACTGGAATTAATCGATAGTTCGCCAAAAATGATGAGTAAAGGTAACTTTATTATTCACCCAAAAGTAGGAGATTTTTATTTGTTCCCTGCTTATCTTCTCCACACTGTTTATCCTTTTACAGAAACCGATGAAGAAAGAAGATCGGTCTCATTTAATGCAGCACTAGATCCTGTGGCGGCATCAATTTAAATGATTAAAAATAAGATATTTATTAAAACTTTCGGGTGTCAAATGAATGAGTATGACTCAAATAGAATTTTTGATACAGTTAAAAAAATTGGTTATGAAAAAACAGAGAAATATGAAGAAGCAAATTGTTATCTATTAAATACATGTCATATTAGAGATAAGGCAAAAGAAAAAGTTTATCATGAAATAGGTAGAGTAAAAAAAATTTTTAGATCTAAAAAAAAGCCATTGGTGATTATTACAGGGTGTGTAGCTCAAGCAGAAAATCAGGAAATGCTTAAAAGAGAACCTTATATAGATTTAGTTATTGGTCCTCAAGCTTATCATAAAATTAATGATACAATTTTAAATTATACTAAAAAAAAGAAAAAAATAGAGGAGACTGAGTTTGATGCAGTTTCTAAATTTAAATATTTAAGTAAAATAAAAAATGAAGCTGGAAAAGTTTCATCTTTTTTAACTATTCAAGAAGGATGTGATAAGTTTTGTCATTTTTGTGTAGTCCCGTATACTCGAGGGCCAGAATATTCTCGACCATTTAATCAAATTTTAGATGAAGCAAAATATTTAGCTGATAATGGTGCAAAAGAAATAATTTTACTTGGTCAAAATGTGAATGCTTATGATAATGAAGGATACAGACTATCAGATTTGATTTTCAATATTGAAAAAATATCTGAAATTAAAAGAGTTAGATACACAACATCTCACCCAAAAGATATGACAGAGGATTTGATTGAAGTTTATAAAACCTCTAAAAAGTTAATGCCACTTGTGCATTTACCTGTCCAAAGTGGATCTAATAAAATTTTAAACTCTATGAACAGAAAACATACTATTGAGGAATATCTAAATACTTTTGATAAATTAAAAGAAATTAATACAAATATAGAATTTTCAAGCGATTTTATAATAGGTTATCCTGGTGAGGAAGACCAGGATTTTAAGGATACCATTAGATTGATTGAAAAGATCAAATTTATTAACTCTTATTCATTTATATTTAGCCCAAGACCTGGGACAGTAGCTGAAAATTTAGAATTAATTCAAAAAAAAATTTCTATTGAAAGATTAGAAAAAATTCAAAATGTTTTATTCAAAAATCAAGTACGAATGAACAAATCATTGGAGGGTAAAGTCGTTGATGTTTTGGTCGAAAATTTAACAGACGATAAAAGCAAAGCTTTTGGTAGATCTGAGTATATGACATCTGTAATTTTTAATGGTAAAAAGAATGATATTGGAAAAATAGTGCAAGTGAGAATTAAAGATAGTAATAGAAATACTTTATTCGGTGAAATTATAGTTAATTCAGATCAGAAGGTTGCATAGAATTTGAGTGGAATAACTAAAAAAAATATCGATCAGTCTTTGAAATTTGTTTATTCAGATAACAATTCTTTAAGCGTTATATTTCACGACAATAACTTGTTAATGGGTGTTGTTGGGGAATTTAATAAAAATTTACAAGAATTAGAGAAAATTACAAATTGTAGCTTATATTCAAGAGGAAATTCAATTTTAATTAAATCAACACCTGAAAATAATGAAAAAATTAAAAATGCTATTCAATTTTTGGCTAATCAGTTTATTAATAATGGAAGTATAGAGAATAAAGATATACTTTCATCGGTTGATAACTTTATGATTAATGAAAAAGTAAAAAATAATAATGTTACAGATATTATAAAAACTCCAAAAAAATCTATAATTCCTAGATCTGAAAAACAAAAAAGCTATGTGAGAGCTTTGAGGGAGAGTGATATTGTAATTTCAGCCGGGCCGGCAGGAACTGGAAAAACTTTTCTGGCAGTCGCTGTAGGTCTAACTATGCTTTTAGAAAAAAAGATTGAGAGAATTATTCTTTCAAGACCAGCTGTAGAAGCAGGTGAGCGTTTGGGATTTTTACCTGGTGATATGAAGGAAAAAGTAGATCCTTATCTTAGACCTTTATATGATTCTTTGTATGATCTCTTCGACTTTGAAAAAATACAAAGAATGATTGAGATTGGAGATATAGAGATTGCACCTTTAGCTTTTATGAGAGGTAGGACTCTTAAAAATTCCTTTGCAATTTTAGATGAGGCACAAAATGCTACGGATACTCAGATAAAAATGTTTTTAACACGTATTGGAGAAAATTCTAAAATTGTTGTAAATGGTGACCCATCTCAAATTGATTTACCAAATAAAAGCATGTCAGGATTAGTTCGATCAAAAGAGTTACTAGGGCATTTAAAGGAAATATCAATAGTTGATTTTGATCATTCAGATGTAGTTAGACATCCACTTGTTTCTAAAATAGTCAAAGCATACTCAAATAATGATTAGTGTTAATGTCTTCTCTGAGGAGAAGGCTTGGTCAAAAAGACTTAAAAATAAGGACATTTTTTTTAAAAAAATATGTAAAGCTTTTCCAAAAAAATACAAATTTTTGAATAAAAAAGTAACTTTAACACTGTTACTTTCAAATAATCAGAAAATTAAAAAATTAAATAAAGTTTTTAGAAAAAAAAATAAATCTACCGATATATTATCTTTTCCATTAGATAAAAAAATAAAAATTTCAAAAAATACTTATCTTGGAGACATTATCATTAGCTATAATTATCTAGACAAACCAAGATCACAAAATTTAAAATCTTTTAAAGAAAAAGTTACTAAATTATTCATACATGGTTTTCTTCATCTTTTAGGTTTTGATCATAAAAAAAATAAAGATTATTCCAAAATGTTAAAAGAGGAAAATCTATTATTTAAATCTGTACAATCAAAAATAAATTAAATTGAAAAATAAATTTTATATTGAATTAATTTATTTAATTTTATTAGGAGTGCTTACTTCCTTAAGTTTACCTCCATTTAATTATATTGTAATAAATTTTTTAACTTTTAGTTTATTCTATATATTTTTAATAAAAAAAATTGAGTTTTATAAAAATAAAAGAATATTTTTTCTTTATGGTTGGTTATTTGGGTTTGGTTATTTTGTAAGTAATTTATATTGGATCTCAATATCATTAACGTTTGATCAAAATTTTAAGTTTTTAATACCTTTTACAATAATATTAATACCTGGTTTCTTAGCCTTGTTTTATGCTTTATTTGCTTATCTATTTGTGGTTTTAAAACCAAATAACAATTTAAGCTCATTTTTTCTTTTTTCTTTAATATTTGGAATAGTAGAATTTGTGAGAGGATCAATACTCACTGGTTTCCCTTGGAATTTAATTGCTTATAGTTTTTCTAATCAAATCGAAATTTTAAACATCACATCAGTCATAGGCACATACAGCTTTAATCTTTTCTGTATTTCATTATTTACAAGCCCATCAATATTCATTTTAAGAGAGAATAAAAAAGATATTAGTATTTGTGTTGCATTTCTTATTACAATAACGTCATTTTATATACTTGGTTCACAAAATTTAGAAAAATTTAATAATCAACAGGTGAAAAAACTTGATTATAAACTAAGAATTTTAAGTTCAAATATAGGCATAGATAGATTTTATAATAATATTGATCCAATAACTGCACTAGAAGAGCTAATTGAAATCAGCTCAATTAATAAAAATGAAAAAATAATTTTTATTTGGCCAGAAGGGATTATTCCAGGTATTTCACAAGACCAACTAAAAGAATACAAATGGTTATTTGAAAATAAATTCAACGAAAATCATTTATTAGCAATTGGGATTAACATAAAAGAAGATGAAAATAAAACTATTAAATATTTTAATTCATTATCTATTTTTGACTATGACCTTAATGTAATAAATTCATATAAAAAAATTAATCTTGTTCCTTTTGGTGAATTTTTACCTTTTGAAAACTTATTAAAAAGTATTGGTTTAAAAACAATTACTAATGACTATCAATCATATTCAAAAGGTGAACAAAGAAACATAATTAATCTGAAATATAATAATTTATCAGTTAAAATATTACCCCTTATTTGTTATGAGATAATTTATTCAGGTAAGATTTTCACAAATAGTAACTTTGATTATATTGTAAATATTTCAGAAGATGGTTGGTTTGGTAAATCAATTGGACCAGAGCAACATTTGACTCATAGTATTTTTAGAGCAATAGAGAGTGGGAAATACGTTTTAAGGTCTGCAAATAATGGGACAACAGCAATTATTAATCCATTAGGAGTTATTGAGCAAAAAGTTGATATAAATAAATCAGGTTACATTGATTTAATTGAGTCAAGAAAAATTGAGACAACTTTATTTGCAAAATTTGGAAACAAAATTTTTGGATTTATAATTTTATTGTATATTTTTTTGATATTTTCATTTAAGAAACTTAGAAATGAGTAATTTAAAAAATTATCTTTTCACAAGTGAGTCTGTCTCTGAAGGCCATCCGGATAAAGTCTCTGATAGAATTTCAGATATGGTTGTTGATAGTTTTATTTCTGGAGATCCATATTCTAGAGTAGCCTGCGAAACACTAACCACTACAAATAAAGTTGTTTTAGCTGGTGAAGTAAGGGGACCAGAAATTAAAAAAGATGAATTAATTCAAAAAGTAAGGAATTGTATAAAAGATATTGGTTATGACCAAGAAGGATTTACTTGGAAAGAAGCCACAAAAATTGAAAGTCATTTACATTCCCAATCAGCTGATATTGCTATGGGAGTGGACTCATCAGGCAATAAAGATGAAGGAGCTGGAGATCAAGGTATTATGTTTGGATACGCATGTAATGAAACAGATGTTTTAATGCCAGCACCAATTCATTATTCTCATAAAATCTTAAGATTGATGGCGGAAGACAGAAAGTCAGGAAAGTTAAAAAATATTGAACCAGACTCAAAAAGCCAAGTAACATTTGAATATGTTGATGGAAAACCTTCAAAAGTCAAATCAGTGGTAATATCTTCACAACATTCAGCTGATGTTAATCAAGCACAAGTAAGAGATTTATTAAGACCTTATATGTTAAAATCTATTCCTGAGAATTTTCTTAATGGTTTCAATGAAGATGAGTTTTATGTAAATCCAACAGGTAATTTCGTGATTGGTGGCCCCGATGGAGATTGTGGTCTTACGGGCAGAAAAATTATTGTCGATACATATGGTGGTGCTGCACCTCATGGTGGTGGTGCTTTTTCAGGAAAAGATCCAACTAAAGTTGATAGATCAGCTGCTTATGCTGCAAGGTATATTGCTAAAAATGTTGTTGGTTCTAAAATTGCTGAAAAATGTTTAATTCAATTAGCTTATGCAATTGGTGTATCAAAACCACTTTCTATTTATGTAGATTTATTTGATAATGATCTAGATAAAAATAAATTTGTTGTAGAAAAGATTAGAGAAAATTTTGATTTGAGCCCCCGAGGTATCAGAGAGATGCTAAATTTAAATAAACCTATATATGAAAAAACAGCTGCCTACGGTCATTTCGGTAGAGCACCAGAAGAAAATGGTTCATTTTCATGGGAAAAAACTAATAAAACTAACGTTTTTTCTAAATAGTTTATGTTGAATTAAAAAAAATTTTTACTATATTGCATCTACATTATTGAACCTTACAAAGTGGGCTCTGGCCCATTTTTTTTTGGAGCAAACAAAATTATGTTAAATAAAAGAGCAGATAAACTTGAATTATTGAGAATTGCTGAAGCTGTAGCTTTAGAAAAATCCATTGATAAAGAACTAATTATAAGTTCTATGGAAACGGGTATTGCTAAAGCTGCAAAATCAAAATTTGGACAGGAAAATGAAATTAAGGTCTCAATTAATAGAGATAATGGAGATATTGAGCTTTTTAGAAAATTGATAATTGCTGAAAATCCTGAAAATGCAAATACTGAAATAAAATTAGAGGATGCAATCAATTTAAATGAACTTAACAAAGATAAGTCAGTTGGTGATGAAGTATTACAACCACTTCCATCATTTGATTTTGGAAGAATAGCTGCACAAACTGCAAAGCAGGTTATTAGTTTTAATGTAAGAGAAGCTGAAAGAGAAAGACAATTTAATGATTTTATTGATAAGAAAAACTCAATTTTAAGTGGGATTGTTAAAAGATTGGAATTTGGAAATGTAATTGTTGATCTAGGAAGAACTGAAGCAATAATTCAAAAAAATGAAATGATCCCTCGTGAAAATATTAAAGCAGGTGATCGTATAAAAGCATACTGTTATGATGTTAGAAGAGAACCTAGAGGACAACAAATATTTCTATCTAGAGCCCATCCTAAATTTATGGAAAAGCTTTTTGTTCAAGAGGTTCCAGAAATATATGATGGATTAATAGAAATTAAATCTTCATCAAGAGACCCAGGAAGTAGAGCCAAGATATGTGTTAAAGCAGTTGATACATCTCTAGATCCGGTAGGTGCTTGTGTAGGTATGAGGGGTTCAAGAGTTCAAGCTGTTGTAAATGAACTTCAAGGAGAGAAAATTGATATAGTTAATTGGTCTGAAGATCCAGCTATTTTGGTTTCAAATGCCTTATCTCCAGCTGAAGTACAAAGAGTTAATGTTGATAGTGAAAGAAAAAAACTTGATGTAATATTAACCGAAGAAAATCTAAGTAAAGCAATTGGAAGAAGAGGTCAAAACGTTAGACTTGCGACAAAACTCTTAAATTATGAAATTAATATTATGACAGATGCAGAGGATTCTGAACGAAGACAATTAGAATTTAAGGAAAAAACTGAGAACTTTGTAAAAAATTTAGAGTTAGATGAAACATTAGGTCAGTTACTTGTTGCTGAAGGTTTTTCAACTATTGATGACATCAAAGATAGTTCAGCTGAAAATTTAATTAAGATAGAAGGTATAGAAGAAGATACTGCTAAAGCATTGATAGAAAGAGCTAAAGAGTTTCATGAAAAGGACCAGGAGGATATTTCTCAGAGAATTAAAGAGTTAGGTCTTGAAGATGCCTTGATTAACTTAAAAGGATTAACTCCAGGAATGTTAGTCACACTTGGTGAACAAAAAATTCTAAGTTTAGAAGATTTTGCAGACTTAGCATCTGATGAATTAACTGGTGGTTATGATGTGGTTAAAGGCGAGAGAGTGAAAATCCAAGGCTATTTGGAAGATTTTGCTCTATCAAAAGATGAAGCGGATGAACTTATTATGTCTGCGCGGAACATTGTTTATAAAGATTGAGTGATGAGGTATGGAGAAAAAAACAAAATTAACAATTTCAGGCTCAGCCAAAAAATCAATCAAGAACATTGAGATTGCTAAAACTCAAGGAAAAAAAACTGTAGTTATTGAAAAACAAACTGGAAAATTTTCTACTAGAGGTGGGTCATTTAGATCTAGTACCAAGTCAAGAACAACCTCAACTTTCAACAGAGGAACACCATTTAAAACTTCATTTAATCCTAAATCACCCACTATAACAAATGATTTTGAAAAGAGAAAACTAGCAGAACAAAGAGCCACCAAAAGACTTAAAGGAGATAGTGAAAATAAAGATAAGAAAAATTTAAAAGTAGGTACGAAGAAGAGAGAATTAAAATTAACAGTTTCAAGAGCGTTAAGTGATGAGATCGATGCAAAACAAAGAAGTTTAGCATCAGTTAAAAGAGCAAGACAAAAGGAAATTAAAAATGCTTCTAAAAATGATTTAGAAGAAAATTTAAAGCCAATTAAAAGAGATATTAATATTCCTGAAGCAATTACAGTAAGAGAGCTAGCAAATAGAATGGCTGAACAATCTAGCAATGTAATTAAGCATTTATTTGGTATGGGTGTTACTGTGACTATCAATCAAACATTAGCTGCAGATACTGCAGAATATTTGGTTAGAGAATTTGGGCACAACCCAATTAGAGAAGAGAAAGCAGAAGAAATAATTCAAAAAATAAAAGCTTCAAGAACTGAAAATTTAAAAAATCGACCCCCAATAGTTACTGTCATGGGGCATGTTGATCATGGTAAGACTTCAGTACTAGATGTGCTCAGAAGTGCAAATGTAGTCTCAGGAGAATTTGGTGGTATAACTCAACATATTGGAGCCTATCAAATTGAAAGCCAAGATAATAAATTAACATTTATTGATACACCAGGCCATGCTGCTTTTACAGAGATGAGAGCAAGAGGATCAAAATTAACTGATGTTGTTGTATTGGTGGTTGCTGCAGATGATGGAGTTAAACCTCAAACTGTTGAGTCTATTAAACACGCTAAAGCCGCAAATGTTCCAATAGTTGTTGCAATAAATAAATGTGATTTACCAGAGGCTGATCCACAGAAAATAAAAAATCAATTATTAGAACATGAATTAATTGCTGAAGATTTATCTGGTGATACTTTAATGGTTGAAATTTCAACAAAAACAAAACAAAATCTAGATAAATTAGTAGAGTCTATAATACTTCAAGCAGAGATTTTAGATCTTAAAACAGATTATGAATCTAAAGCTACAGGTATAGTTTTAGAGTCCAAAATTGATGTTGGAAGGGGTCCTGTTGCAAATATAATTGTAACAACTGGAACTCTCAAAAGAGGTGATTTTTTTGTAAGTGGTTTAAAATGGGGAAAAGTTAGAGCTATTATTAATGACAAAAGTCAAAATATCAATGAAGCTTTACCCTCAACACCTGTTGAAATTTTAGGAATAAATGGTGCAGCAAAAGCTGGAGATGATTTTATTGTATTAGATACCGAAAAAGAGGCTAAGACATTAAGTGAAAATAGAGCTCAAGAAAGTAAAGATGGAAAAAATCCTCTAACTTTTGCAACTCAAGACTCTGCCTTCTCAGACAAATCTACAGAAGAATTAAATCTAATTATTAAATCTGATGTACATGGATCATCAGAAGCAATTAAAAATGCAATTAGTCAAATCAAGCATGATGAAGTTAAACCTAAAATAATTTTAGCAGATATTGGAATGGTAACAGAAACTGACGTTACATTAGCAAAAGCGTCGAATGCAGTATTAATAGCTTTCAATGTTAAACCAAGCAAAGAAGCAAAAAAACTCGCTGAAAATGAGAAAATAAAAATATCTTCATACAATATAATTTATGAAGTTTTAGATTACATTAAACAAAGGATGTCAGGATTATTGGCACCCGATGTACAAGAAAAAATTACTGGTACTGCACAAATTTTGGAAATATTTAAGGTATCAGGTGCTGGAAAAGTTGCAGGTTCAAAAGTAATTGAAGGAGAAATTAATAGTACTTCTGATGTTAGAATTATTAGGGACGGTGCTATTATTTATACTGGAAAAGTTTCAACAATATTTAGAGAAAAAAACCAAGTAAAACAGGTGAGTGGCGGACAAGAATGTGGGATTACAGTCAAAGATTATATGGATTTTCAAAAAAATGACACAATAGAGGCTTTTAGTGTTACATCTACAGAGAGGTCAATTTAATGGCAGATAGAATAGGAAAACCAGTATCTCAAAGACAGCTTAGAGTAGGAGAAATGATTAAGCAGTCTTTAAGCATGATTTTTATAAGAAATGAGGCTAAGGTGCCGAATTTAGAAACAAACACTATTACGGTTACTGAAGTTAGAATGAGTCCAGATCTAAAAATTGCTAAAGCATATGTACTTCCATTAGGAGGAAAGGATGCGGATGAAACAATTAATGTTTTAAAGGAATACTCATTTTTAATTAGAAAAATTTTATCACAAAAAGTGGTTATGAAATTTTTACCAAAATTACTTTTTAGAAAAGACGAATCTTTTGAGTATGCGGAAAAAATAGAAAACTTAATAAAACAAACAAATAAATAGGAAAAAAGAGGCATGAATAAAAAGGCACAAGAATTAGCAATGCACGACAAAGATACTGGATCTTCAGAGATTCAGATTGCTTTGCTAACTGAAAAAATTGAAACTCTCTCTAAGCATATTAAGCAATTCAAAAAGGATAAACATTCATCTGTTGGATTGTTGAGAGCGGTAAATAGAAGAAAGAAATTGTTAGAATACCTAAAGAAAAACAAAATGGATTCTTACAAAAATGTACTGTCGAAATTGAATTTAAGAAAATAGAAGTCAAGATAGATAGAACGGAATGGAACGAAACGAACGAAACGAAATGGAAATGAAATGTTTAAAGTACACAAGAAAGAAATTGAAGTTGCAGGAAAGAAGATAAGTTTAGAAACAGGTAAAGTAGCAAGACAGGCAGACGGTGCAATAATTGCAACATGTGGAGAGACGGTCGTACTAGCAACAGTAGTAGGAGCAAAAAAAGTAAATCCTGATATGGATTACTTCCCATTATCTGTAAATTACCAAGAAAAATATTATGCGGCTGGCAAAATTCCAGGTGGATATTTTAAAAGAGAAGCAAGACCAACTGAAAGTGAAACATTAATCTCTAGATTAATTGATAGACCAATCAGACCTTTGTTTCCTGATGAATTTAAAAATGAAGTTCAGTTATTACCAACTGTAATTTCATATGATAAGGAAAATGAACCAGATATTTTATCAATCACTGCTTCATCAGCTGCATTAGCCATATCTGGAATGCCATTTATGGGTCCTGTTGGAGCTTCAAGAGTTGGTTTTATAGATGGAAAATATGTTTTAAACCCATCTAAAACAGAACTAGAAAAATCAAAATTAGATTTAGTTGTAGCAGGTACAAAAAATGCTGTGCTTATGGTTGAGTCTGAAGCAAATGGCTTAACTGAAGAAGAAATGTTGAATGCTGTTAAATTTGGTCATGAGGGATTTGTTCCTGTAATTGAAATGATCGAAGAACTTGCAAAAGAATGCAGAAAACCTGAGTGGACTGTTGAAAAGAAAGATCTATCTGAAGTTAAGAAAAAATTAGAGGAAACTTTTACAGAAGATCTTAAAAAAGCTTTTGCAACTAGAGATAAACAAGATAGATCAAATCAAATTTCTGAAATAACTGATAAAGCTAAAAAGCTTTATGAGGAAGATGAAAATTACACTGATCTAGATGTTAACAGTCAGTTAAAAAATCTTGAAAAATCAATTGTTAGAACAGACATTCTACAAAATAAAAATAGAATTGACGGAAGAGGTTTGTCTGAAGTAAGACCTATTGAATGTGAAGTGGGTGTTCTTCCGAGAGCACATGGTTCTGCATTATTTACTAGAGGAGAAACGCAAGCAATTGTTGTTGCGACTTTAGGAACATCTGATGATGAACAAAGAATTGAGAGCTTAGATGGATTGCAAAGAGAACGATTCATGCTTCATTATAATTTTCCACCTTTTTCAGTTGGAGAAACTGGAAGAATTGGAACTGGTAGAAGAGAAATCGGACATGGTAAACTAGCATGGAGAGCAATCAATTCTTCATTGCCTACAAAAGAAGCATTTCCATACACTTTTAGAGTAGTTTCAGAGATTACAGAGTCTAATGGTTCTTCTTCAATGGCTACTGTTTGTGGAACTTCTTTAGCATTAATGGATGCTGGAGTGCCGATTAAAGAGCCAGTTGCAGGTATAGCAATGGGATTAATTAAAGAAGGAGATGATTTCAGTGTTCTATCAGATATATTGGGTGACGAAGATCACTTAGGTGATATGGACTTTAAAGTTGCTGGAACTAAAGATGGAATTACTTCTCTTCAAATGGATATTAAAATTACAGGTATTACATTTGAAATTATGGAGCAGGCATTAAGCCAAGCTAAAGATGGAAGAGTTCATATCTTAGGTGAAATGAATAAAGCATTATCAGCTTCAAGATCTGATGTTGGAAAACATACACCAAAAATGGAACAAGTTAATGTTGATAAAAAAGACATTGCAGCTGTCATTGGAAAAGGTGGCGCAACAATTAGAGAGATCGTTGAAAAATCAGGTGCAAAAGTAGATGTAAATGATGAAGGTGTAGTTACAGTTGCTGCTCCAGATGAAGAGTCTAGAAACATCGCAATGCAGATGATTAAAGACATCACTGCAAAAGCTGAATTAAATAAAATTTATTCAGGTAAAGTAATGAAGATTATGGAGTTTGGTGCATTTGTTAATTTCTTAGGAAAACAAGATGGACTAGTTCATATCTCAGAACTAGCAGATAAAAGAGTTGCTAAAGTTACTGACGTTGTCAAAGAAGGTGACGAAGTTAAAGTTAAAGTAATTGGTTTTGATAGAGGTAAAGTTAAACTTTCTATGAAACAAGCTGCTGAGTAATAGCCTAAATTAAAATTCTAAACCCCTGGAATGAGAATTCTGGGGGTTTTTTTTAACTAAATTTAACTTAATTTTAGCTAATATTTTTAGGATCCGGCATTCCAACCTTGTTATATCCAGCATCTACGTAGTGGATTTCACCAGTGACACCGTTTGCAAGTTCACTTAGGAGGTATAATGCTGAGTTTCCAACATCATGGATATCCACGTTTCTTTTAAGAAAAGAATGGTCTTCATTCCATTTATATAAGAATTTTGCGTCTCCAATTGCAGAGGCAGCCAATGTCTTGATAGGTCCAGCACTTATAGCATTTACTCTCATACCTTTGGCTCCTAAATCTCTTGCTAAATACTTAACACTTGCCTCAAGAGCTGATTTACAAACACCCATTACGTTATAATTTGGAATTGCTTTAGTAGACTCATAAGTTAAAGTTAATAAACTTCCACCTTGTTTCATTACCTTTGAAGCTTCTTTTGCTACTTCAGTAAAAGAAAAACAAGAAATTAACATACTTCTTAAAAAATTTTCTCTTGTCGTGTTTAGGTACTCACCTGATAACTCTGATTTATCTGAAAAAGCAACTGCATGAACAACAAAATCGATTTCACCCCATTGAGATTTGATATCCTCAAATAATTTAACTACTTCTTCTTTTTTTTCAACATCACAACTAAATGTAACATTTGAATTTAATTTTTCTGCTAATGGAACAACTCTTTTTTTTAGAGCATCGCCTAAATAAGTAAATGCTAACTCCGCTCCAGCCTCTGCAAGTTTTTGAGATATACCCCAGGCGATAGATCTCTCATTAGCAACACCCATGATCAAGCCTTTTTTACCTTTCATTAAACTCATAAATTAAACCTTTTCAAAAATTAAAGCTGCATTAGTTCCTCCAAAACCAAAGCTATTTGACATTACTGTATTTAAAGTTGCTCCTGTTTCAGTTTTTGAAACTATAGGAAATTTTTTAGCATCATCATCTATATCAGTAATATTTGCAGAACCTGTAATGAAATTATTCTTCATCATTATTAAACAATAAATTGCTTCATGCACTGAAGCTGCCCCTAAAGGATGACCTGATAAAGATTTTGTTGAACTTATTTTTGGAATGTCCTCTCCAAAAGTTTCTTTTATAGCATTAAGTTCAGTTATATCTCCAACAGGAGTGGATGTTCCGTGAGTATTAATGTAATCAATTTTATTTTTAGCAGTTGCCATTGCCATTTTCATACATCTAACAGCACCTTCACCTGATGGTGCTACCATATCGTATCCATCTGAAGTTGCTCCATAACCAGTTAATTCTGCGTATATTTTAGCCCCTCTTGCTTTAGCGTGTTCGTATTCTTCAAGCACTAATACGCCTGCACCACCTGCAATTACAAACCCATCTCTAGTTTTATCGTAAGCTCTAGATGCAGATTGTGGAGTGTCATTATATTTTGATGATAATGCTGTCATAGCATCAAACATTGCTGTCATTGCCCAATGAATTTCTTCACTACCACCTGCAAAAACAACATCCTGTTTACCCATTTGAATTAATTCCATAGAATTTCCTATGCAGTGTCCACTAGTTGCACATGCAGAACTCATTGTGTAGTTAGTTCCTTTAATTTTAAATGGAACCGCAAGTGTTGCAGAAGCCGTACTGGCCATTGTTCTTGGAACAATAAAAGGCCCCATTAGTTTTGGAGTTTTAGCTCTTGTTTTGTCTGCTGCAAGAATTACGTTTTCAATTGATGGGCCACCAGAACCCATTACAATTCCAGTTTTAAAATTACTCACTTCGCTTTCTTCTAATCCAGAATCCTCAATTGCTTCCTTCATTGCAATATAATTATAAGCTGAGCCTGATCCCATAAATCTAATTGTTTTTCTATCTATATGATCCTCAAGTTTAATATTTGGTTTACCATGAACATGGCTTTTCAGGTTATGCTCTTTATAATCTTCAGCATAAGAAATTCCTGATTTTGAATTTAATAAAGATCGATGAACTTCTTCTTGATTATTTCCTAAACAAGAAACAACTCCTAAACCTGTAATAACTACTCTTCTCATTATTTAAACAACCCCACTTTTAAACTTTCTGCTGAATATATTTTTTTATTATCTGCAAGAACAATTCCATTTGCAAGCCCAACGGTTGTTCCCCCTGGAGACATAATTTTTTTCATATCTATTTCATATCTTACACTTTTTACACTCCGTAATACTTCGCCTGTAAATTTCACAGTACCCACTCCTAGAGCTCTTCCTTTTCCAGGATTTCCTAGCCAACCTAGAAAAAAACCTACCAGTTGCCACATAGCATCTAAACCTAGGCACCCTGGCATAACTGGATCTTTTTTAAAATGACAATCAAAAAACCAAAGATCATTTTTAATATCTAATTCAGCTTTTAATGAGCCTTTATTAAACGTTCCATTATTTTCATTGATTTCCGTTATTCTGTCAAACATAAGCATTGGCGGGAGTGGTAATTTTGCATTACCAGGACCAAAAAGATCACCGTTCCCACAAGTTATCAGATCATCATAGGAGTATGAGTTTTTTTTCATATTCGAGCACCCTTAATACTTGATTTAATCCTAATATAATATAATAAAACAGTATATTTTTATTCATACTTTAGAATAATTATAAAAAACAATGCCAAAAAACTGCAATTTTATTGAAAAATTAAGAGAAGTTGGGCTTAGACCAACCAAGCAAAGAATAAAAATGTGTGAAGTTTTATATAATAGAGAAAAAACATTCCATTTCACAATTAATGATCTTGTTAAAATGATATCTGAAAAAATGAATGAAAAGATATCTTTAGCCACAGTTTATAACACAGTTCATGCATTTGAAAAAAAAGGATATTTAAAAGAAATTTCAATCAATAGTCACAAAAGTTATTTTGATACAAACACATCAGCACATCATCATTTCTTTGATGAAGATACACATGAGTTAATTGATTGTGGTGAGAGTGATATAGACAAAATAAATATAAAAAAAAATATTACAGGAAAAAAAATAAATTCTGTTGAAGTGTTGGTTAGAGTTGCGAGTGATAATCAAACTCAAAAATAATTTAATTAAATCATACACTTAAAATCTACATTATAATAATTCTAAACTATTGACATACTGTCAAGATCCATTATATGGTTTGTTAATCATTAAAAAGGAGAAAAAATGTCTTTAAAAGGAAGTAAAACAGAAGAAAATTTAAAAGAAGCGTTTGCTGGTGAAAGTCAAGCAAACAGAAGATATCTTTATTTTGCACAAAAAGCTGACATAGAAGGTTACAATGATGTAGCTGCAGTTTTTAGATCAACAGCAGAAGGTGAAACAGGTCACGCACATGGTCATTTGGAGTATCTAGAAGAAGTTGGTGATCCAGGAACTGGTATGCCAATTGGCGAAACAAAAGCTAACCTGGCTTCTGCAGTTCAAGGTGAAACGCATGAATACACTGATATGTACCCAGGTATGGCTAAAACGGCAAGAGAGGAAGGTTTTGAAGAAATTGCTGACTGGTTTGAAACTTTAGCAAAAGCTGAAAAATCACACGCTGGTAAATTCCAAAAAACTTTAGAATCTATTAGCTAACCAAATTTCTTAGTGGGCGTTTAACGCCCACTAAAAACAATTCAAATTTCAAAAAAAATTAATTATATGAGCAAAGAAGGAAGTTTAGGTGCACCTATAAGACATCCTATAGATTTTGAGCATCCCGATTTTTTAAATCCTGAAAAATTAGATACTGAAATGAGAAGAGTGTTTGATATTTGTCATGGATGTAGAAGATGTTTTAATCTCTGCGATTCATTTCCTAAACTATTTGATATGATTGATGAGTCCAAAAATGAGGATGTTGAAAGCTTATCCAGCGATCAATTCGCACCTGTTGTCGATGCATGTACTTTATGTGATATGTGTTTTATGACTAAATGCCCATATGTTCCACCCCACGATTTTGATCTAGATTTTCCACATTTAATGTTGCGATATAGAACAGCTCAAAAAAAATTAGGTAAATTACCAAGTATACCAACACAACTAGCTCAAATAGATCGAAACGCTAAAATTGGTGTGTTGTTTTCAAAAATAGTCAATTGGGCATCAAATATTAAGAATAAATTAATTAGAAAAATCTTAGAACTAATTACTGGAATAGATAAAAGAGTTCAGTTGCCAAAATATAATTCAGAAACTTTTTCAAATTTTTTCAAAAAAAATAGAGATAAAGTTAATTATCATACACCTTCTAAAGATAGAAAGGTTGTAATCTATTCAACTTGTTTTGTAAATTTTAATAAAAAAAATACAGGTGTTGCTGCTTTAAAAGTTTTGAAAAAAAATGGCGTTGAGGTCCAGGAGGCTTATCCTGGTTGTTGTGGAATGCCTTTTTTAGAGCAAGCAGATCTTCCAAAAGTTGTTGAACAAGCAAAGAAAGTTTCTAAGGATTTAATCGAATGGATTGATAAAGGTTATAAAGTAGTAACCCTAACAGCGAGTTGTGGATTGATGTTAAAATTTGAATGGCCTTTGTTATTATCAAACGATGAAAAAATAAAAAAATTATCTGCGAATGTCATGGATATTGATGAGTATGTAGTTGATATAGCAAACAATGAGGGATTAGTAGAAGGATTAAACGAGATTGATGGAGGAGTAACTGTGCATCATGCTTGTCATGCTAGAGCACAGAACATGGGCATTAAAGCAAGAGATATGTTAAAATTGATACCAAACGTTAAAATCGATGTAGTTGAAAGATGTGCAGGTCATGGAGGAACTTTTGGAGTAATGAAACAAACTCATGATTTAGCAAATAAAGTTGGAAGACCTACAGCTAGACAAATTAAAACTAAAAATAATAAGTATATGGCTTCGGATTGCCCTTTGGCTGGCAAACATTTAAAACAGTTAGAAGTTGATACAAATATATCTAACGATGAGGCACTACATCCTATCGAATTAATGGCAAAAAGTTATAACTTATGATCGTGCCAAGAGAAAAAAGAGAAATTCAAAAAGCAGACATCATGCCTTTAGATGTTTATACAGAGAAGAGACGTGAATTAAGAAAAAATATTGTTGATTATAAAAAAAATAGAAGAATTGCTTTAGGTCCCTATGCCACTTTTTATTTTGAGAGTTATGAGACAATGTTAGCTCAAGTACAAGAAATGCTTTACATTGAAAAAGGGGGTGATGAACAACTTAAGGATGAGTTATCTGCATATAATCCATTAATACCTAATGGAAAAGAATTAACAGCAACTTTAATGTTTGAAATAGACAATCCTATTTCAAGGGCTGCGTTTCTTGGAAAAGTCGGTGGAATAGAAGAAACAGTATTTATGAAAATAAATGGTGAGAAAATTAAAGCTGTTCCTGAGGAAGATGTTGATAGAACTTCTACTGAAGGAAAAGCTTCTTCAGTACAGTTTATTCATTTTAATTTTACTGATGATCAAATAGAAAAATTTAAATCAAACAATTTAGAAATTGAACTTGGTATTGATCACAAAGAATATTCTCACACCACAAAATTATCTAAAGAAAATATAGCCTCTTTGTCCGCTGATTTTAGTTAATTTACCCCCCAAATATTATCTGTCTTGATCCAACCATTAAATTCACCCGCTGTAATTTGGCACCAATTTTGTTCACATTTTTCTAAAATTAATAATCTTCCTTTTTTAATTTGAGCAACAGGTTTAGCAAAAGAAGTAGGTTCCTTAAATAAAACTTTATCTTTAGTAGCTATTACTGAATTACTTTTTTTTAATTGAGAAATATGAATCCATCCACTATTATTTTTAAAATCAATAATTCGTCTAAAATTTTCTTTTTTATCAATTTGTTTTAAAGGTAAATTTATTTTTTTGTAAACATACTTAATGTCTGACTCAAAACTTGGTCCATATCGCACATTTACCTTATTTTTTTTAAGAGAAACGAATATTTCACCTGCATTACTTGAGGAAATAAAAGATATTAAAAGGATGTATATAAAAATATTACGAATTAAATTTTTTATCTTCACTTTATTTTTGTTTTATTTAATTTAACTTTTCTAAAGCTCAAATTTAATAAATCTATAATAAGAATAAATCCATTTAGATTTTGACCAATTTTTAATATTTTTTTCAAAACTTCATTAGCTAGCATTGTACCAACTGTTCCTGCTACTGGTCCCAATATTCCTTCATATTCACAGTTTAATATTTCATCAGTAATAACTTCCTCTTGATAGAAGTCTCGTAAAGAAGGAGTATTTTTATCTACAAAATCGAAAGTAAAAATATGACCATCAAATTTACTAATTGCTCCAGTCACAAGATATTTTTTATATTTTAGACTTAAATCATTTATTAAAAATTTACTTTCAAAATTGTCAGTACCATCAATAATGAAGTTGTAATTTTTTATTATTTTTTCAAGTTTTGCTCTATTCATTTTAAATTTATAGAGATTTATTTTTGTTTTTGGGTTTATTCTATTAAGTTTTTTTTTAGCAATTATAACTTTTGAGTGATTTAAATCTTTTTCATCATATAAACTTTGTCTATGAATATTTGATAGGCTAACGATGTCATGATCAACAATTCCCAGTTTCCCTATACCAGATCGAATTAAAAAATCAGCCGCTGGACATCCTAGACCACCCATTCCAATTATTAAAACCTTTGAGTTTAGAATTTTTCTTTGTCCTAATGGACCTATGTTTTTTAAAATTATTTGCCTCGAAAATTTATCTATTTCTTTTTTGCTTAAATTTTTGCTCATTTTCCGGTAGAGCCAAAACCGCCCTCTCCTCTAATTGTTTCTGGTAGATCATTAGTTTCCTCAAGATCCATTTTAATTACAGGAGTTAAAATCATTTGTGCTATTCTATCTTTATTATTTATCAAAAAATCATTTTTTCCGTGATTAAAAAGGATTACTTTTATTTCTCCCCTGTAATCACTATCAATAGTTCCAGGTGTATTTAAAACACTAATGCTGTTTTTTGCAGCTAAACCAGATCTTGGTCTTATTTGGATTTCGAAATCACTAGAAAATGCTACTGCAAGACCTGTGGGAACTAAACATGAAAAGTTTGGTTTAAGGTTTATAGGTTCTTTTATTAATGCCATCAAATCCATGCCTGATGCACCTACTGTTTTGTAAGCAGGTAATTCAACTGCAGGGTCTAACTTTTTGATAAGAACTTTTGCCATTAATTTAATTGATCAATTATTCTATCAACTATTTCATCAGAAATTCCAGATTTTTTTTTGTAAGAAAGTTTTTCTTTTTTAGCATCTCTGTTTTTATAATGAATTGTTACCTCATTATAATCAGAATTAAATCCTATATTTTTATTTGATACGTCATTGGAAATTATCCAGTCGCAATTCTTCTTGTTCAATTTCTCTTCTGCATTTTTATCGACCTTATTGGTTTCTGCTGCAAATCCAATCACAAGTTCAGGTCTCATGGAGTTATGGTTCGACACATAATTAAGTATATCTATATTTTTTTCTAAATTTAAGTTTAAATTCTCTTGTTTTTTAATTTTATTTTCATACTTTTTATTAATTTTAAAATCAGCTACTGCAGCAGAAAAAATTGCTACATCAACAGGTAAATTTTCTTGAGTGGCAACCAACATTTCATCTGCTGTTTCAACTTTTATAAGATTAATATCTTTAGTTATTTCAAGATTAGTTGGACCAGATATTAATGTTGTATCAAAACCTTTTTTGGATAATGATTTTGCTAATTCATATCCTTGTTTGCCACTTGATTTATTTGTAATAAAACGAACTGGATCTATATACTCATTAGTTGGCCCTGCTGTAACTAATGCTTTAAATTTTTTTTTATTTTTTTGATTTAAGAAATATTTATCGATTTCTTCAGCAATTACTAACGGGTCTGACATTTTGCCCTCTCCATATTCGCCACATGCCATATCACCAACCTCTGGACCAATTAGTTTATATCCAAACTCCTTTAATTTTTTTAAATTCATTTTAGTAGTTGGATGTTCCCACATTCTTACATTCATTGCTGGTGCTAAAATAATGTCTTTATCTGACGCTAAAACAACAGTAGATGCTAAATCATCTGTTGTTCCTTGAGCTAATTTTGAAATTGTATTTGCTGTTGCTGGTGCAATTATAATTATATCTGCCCATCTTGAAAGTGAAATATGATCCATTTCAGCCTCATTTTCTACACTGAATAAATCGCTATATACTTTACCTTGAGAAAGCGATGTTACTGAAAGTGGAGTTACAAATTCTTTTGCACTTGTAGTAAGGATTGTCTTTATTTCTGCTCCATTCTTTTTAAAAAGCCTAATTGTTTCTAGGCTTTTGTAGGCAGATATCCCCCCACAAATAATGAATAGTATTTTTTTATTTAACAAATTTTTCATTTGCGGAATTAAAATACTATAAGGCCAAAAATTACAAGAAGTAATAAACCAATAATAGATTGATTTCTAAATGCTATCATTTCTGATTTCTTATCATTTAGAGCGGTATAAGAATTTGAATTTTGTGGAATTTGACCACTGGCTAGAAATGTCAATGCTTGATTTGCTTTATCCATAATCTCAGGAAATTCTGGCAAACGTTTAATAACTTCAGATGTATTTTTTAAAGTTTCATTCAAATTATTAATTGGATCTTTTGTTTCTTTAAGCCAACTCTCCAGCACAGGCTTTGAAGTTGTCCAAATATTTGTGTTTGGATTTAATTTTCTTGCTACACCTTCAACAACAACCATAGTTTTTTGTAACATCAATAATTGAGGTTGAGTTTGCATATTAAACTTTTCTGTTACATCAAACAATTGTTTGAGTAATTTACCTCCTGAAATATCTTTTACTTCTTGACCAAATATAGGCTCACCAATTGATCTCAAAGCTTGAGCCAGATCATCTATTGGTACTTCTTTAGGAACTAATCCAGCTACTAAGTGAACTTCAGCTACTTTACGATAATCTCTTTGAATAAATCCAAATAAAATTTCTGCTAAAAACCTTTTACTAAGTTTATCTAACCTACCCATAATTCCAAAATCTATAGGTACAATTTGCCCACTATTATCAACAAAAATATTTCCTTGATGCATATCTGCATGAAAAAAACCATCTCTTACTGCATGTCTCAAAAAATGTTGGATAATATCTTCAGCTATTTTATTAGTATCTAAATTTCTTTTCTTTAGCTCCTCACCTTCTCTTATTGAAATCCCATCTATCCAATCTAGAGTCATTACATTTTCACTAGTAAAATTCCAATAAATCTCAGGAACTTTAAACCCAGCATCATTTTTAGTATTTTCAGCATATTCATTTGCTGCAGCAGCTTCGAATCTTAAATCCATTTCAAGGTTAGTTATTTCTTTAAGTAAAAAAACAACTTCAACAAGCTTTAGTCTTTTTGTTTTTTTTATAAATGACTCAATAATAAATGCAAATAACATCATCGCATCAATTTCTTCGTTGAATATTTTTTTTATATTTGGTCTTAAAATTTTTATTGCTACATCTTTAATTGTTCCATTATCATTTATTTTTGCTTTATGGACTTGTGCAATTGATGCAGCAGCAACAGGTTCACTTAAATCAATTATTGAATTAAACGCATCAACTCCAAGATCTTCTTTAATAATTTCTTTTGCTTCATGAATTGAAAAAGGGGGCAATTGATCTTGAAGTTTTTCTAGCTTTAAAGATAATTCTTCTCCAATTATATCAGGTCTAGTAGCAAGAAATTGTCCAAGTTTAATAAAAGTTGTACCCATCGACTCTAATGATCTAGATAGTCTTTCACCATCATCTTCAATCAAATTATTTTGTTCCTTTTTTTCAAATGAAATAGATAAAATTTGGAATAATATTGTTACAGCTAAAGGAGGTTTTTTAAATTGTGATGCAATTTTTAAAATGTCAGATTTTGCAATCTTTCTTCCTAATTTAAATAAAGTAATAAGTTTTTTAATCATTAAATTTTCCAACCACTATGAATTGAAACAATACCTCCAGAAAGATTTCTATAAGAACATTTTTGAAAATTATTTTTTTCCATTAACTCTATTAATTCATCTTGATTAATAAATTGTTCAATACTTTTGATTAAATATTCATAAGGTTCTTTTTCTCCAACTACAAACTGACCAATTATAGGAATAAGTTTTGAGTAATTTTTATATATAAAATCAAGATTTGTATTTTGAATTTTAGAAAATTCCAGACATAGATAACGCCCACCAGGTTTTAAAACTCTATAAGCTTCTGAAAGTGCCTTATTTAAATTTTTTGTATTTCTAAGCCCAAAACTAATAGTGTAATAATCAAATGAGTTGTCCGCTATAGGTAACTTTTCTGCTGGCGAAATAACCCATTTTATATTTTTATAATTAGATAATTTCTGTTTTCCTTGACCAATCATCCCTTTATTGGGATCTATACAAGTAATTTCAGCCTCTTTATTTATACTATCTAAAAATAACTTTCCAATATCTCCCGTCCCACACGCAACATCAATTAGCTTCCTTTTATCTCTTGGATTCATCATGTTAATTAAACTTTTTTTCCAATATCTATGAACACCCATAGACATAAAATCGTTCATCAAGTCGTATTTATTGAAGACCTGATTAAATACATTTTCTACAAGGCCTTTTTTATTTTGAAGATTTTGTTGCATAAAAAAATATATATTGAATATAGTATTAAATGCCAGAATTACCAGAAGTAGAAATTGTTAGACAATCCCTTAATAAAAAGATCAAAAAAAAAAATATACAAAAAGTAATAATTAGAAACAGGAATTTAAGGTTTAAAATACCAGGTAATTTTGAAAGTTTTCTAAAAGATAAAAAGATAATTAAAGTAAGTAGATTTTCTAAATATTTAATCATTCATTTTCAAAATGAGTATTATTGTTTAATTCATTTAGGAATGTCAGGAACAATCCATATTTTTGATAAGAAAAGCCCTCTAAAATTTACAAACACTAGTTTTTATCATTCACCTTTTTTACCTGAAAAACATAATCATGCAGAGTTTGTATTTGATAACTTGAAAGTAATTTATAATGATCCAAGACGCTTTGGATTTTTCGAAATAATCAAAAATCACCAAGATTTAGAGAAAAGATTTAAATCAATGGGACCTGAGCCTTTTAGTGATAAATTTAACTTAAATTATGTAGTTAATTATTTTAAAAATAAAAATAAGGACATAAAAAGTTTTTTACTTGACCAGAAATTTGTTTCTGGAATAGGTAATATTTATGCAAGTGAAATTCTTTTCGCCTGTAAAATAAATCCATTCAAAAAGGCAAAAAGACTTAATAAAAATGAATGTTTAAATATTATTTTAAATTCCAAGAAAATACTTCAACAGGCAATTAAAAAGGGTGGTTCAAGTATTAGAGATTTTAAAGATATCTCAGGTAATAAAGGTAACTTTCAAAAGGAGTTTAAAGTTTATCAGCAAGACGGTACTGATTGTAAGCGTAAGCTGTGTAAGGGTATTATAAAAAAAAAAATAACATCAAATAGATCAACTTTTTTTTGTATTTCTTGTCAAAAATAGTTAAATATTTAGTTGACCACTATAAATTCTCAAGCTATACCCCTGCGCAGATGGCAAACACAAAATCAGCAATTAAGAGAATTAGAAGAATTTCTAAACAAACAGCGGTAAATAAAGCTAGAAAGAGCAAGTTTAGAAATGCTCTTAAGAAAATGAATCTACTAATTGAAGGTAAAAAGAAAGATGAAGCTCTTAAATTTTTACCAAAGTTAAACTCTGAGTTGATGAAAATTGCTAAAACAGGAATAATAAAAAAACAAAATGCCTCTAGAAACGTTTCTAGAATTACCAAAAAAATTGCTGCAATCTAAACGTTAGTTAAATTTCTAACAACTCCTGATATCTACATTATATATTTAAGTTTAGTTTTAAGTCACTATATTTAGATTTAGTAAATATTTGAATAATAATCATTCAATCTATGTTTGATTTAATTTTAATTTAATCATTTTATTGATTCAATCTATATTTGATTCAATTTAAAATTTTAAATTTATTTTTAATTTTAAATTATATTTAAAATATAAATCACAATCATAGATTTTATTTTTTTTTAATTTTTTTTATTAACTTGTTGCAAATTTTTTTAAATAGTTCTAACTGAGATTTCCCCTTAGGTTATGAACAAATTAACAAATACAAAAAATATTAATAATTTTTCTTCTGAAGGCTTTGATTGGAAGCAAGTCCAGAATGAAATGAAAAATAAACTGGGCTCAGAAGTTTATGAAAGCTGGTTAAAAAAGATTTCTTTTGTAGAGGAATTCAATAATTATTTATTATTATCAGTTCCAACAAGATTTATTAGAGATTGGATTACATCAAGGTATTTAGACCAAATATTACAAATAATTAAAGTATATAAAAAAGAAATTATTAGAATTGAGTTCAAAATAATTGAAAAAGCACAAGATATCACTTTGAAAGAGGATAATATCAAAGAGAACAATACTAATGAAAATGTTTCATTTATAAAAGATTCTTATCTTCAATATAATCAAATTGATCCAAATAAAAGATTTGATAATTTTATAACAGGTTCAAGTAACAAATTAGCTTACGAAGCTTCTTTAAAAGTTTCAGAGAATATATCTCATTATAATCCACTTTATATTTATGGTGGTGTTGGAATGGGAAAAACTCACTTATTAAATTCAATAGGTTTTGAGCTTAAAAAAAGTAATAAAGTAATGTTTATTTCTGCCGAACGTTTCATGTATCAGTTTGTAAAGTCAATTAAATCAAACGACATGGTTAAGTTTAAAGAATATTTTAGAAATACAGATATTTTATTAATCGATGATATTCAGTTTATAAGTGGAAAAGAGGCTATGCAGGAGGAGTTCTTTCATACATTTAACGCATTACTTGATAAGGGATCTCAAATAATTGTGTCAGCTGACCGTGCACCAAACAAATTATCAAGGATTCAAGAGAGAATTAAATCAAGATTTTCTGGTGGTTTGGTTGTTGATATTCAAAAGCCGGACCTTGAACTAAGAAAAAAAATAGTTGAAAAAAAAACTGAAGAATTGAATGCTTTGTATACTGAACAATTACAAGTTTCTAGAGAAATTCAAGATTTTATAAGTAATGAAATAATTGGAAGTGTTAGGGAACTAGTTGGTGCAATAAACAGAGTTGTTTCATTCTCAAGAATTTACAATAAAGTCCCGAATCTTTCTGAAACAAAAATAATTTTAAAGGATTTATTAAATTTAGCGGAAAATAAGGTTACAATAGATCTAATTCAGACAATTGTTTGTAAGTTTTTTAAAATCAGCAAAAATGAAATGCTATCATCTAGAAGATCAAGATATTTGGTAAGACCTAGGCAAACAGCAATTTATTTAACTAAAATTTTGACTTCTAAATCATTACCTGAAATTGGAAGGGAATTTTCGAATAGAGACCATACAACAATAATTCATTCAGTAAAAACTATTGAAAAGATAAAAGAAAAAGATCCTCAGATGGTTGATAATATAAATAAATTAAAAAATCAGATTTTATATAATAATAAAGAAAATGAAATTTAACGTTAATCAACAAGACCTACAGCAAGCATTAAATTATTGCCAAGGTGTCATTGAAAAAAGAAGTACATTACCAATACTTTCTAATATTTTGTTGGATGCAAGTAATTCAAGAATTACTATCACCGCAACTGATCTAGATTTAATATTCATACATCATATAAATAATGTAGAAATTTTAGAGGAGGGCAAAACAACTACAACTTCCTCAATTATGTATGATATTATAAGAAAGTTTAACTCAGGAAAAAAAATAAATGTTTCTCTAACAGATATAAGTAAATTACAAGTAGAATCTGAAAAATCTATTTTTAAATTGAATTGCATTAGCGCAACAGAGTTTCCTTTAACAGATGAAAACTTTAATCAAAATGAATTTATAATTAAATCAAAACAATTATTGAAATTATTAAATAAGTGTAAATTTTCAGTTTCTAACGATGAAACAAGGCATTATCTGAGTGGAATTTATTTTCATCAAACAGAAGTTGAAGATAAAAATTATTTAACAGCAGCTGCAACTGATAGTCATAGAATGTCTATTTCAAAAACTAGATTAGAGCAAAAAATTGATTTTGATCCAATAATTTTACCCAAAAAAACAATTTTTCAACTTAGTTCTTTATTAGATAGTTACGATGGAGATGTTAAAGTTTCAAATGTGAAATCAAAAATAAAATTTGAATTAAATAATAGTATTTTAATTTCAAAACTTATTGATGGAAAATTTCCCAATTACATTCAGGTTATACCTAAAAATAATCAAAAAAAATTAGAAATAGATTTGAAATTATTTTTAAATTCTGTTGATAGAGTAGCATCTGTTTCATTAGATAAAAAAGATGGTGTGAAATTTAATTTATCTAAAGACACTCTAGATCTTTCGGTAAATAATACTAATAGTGGTGATGGTAAAGAAACTTTAAATGTTAACTTTGATCATGAATTAGAGATAAGTTTTAACTCTAGATATTTGATTGATGTTGCCTCACAACTAGATGGAGACAAAGTTGAAATTTTCTTTAATGATACTGGTTCACCAGCTTTAATAAAAGACCCGAGTGATTTTGATAGTATTTTTGTTGTTATGCCTATGAAGGGCTAACTAATTAAGTCTAACTCTGAATAAATATTTTTTTCAAGAATTTGAATAAAATTTTCCTTTGTTAACCCAGAGGGAATTGGTTTTAGAATAGAGATTGTAATCGTTTTATTTGATTTCTTTTCCCCTTTTTTAGGCCACACATATCCAGAATTAATTGCAACTGGCTGACAAGCAACATTTAACTCTTCATAGATTCTAGAAGCACCTTTTTTAAAAGGTGGTCTTTCATCTGGAAGGACTCTAGTTCCTTGAGGAAAAATAATTAAAGGTCTATTAGAAGTAGCCATCATTTTTGAAATATCATCAAAAAAACCCAAGTTATCTTTTGTAACTTTGTTTCTTTTTATTGAAATTGATCCTATTTTTTTTAAGTACCAACCAAATATTGGAATTAACAATAATTCTTTTTTTAGAATAAATACAGGTGAGTTAAAGATTGTTTGTAAGTAAAAAGTTTCAAACATTGATTGATGAGATGCTGCTATAAAAAATTTTTCATTATTAATAATATTTCCCTTTCCTTTGATTGAAATTTTTACTGAAAGAATAAACCTTAAACAAAAACTGGCCCAATGGCCCATTAATTTACCTCCTACCAAAACAACCTGTTTAGGTAAAAAAAATGATGGTAAAAAAATTATCGAAATAAAAATGATTCCAGTGAAAAATAATATTGAAAATAAAAAGTTTCTTATCATTTTTGTCAAAAGCTAAATTATATCTTTATGCTTTTGTCTTTTTCTTATTACTTTAATTTTTGATCCCTTTATTAATAATTCCACTGGTTTAGGTCTTAAATTATAATTTGAGCTAAGCGACATTCCATAAGCTCCCACATCACATATTGCTATTAAATCTTTTTCTTTCAACACTTGAAACTTTTTTAATGTAATAAATTTATCTGTACTTTCACAAATAGGACCTACAAATTCATATGGTTTTTTTGATGTTTTGTTAGATTTTGTAACAGGTAAGGTTTTATGAAACGCACCATACAAAGCAGGTCTCATTAAATCGTTCATTGCGGCATCTAAAATGATAAATTTTTTACTTCCACTATCTTTTATATAGATTATTTTTGACACTAATGTGCCTGTATCACCAATAATTGATCTACCTGGCTCAAATATAATTTTAACTTTATGTTTTCTTAAAAATTTAAGAATAGCTGTGTTGTATTTTTTATAATTAAGTTTTTTATTTTTATCAGTGTAAGTAATACCCATACCTCCACCTAAATCTATAAATTCAAATTTATTATTTGTTTTATTGAGAATTTGACTTACCGCTTTAAGCATTTTTTCATAAGGTCTATGGTCTAAAATTTGACTGCCTATATGAACGCTTAGACATTTTAAATCAATATTTTTTGAATTATTGCAATAATTTATAATTTCATAGAATGTATTTTTATTTACACCAAATTTATTTTCTTTTTTCCCAGTTGATATTTGGCTTAATGTTTTTGCATCAGTATTAGGGTTTAGTCTTACACCAATTTTTATTCTTTTATTTTTTGATTTTGCTATTCGATTTATTTCTTTTATTTCACTTAAAGACTCTGCGTTAATAAGCAATATTTTTTTATCAATAGCAAAGCTGATTTCACTTGTTGTTTTACCAACGCCAGAAAATACTATTTTGCTTGGATTAATTCCTGCTTTTAGTGCCATCATCAGTTCTCCTACTGAGACAACATCAGCACCTAATCCAAATTTTTTAATTTCTCTAATTATATTTACATTTGTGTTGGATTTGACTGCAAAGCAGATAAGTGGTGAAAAAGATTTAAAGCTTTTTT
Organism: uncultured Pelagibacteraceae bacterium; assembly: GCA_902593285.1. Lineage (GTDB taxonomy): Bacteria > Pseudomonadota > Alphaproteobacteria > Pelagibacterales > Pelagibacteraceae > Pelagibacter. The sequence goes on from CACJHW010000003.1 coordinate 48,768, forward strand.
TAAAATTATTAATATTTTCTTTTAATTTAGAATAAGAATAAGAATAAAATGGAGTTCCAAATTTAGTTGCAATTTTTTGGAGACTAATTTTTTCTATTGTTAATCTTCTATTTATGTATTTCATTAAGTTAAGTTAATTGAAACTTTATTTATTTCTGCTTTTTTATCTGGATCTACGTATTTAGGATCACCTTTCTTTCCACAAGAAATAACTACACAAAATAACAATATAATTATGGTAAATTTTTTTATCATTTTACTTTTTTATATTTCATTATCATTTTTTTAATATTATCAAAAGAAGTTCCACCATAAGATTTTTTCGAATTAATTGAATTTTTTAAGTTAAATACTTTCAATACATCTTCTTTAAGTTTAGGTTCAATTTTTTTTAACTCATCTAAAGTTAATTCATTTAACTTTTTTTTTCTTTTTTCAGCAAAATTAACTATAGCAGCAGTTTTTTGATATGCTTTTCTAAACGACATTGAGTGATTTTTTACAAGATAGTCAGCCAAATCAGTTGCTGTAATGTATCCAGAATTAGCAAGTTCTAACATTTTACTCTTATTTGGGTTGCAATTTTTTAGTACTTCATCAAAAATTTTTAAACAATTATTAAGATTATCGTTTGATTTAAAAACAATTTCTTTGTCGTCTTGTAAATCTTTAAAATAAGACAATGGTAAACCTTTTAAAATTGTAAGCATCGAAAATAAATTTCCATAAGCGCTTCCTGATTTTCCACGCAAATATTCTAAAAGATCAGGATTCTTCTTTTGTGGCATTATCGATGATCCAGTAACAACTTTATCAGATAAATTGATTAAGTTAAAACCATCAGAATTCCAAATAATTAACTCTTCAGCAATTCTAGAAATATGCATAGCACACACAGATGAAGCATATAAAAAATCTAGAACAAAATCTCTATCCGAAACTGTATCAATAGAATTATTTGTAGGTATTTTAAAACCAAGTTTTTTGGTTGTATAATTTCTATCTATATTAAATGATGTTCCTGCTAAAGCTGCAACACCTAGAGGATTTTCATTTAAACTGTTTAAATTATTAGAAAATCTCTTTTTGTCTCTATTAAACATTTCTACATAAGACATTAAATAATGTGCAAAAGAGATAGCTTGGGCATTTTTAAGATGTGTAAAACCAGGCATGATAGTCTCAACATTTTTTTCAGCTAACTTGATTGTGCTTTTAATAACTTTATTAATATTGCTATTTATTTCGTTGGTCGAATTTTTCATCCAAATTTTAAAATCAGTAATTACTTGATCATTTCTTGATCTTGCAGTGTGAACATAGCCAGCTTCTTCACCTATTATTTGAAAAAGTCTTTTTTCGATATTCATATGAATATCTTCATATTTTTTATTAAACTCAAATTTATTTTTTGCGATTTCCTTATCAATTTTTGTTAGTCCATAAATAATTTTATTTTTTATTTTAAATGAAATTATTTTTTGCTTAAAAAGCATCTCAACATGAGCAATTGATCCTTGAATATCTTCTTTATAAAGTCTTTTATCAATATCTATTGAATTACCGACTTTTTGAAACAAACTTGACGCATTTTTTTTTATCCGTGTGTTCCAGATTGCTTGGTTGTTTTTATTTTTTGCCATGATATTTAATTATACCTATTTAACATGAGATTTTTAATAATATTTATTTTTTTGATAACAAATGTTGTAGCTGAAGAACTACCTGGTATTAAAAATATTGTAATCCATAAAATACCAAAAACACATGATAATGTTATTTTTTTAGACAAAAATGATCAAAAAATTAACATCAATGAATATAATGGGAACTTATTGATATTAAATTTTTGGGCGACTTGGTGTGAACCTTGTAAAGAAGAAATGCCATCTTTAGATAAACTCCAAGTCAACCCAGAATTGGATAATATAAAAATTTTCGCAATTAATATTGGGAAAGAAACTTTAGGTAAAGTTAATAAATTTTTTATAGATCTCAACATTAAAAATTTTGAACCTTATTTTGATCCACCTACTACATTAGCAAAAATGTTTTCTTTAAGAGGTGTCCCTACAACAATTCTAATTAATAAAGAGGGCCAAGAATTTGCTAGAGTAATAGGTTCAATTGATTTTGAAGATAAAAATTTTATTAATTGGATAAAAAAATATAACTAATTTTTAAAAAAATAAGCAAAGCCAACTAAAGCAATAATAGCAATAAACTGTAAAATAACTCTTAACTGCATTAATTTATTTGAATATTTTTTACTTGTCTCTCCTCCTTTAAAAAGAGTCCCTATACCTAAGATTAAAACTATCCCTACGGCTATCAAAAGAGCTATTGACAAAACTTTTACTAATATTCCTGAAATCATTTTTTTATTTTAGATTGTGTTTTGACATAAAAAACATAATTTATCTACTATGACATTTTGCCTAGATTCCATAATTATTAAACCAGAAAATGGTGCTGAAATTAAAAAAGCAATTATTTTGCTTCATGGTTATGGAGGTGATGGAAAGGATATTAGCATGCTGTCTTTAAACTGGAAAAGACATATGCCCAATACAGTCTTTATCTGTCCTAATGGTCATGAGCCATGCTCTATAAATCCTTCTGGTTATCAGTGGTTTGATTTAACAAAAGATGATTCTGATTACATATTAGAGCAATCAATTAAGGCTGAAGAAGTTTTAAAAAAATTTATTAATGAAATAAAACAAGAGTTCAAATTATCAAACAATCAAATCTGTTTATCAGGATTCAGCCAGGGATGTATGATGTCTTTAAATGTTGGTCTTACAGCTGAAGAAAAATTTTTATGTATAGTTGGTTTTTCTGGAAAGATAATAAATCAAAAGGATTTAAAAAACAGAATCAAAAATAATACTGAAACATTACTTATACATGGCGATGCTGATCAAATTGTCTCATCAACACATTTACTAGAAGCAAAAGATTTTTTAATTAGAAACAATGTTAAAGTTGATACATTACTAATAAAAAATTGTGATCATCATATTCCTATTGAGGCATCAAGTACAGCTTTAAATTTTATTTTAAAAAAAATTTAACATCTCTTATTATTGATAAAATTGTTTAACTAAGTTAAAATTAATTAATGGATAATTTTATTGAACAAAATGTTTCATTAGAAAAGTGCCCTGCGCTAGTACTCAATGCAGACTATAGACCTTTGAGTTACTACCCTTTGTCTTTATGGTCATGGCAGGATACTGTTAAATCAGTTTTTCTTGATAGAGTTATTATTGTTAGTAATTACGATAGAACAATAAGAAGTCCATCATTTAATATGAAATTACCAAGTGTCATCGCATTAAAGGATTATATCGTTCCTCAAAGCAAGCCGAGTTTTACTAGATTTAATGTGTTTTTAAGAGATAAATTTTCCTGTCAATATTGCGGAAGTAACGAAGAGTTAACTTTTGATCATCTATTACCTAGATCAAAAGGAGGCGAGACTAATTGGGATAATGTTGTAACAGCTTGTTCTGCATGCAATGTGAAAAAGGGAGGAAAACTATTAAAACATTCAGGTATGAAGCTGCATCAGTACCCTTATCGACCATCAACAGAGGATCTACATAAGAATGGTAAAAATTTTCCACCAAATTTTTTACATAAAAGCTGGATGGATTACTTATATTGGGATGTAGAACTAGAATCTTAAATTTTCTCAGAAATATTTATTGCAATTTTTGATCCAGTTTTAATAATTTTATCTAATATAGAGTATGGACCTTCTTTTGTAGCCCCTTTTTCATAGGCAATATCTTTATGACTTAATTCATCTTCTCTAAATTTAATTATTTTTTTTTTAAGTTTTGATTCACTATTATCAAGTTGTTTTATTTGGTTTAAATAATGCTCATCTATCACTTCTTCAACGGAAGCAGTGCAAAGCATAGCTGCTTTCTTACCAAGTAAAGTTGAACCAAAACCCAACCCTACACCTAATAAATCCCATAAGGGTAAAAATTTTGTCGGTTTTATATTTCTTTTTTTAATTTCTTCTTCAAAAAAATTAGAATGTTCTTTTTCATGAACTTTCATTTCTTCAATTGTTTTTTTTAAAGCTTCATCTTTAACTAGTGTGTTTAGAGCAAGTAATTGTCCCTCATAAATTTTAACAGCACCACGCTCCCCAGCATGATCAACTCTAATAAATTCTTCTATTTTCTTTTTATTTATTGTTGTCATAGTTTAAATAAGATCTTGTTGTAAAATATACTATTAATATTGATATTATAATGTTGTAACTTGTAAGTGATAATCCTAAAATTTTAAATGTAACATCTTTGCAGCTTACATTCTTTTCTTGTAACTGTCTTAATATATCTTCTTTTGATAGTAAATTAGAGCCATTTTTTAAATCGCAAACCAATGATTCTTCTATAAAACCTTGCTCAATACCTAAATGATATAGAGATAAAATAGTAGCAGCTAAAAAAATTAAAATAAGAGAAAGAATGAAATATTTTTCAAGTTTTTTAAATTTATAATTTAATACAATAATTATTAATGCTAATAGGTATGGAATTCTTTCCAATATACACAAGTTACAAGGTTGATGACCCAAAATATATTCAATAAAAAATGCTGAAGATAAAGCAATAATACTAATTAAAAAAATTAATTTTAATGTAATTGTTTTGTTAAGCTCAACCATTAAATTTCAAAAATAAATAAATAATAATAAATATTATAACTATAATAATTCCAATTATGGTGAACCATTTTGATCCATGTTTTTCCATGTACTCTGTAAATAATTCTCCAAATTTATAAGACAAATAGGCAACTATAAAAAATCTCAGACTTCTTGAAATTAAACTAACAATTATAAAAACAGGAAGATTAAAAGCAATTAAACCACTTGAAATCGTAAAGGCTTTGTAAGGTAATGGAGTAAAGCCCGCTAAAAAAAGAATACTCAGCCATGCAAGGAATCCACTCTCTTGAGACATGCTTAATTTTAAATTTTCGACTTTATCTTGATAACCATAAAATTCGATTAGATACATTGCTAAATCTAAAAATAAATAACCGATTAAATATCCAAAAATTCCTCCAAGAACTGAAAATATTGATGCTATTAAAAATATTTTAAGATATTCCTTTTTTTTAGCAATAACCATTGGGATTATCATTGCATCTGGAGGTATAGGAAAAAAAGAACTTTCTATAAAAGATACAAGCCCTAAATAAAAATTTGAACTTTTATGTGCAGCTAATTCTAAACATTTTTTGTAAAGTGTCTGAAACATTTTTTGGTTTTAATATAAATTTAGTTCTTATACTATTAAATATAATTTAATTGAATACCAAGGGCGAATGGCGGAACTGGTAGACGCGCACGACTCAAAATCGTGTTTCGCAAGAAGTGAGAGTTCGATTCTCTCTTCGCCCACCAAGAAACTATGAATTTAGATAATTTAAATAATTTGATCGAATTATTTGCAAATCAAGCAAATAAACAAAATAAAAGAGATATTTTTATAGAATGGCTAAACCCAAGTAATAAAAAAAAATACACCTGGGAACAAACTGAAAAGAATATTTTAAAATTATCAAAAGTTATTAAAGAAAATATAGAAGAAGGTGATAGATGTCTTTTAGTTTCGGAGAATAGACCTGAGTGGTTTGTTTCTGATTTAGCTATAATGTTAGCTGGTGGAATTACAGTTCCAGCATATACAACTTATATTGAAGATGATTATAAGTATTTAATAGAAGATTGCGAACCTAGCTTAGTTATTGTTTCAAATAATGAAATGCTACAAAAATTAAATAATATAATTAATGAAAAAGACTTTATTAAAAAAGTTATAACTTTAGATGAAATAACCAAGGTAACAAATAATTTAAATTTAAATAACAAAGAAAAATATTTAGATTATAATTCTATTTTAAAGAATAATTTATTAGAGGAAGATAAAATCGAAAATAATAAATTAAATAGAAAGTCTCCAGCATGTATAATTTATACTTCAGGAACTGGAGGAAATCCCAAGGGTGTAATTTTAAGTCACGGTGGAATTTTAAATAATGTTGTTGGATCGTGTGAAATTACAAAACCATTATTTAATTCAAGACCAGTATTTTTAACTTGGCTTCCGCTTTCTCATTCTTATGAGCACTGTCTTCAATTTGTACAGATAGCAGTAGGAGCTAGAGTATTCTATGCTGAAAAAATTGAAAAACTTTTGGAAAATATATCTGAAGCAAAGCCTACAATTATGGCAGCTGTCCCTAGGTTTTACCAAAACCTTTACAACAAAATAAACATGAATTTAAAAAAACAAACGGGTTTAAAAGCAAAATTAATTGAAGCAACTCTTCGTTTGGGAAGAAAAAAACTATTAAATCAAAAAATGACATTTTCAGAAAAATTACTCAATTTCATAGTTGATAAATTAGTTAGAAAAAAAATAAGAAAACAGTTCGGTGGAAATTTGAAAGCTTTCGTTTCAGGTGGTGGCGCTTTAGATAAAGAAATAGGTGAATTTTTAAACGCCATAGGGCTACCAACTCTGCAGGGCTATGGGTTAACTGAGACATCCCCGGTAGTAAGTTGCAATCCAATACATAAAATAAAAGTAGAAACTGTAGGACCTCCATTTAAAGGCAATGAAGTTAAAATTGCTGGAGATGGAGAAATTTTAGTTAAAGGCGAAAATGTAATGCTGGGATATTGGAATAAAAAAGAAGAAACTGAAAAAGTAATAATTAATGGATGGCTTCATACTGGTGATATTGGAGAGATAGATCCAGATGATGGATATTTAAAAATAACAGATAGAAAAAAAGATATTATAGTAAGTGCTGGAGGAGATAATATTTCACCAGCTAAAATTGAAAATATGATTATAAATGAGCCAGAGATAGATCAATGTATGGTTTACGGTGATAAAAAAAATTATTTAGTCGCTTTAATTGTACCTAATAAAGATTTTTTAAATGAAAGAGAAAAAATAAATAAAGTAATTGAAAAAATAAACACAAAATTAACTTTGTTAGAAAAGATAAAAAGAATTCAATTAATAGACGAAAATTTTTCAATTGAAAATGGTTTAATGACACCAACAATGAAAGTAAAAAGAAAAAAAGTAACAGAAAAATATAAAAATCAGCTAGAAAATCTTTATTAAATTATTTAAATTAAATTGTTTATAAACCGCATAAACATTAACTAAATTAATAAAAAAGTTTTATAAAAATAAAAAATTAAAAATTATTTTTATAAAATTTAACTTTTAATTAAAGAATTGACATAACTTATAGAAAAAAATAAAAATATAGTAATTGCGAATCAATTTGATTCGTTTAACTAAAAAAGGGAGCTAAAGATGCCTAAGAAAAGAAAAAAAGCGGCAAAGAAAACTAAGAAAAAAGCTAAGAAAAAAGCTAAGAAAGCAAAAAAAAGAAGAAGAAGAAAATAGTAACTTAGTATTCTTTACAAAAAACGCTTCTCATTACAGTTTGTGTGAGAGGCGTTTTTTTTTATTCGTCAATCGATACTTCGTTATCTGAAATTGGCTCGTCTACAGGTAAATCACTAGTAGGCGCCTTTACAACTGCTGGTGTTTGTGATTGTCCACCTAAATTTCTTTTTAATGCTTTATCTAATTTTTTTTGTGTATCTTCTAAGGATATATTCAATACAATCTGAAATTCGGACAAAATTCTTTCATAAGCTTTTTCAAATAATTGTCTTTCACTATAAGATTGATCAACCATAAGGTCATCACCTTTATTTAAATCTCTAACAACCTCGGCTAATTCGTATATTTTTCCTGAAGAAATTTTGGCCTCATATTCTTGCGCTCTTCGACTCCACATTGATCTTTTAATTTTTGGTTTACTTTTTAATATTGAAATACATTTATTTATTTGATTAATAGTAGCTAAAGGTCTTAAATGTGACTGTTTGTTTACAGGTACCATTCCATTAGCCTTATCTTTTTCAAATTTAATAACATAAGTTTCAACATCAATTCCACCGATATTAATTTTTTTAAATTCAGTAATTTGGCCAACACCATGTTTTGGATAAACCACATGATCTTTTATTTTATACTCTCTTTTTTCAGTTTCTTGTTTTTTAACTTTTTTAATTTCTGGCTTTACTTCATTAGTTTTTGAAATTCTTAAGTTATCTACTTTAGGGTCGTTCGTTGTTTCACTAACTTTAACAGTTTTTTTTATCTTAGTTGTTTTAGATGAAATTTTTTTTGCAATTTTTTTGGTTTTTTTTAAAATTATTTTTTTTGGTTTTGTTGTTTTTTTTACTTTTACTATTTTTTTAGCTTTTACGGCTTTTTTTTTGGAAACTTTTTTTTTCACTTTTTTATCTGTTTTGCCTTTAAAGATTTTCTTTAAAATATTTTTCGTACTTATTTTGCTCATTTTTAAATTTTTCGTGATCCGCTGGTGGATCTTTCTTTTCACTTATGTTAGGCCAGATTTCAGAGTATTTTTTATTGATCTCTAACCATTTTTCACTTCCAGGTTCAGTGTCTGCTTTTATGGCATCTACAGGACATTCTGGCTCGCAAACGCCACAATCTATACACTCATCGGGTTTAATTACAAGCATATTTTTACCTTCGTAAAAGCAATCAACTGGGCAGACATCAACACAGTCTGTTAGTTTGCACTTAATACATTTGTCGTTAACGATATATGTCATTTTGAATTTCGTTTAATTTTTTCTTTAATATCGCCCATTGTTTTATTGTCAATATAAAGTAACCCTGCAAGTCGTCTCATTAAATTAGTTTCGTATATATCAGCATCATTATTTGAGTAAATGATAGACCATAAAGCCTCTACGATTTTAATTTTGTCTTGTTCAGGTAAATTTTTAACTTCTCTAGTAAAATCTAAAATTTGATTTGAGTTTTCTTCAATTATTTTTGCATCTTCAATTGTTTTAGAAATATTTTCATCTTCTACACCAAGCTCTTTGAGTGTTTTTTTAATAATTTCTTCCTCTTTATCGGTATAATTCTCATCTATTTTAGCAGCATGAATTAACAAAGCAGATACTTTTGTAAGAAAATTATTATTTTTTGTTTCATTTTTTTTAAAAAACATTTTAATTTAAATTTAAATTCTTTAATATTTTAAATGGATTTTCATTTGAAATCTTCTTTGTAGTAATTTTTTTAAATTTCTTAGTAGGACTATATTTAAAAAATGTTTCATTTTCTTTTTCAAATATTTTATAATTCATTTTTTGAAGTAATTTTTTGAAGTTATCTTTACTGCATCCTAAAAGATTTAACATTTCTGGAACTAGTTTTATTTCAGAATTTTCTTTTGAACTAGAATTTATTATTAATACAAATAATCTTTCCAAAATATCAATTCTTACAAAAAAATTATCAAATCTTTCAAATCCACACAAAAGCATAAAATCTTTATTTTTTATTTCTTTATCTTCTAAAAAATTCAAACCGAAGGTTGGTGGTTTTAATTCATGATATTTTTGATAAAAATTTTTCCACAATAATGTTCGCAAAGATACTGCTTCTGGCTTAATTAACTGATAAAGGAAAACATGATATCTTCCAAACTTTACTCCCAAGTCTCTAAGAATTTTTCTTTCATTTTGTTCTAGGTTTTTTAAGTATTCAAAAACTTGGTCTCGTTTTAATACCCCATTATTTTCATAGAGTTGATATGCCAATGCTTTAATTGATGAATTATTTTCTTTTATATATTTTAAATCAATTAAACTTTTAAGGACGTTATTTATTTTTGCATGTATCCATTTATTTATATAATCGTTTAATTTTTGTTTAGTGTTTTGTTCAATAATATCATCAACGATTAAATCAAAATTAGGATTTAAATAGTCACTACCTGTTGTTAATTTAGCAATTGGGAAGTCATTCCAGTAAATTTTAAAGTCTTCATTCAAATTTATTAATCCTGTATCAATTATTGATTGAACACGTTTTTCTAATTCTGGACCAATAGTTTGTCTGGCAGCTTTTTTTAAAGATTTGATATCAGTTTCTAAAGCACCTTTTTTTAGATCTAGTTCTAATTTTAGTCCTTTTATCTTTCCGATGAATTGATCGTCAATTTTAACATCATTGTTTTGTAAAATTTCAGTTTTAAATTCCATATCTTGTTTTAAACCTCTAGCGAGCACGCTTGCTCTTTTGTCAATAAAAGTTTTAGTAAGTTCTTCATGTAATCTGTCTGAAAGTCTATCTTCTAAGTGTTTAGTTTTTTCAATCCAATAACTTTGATTTTCTACCCAATTATTTTTATTCGAAACATATGACCAAGTTCTGACATTTGCAATTCTATTTGATAAAGAATCTACATTTCCATCTAATTTATCTAGTTTCATGAGCTGTAATCTTATATAATCTTCAGAAATTAGTCCTTTTTTGCTAGTTAAAAATTTAAATACATTTCCAATAACTTCAAAATGATTTCCATAAGTTTTTTTAACAAAATCAGGTATTTGGCAACATTCCCATAAGAGCATTAAAGTTTTCTTATCAAATCCTCTATTTAAAATTTTTTGATCTTTTAAAAAATATTTAAGTGCTTTTTCATCCTCACATTCATGAATTTTTCTTAGCCATTCCACTTGAGGTTTTTCCTCTAAGCTTTTAATTAAATTAATTGGGTTATTGAAATTAAGATTTGAATTTCTCCAAAACAAGGTTCTAATTTCTTCAAATTTATGATTTTCTAATAATTCTACCTCTTCTGGAGATATTTCTTTACAATCACCGGTAATACCGAAACCTCCATCGTTAAGGTATCGACCAGCTCTACCTGCTATTTGACCTATTTCAGATAGATTTAATCTTCTTAATTTTTTTCCATCAAATTTCTTAATATTTGAAAAATAAACAAAATCTAAATCCATGTTTATTCCCATCCCAATTGCATCTGTTGCAACTAGGAAATCAACATCCCCAGATTGATATAATTCAACTTGAGCGTTTCTTGTTTTTGGACTTAGTGATCCCATTACAATTGCAGCACCACCTTTTTGTCTTCTTATTAACTCAGCAATTGCATAAACCTCCTCTGCCGAAAATGCAATGATTGCTGTTTTTCTATCAATTCTAGATATTTTTTTATGACCAGCGTAGGTAAGTTTAGATAGTCTTTTCCTATTTATAAATTCAATATCTCCATCCAATTTTGAGATAATATTTTTAATAGTGCCTGAACCCATAAGCATGGTAAGTTTTTCTCCTCTCATATTTAAAAGTCTATCAGTAAAAATATGACCTCTCTCATGATCAGAGCACATTTGAATCTCATCTACGCCAACAAACTCTAAATGTTTGTCAATTGGCATAGACTCAACTGTACATAAAAAATATTTAGCATTAGATGGAATAATTTTTTCCTCACCAGTTATTAATGCAACTTTATCTAAACTTATTTTTTTGATTACTTTGTCATATACTTCTCTTGCAAGTAATCTAAGTGGAAATCCAATCATGCCACTCTCAAAAGAAAGCATGGTTTCGATAGCAAGATGAGTTTTGCCTGTATTTGTAGGACCGAGAACAGCTGTTATTTTATTTTTAGTCATTTCTATCTTTTGTGCTTCTTTTTTTTTACCTACCAGATATTGTTACTGCTAAAGAACAAAAATAGACTAAAACATGACCGAATCGGAGGATAAAAAGTTCTCATTTTCTTTTAAATGTTAGTGAGATTATCATAAATAAGATTAATTCTATAATAGTAATTTAATTTAGTAAAATGAGTAAAAAACTTTGGCAACCTTCTCTAATTGTAAAAAGAAGTTCAAATTTATTTGCTTTTGAAAATTACATTTCAAAAAAATTAAAAATAAAATTTAATAGAAATTATAAAAAAATATTAAATTGGAGTATTAAAAATTCACCTGAATTTTGGAGTAGATTTTGGGATTTTAGCAAAATTAAAGGAACTAAAAGTAAAAAAAAAATTAGAAAATCAAAAACTTTTTATAAAAATATATTTTTACCAGGTAGTAAACTAAATTTTGGTGAAAATTTATTATCCAAAAACAATAATGAAAAAGCAGTAACCTTTATTAGTGAAAATGGATTTAGAGAAGAAAGATCATGGAGACAATTAAATTTAAATACTAATAAAATTTCAAAGTTTCTAAAAAAAATAAATATTAAAAAAGGAGATAGAGTTGTTGCCTATATGCCCAATACTATTGAAACTGTTGAAGCATTCATTGCTACAACTTCCCTAGGGGGTATTTGGTCTTCTTGCAGTCCTGATTTTGGTTCTAAAGGTGTTATAGAAAGATTTTCTCAAATTAATCCAAAAGTTTTATTCATCACTGATCAGTATTTTTATAATGGAAAAAAAATAGATGTTTTAAAAAGACTTCCAGAGATTTTAAAAATAATCCCATCAATTAAAAATGTTGTAATTAGTAATTACCCTGGAAAAAAATTTATTAAAAATAAATTTAAATTTAAAAAAATTAATTTTTTTAAATGGAATAAATTAATGCAAACGAATGCTGAAAAAATTAATTTCAAAAGATTTGATTTTGAAACAGAGTTAGCAATATTATATTCAAGTGGAACTACTGGAAAACCCAAATGTATTTGTCATAGATCTGGTGGTGTTTTAATCCAGCATATGAAGGAACATCAATTACATTGTAATATTAAAGAAAATGATAATGTTTTTTATTTTACTACTTGTGGATGGATGATGTGGAATTGGTTGGTTAGTTCATTAGCTTCGAAGGCATCTATTGTTCTTTTTGATGGATCTCCAATGTTTAAATCATCCGATTTGCTTTTGAAAATAGCACAAAGAGAAAAAATAACTTTATTTGGAATAAGTGCGAAGTATGTAGATGCTTTAAGAAAATTTAAACCAAAATTAAATTATAAATTTAAACTAAATAAACTAAGAACAATTTGTTCAACTGGCTCACCTCTCTCAGAAGAAAGTTTTAAATATGTTTATAAGCATATTAAAAAAAATGTGCACTTGTCATCTATTTCTGGTGGTACCGATATTGTTTCGTGCTTCGTATTAGGAAATTTATATCAGCCAGTGAATATAGGAGAAATACAAAACAATGGTTTGGCTTTAGATGTAGATGTTTTAAGTGATAAAGGGAAGTCTTTAAAAAATAGTAAAGGAGAACTTGTCTGTAAAAATCCTTTTCCATCAATGCCTTTAAAGTTTTGGAATGATAAACATGATATTAAACTTAAGAGTGCTTATTTTAATAGATTTAAAAATATATGGCACCATGGAGATTACGCAGAGATAAAAAATAGTGGTGGATATATAATTCATGGAAGATCAGATACCACTTTAAATCCAGGAGGTGTAAGACTTGGAACAGCAGAGATATATTCAGAAGTTGAAAAGTTTAAAGAAATAAAAGAGTCTATTGTTGTAGGACAATCATGGGATAATGATGTTAGAATAGTTTTATTTATTGTAATGAGCAAAAATTATTTATTAACAGCAGAATTAATTAACAAAATTAAATTGCAAATAAAAAAAAATGCATCTCCTAGACATGTTCCAAGTAAAATTATTGTTGTAAAAGATATACCTCGAACAAAAAGTGGTAAAATAGTTGAACTTGCAGTTAAAAGTAAGATAGAAGGAAGTCAAATTAAAAACATTGAAGCTTTAGCAAATCCCGAAGCTCTTGAACAATTTAATCATTTAAAAGAATTGAGCAATTAAATGTTAAAAAATCTTGTCAAAGACCTGAAGCCTTCTTCTACTCTTGCAATTAACGAAACTTCAAAACAATTAGAACAACAAGGAAAAAAAATCTTTAAATTTGGTTTTGGTCAATCCCCATTTAAAGTACCTGAAGATGTAGTCGAAGAATTAAAAAATAACGCTTATCAAAATAAATATTTACCTATGCAGGGTCTTGAGGAATTAAGAGAATCTGTAGCAAAATACTCATCTAAAAAGAAAAATTATAATTATAAAGCGCACAATGTAATAATTGGACCGGGATCTAAAGAATTAATGTTTTTATTACATTTAATATTCGATGGTGAAATTATATTGCCAGCACCTAGTTGGGTTTCATATGCACCACAAGCTATTTTAGGGAGAAATAAAATTCAATTTCTTCAAACAGAAAGAGAGAACAACTGGTTTCCTTCTGGAGAACAAATTGAGAAAGTTATTTCAAAAGATAAAGATAAAAATTATTTATTATTTTTAAATTCACCTAACAATCCTTCTGGACAGGTTTGTAACAAATTAGAAGAAATTTCAGAAATTGCCAAAAAGTATAACCTTATAATTTTATCAGATGAAATATATTCAGAATTAACATTTTCGAAAAATTTTAAATCTATCTCAAGTTATTGCCCTGAAAAAACTATTATTAGTACTGGACTTAGTAAATGGTGTGGTGCAGGGGGATGGAGACTTGGTTATTTTGTAATTCCAGATGAATTGAATAATATAAAAAATATGATTAATGTATTAGCTAGTGAAACTTTTTCTGCTGTGAGTGCACCTATTCAGTATGCAGCAATCAAAGCTTACGAAAATGATCATTCAAATTATATTACAAAATCAGTAAATATTTTAAGTGCAGTTGGTAAATATGTTTTTTCAAATTTAAAATCAAATAAGGTATTGATTAATGAACCTCATGGAGGATTTTATTTAATGCCAGAATTTTTAAATAACAAATTTAAAACTTCATCAGAAATGTGTAAGGATATATTAAATAATACTGGAGTTGCTTTATTACCAGGTTCTGATTTTGGGTTTAATCCAGACAAAATGTTAGCAAGGTTAAGTTTTACAGATTTTGATGGACAAGAGTTTATGAACAATATTGATGAAACAAATAAAATTGATGAAAATTTAATTAATAAGTTTGCGCCAAAAGTAGTAGAAGGTGTTAATAAACTAAAGAATTGGTCAGAAAATTTATAAAATCACTCTGTACACCTACGATTATTTTTTGTTAGAATAAACTTATAAAAATAACGACATATAAATAGAGGGGTAAACAATGAAAAAAATAATCACATCTCTATCAAGTGCTTTACTGATTATATTTGCATCATTGTCTTTGACAACTGTTGCTAAATCAGCAGAGTTCTTTACGATAGGAACAGGCGGACCTACAGGAGTATATTTCCAAACAGGAAACGCTATTTGTAAAATGCTGCACAAATCAGCAATTAGCGCTGAACATGGTAGAAAAAAAGGTACAGCTAAAGCTTATAGATGTACTGCTCCATCCACTGGTGGATCTAACTACAACATTGGTCAGATAGCAGCTGGAGAATTCCAATTTGGTGTAGCACAATCAGACTGGCAGTATCATGCTGTTAATGGATCTAGTAAATGGGAAGGAAAACAATTTAGTAATTTAAGAGCAGTTTTTTCAGTTCACAACGAGCCTTTTCAAATTTGGGCTAGAAAAAAAGCAAAAATCAAAGATTTTGCTGGATTAAAAGGAAAAGTAGTTAACATCGGTAATCCTGGTTCAGGTCAAAGAGGAACTATGGAAGAACTGATGAAAGCGATGGGTGTTGATAATAGTTTCTTTAAATCAACAACTGAACTTACTTCTTCTGAACAAGTTAAAGCGCTATGTGACGGAAAAATAGATGCATTTGGTTATTCAGTTGGATTTCCTAATGGTGCTATGGAACAAGCAGCAACTTGTGCAGCTAAAGCATCTCCGATTAATTTAACAGGTTCTGAGGTTCAAGGTTTAATTAATGGTGCAGATTATTATGCACAGGCAGTAATACCTAAAGGAACTTACACAGGTCAGAAAAAAGATGCTACAACTTTTGGTGTAAAAGCTACTGTTGTTACTTCTGCAGATGTTTCTGAGGAGCTTGTTTATTTAGTTACAAAAGCTGTGATGGAAAATTTTGATGATTTCAAAAAACAACATCCAGCATTTGGTTTCTTGGAAAAGAAAAACATGATTAAAGATGGTTTATCTGCTCCATTACATCCAGGAGCAATAAAATACTATAAAGAAGCTGGGTTAATGTAATCTAATTTTTATTAATTAAAAAGGCCTGGTAATTTTTACCGGGCCTTTTTTTTATGGTATGAATAATTTTAATGAGCGACTCAATCAGCAGTAAAATTAAAAATAAAATAAGCGAAGACTTATCACCAACTAGAAATATTACTGGCTTTCATTTGAAAATTGTTTCAGCAATAGCAATTATTTGGTCATTATTTCAACTTTGGTACGCTTCACCATTTCCATTTATGTTAAATTTTGGAATGTTTAAGGGATTGCCAGCAAGGGCAATTCATTTAGGTTTTGCTTTAACTTTAGCCTTTTTAATTTATCCAATATCAAAGGGTAAGAAAATTTCGTTTTTTGATGTTTTGATCAGTTTTATGGGAGCGATATCGTGCCTTTATATTTATTTTTTTTATGATCAGTTGGTTGAAAGAGGGGGTGTTCTTTTAAATCTTAGAATATCAGAAACATTAAATTTTCCATTAGAATTGATTTTAGGAGGATGTGGAATTTTGATTCTTTTAGAGGCTACCAGAAGAGCAATTGGTTTACCTTTGGTAATTATAGCTAGTTGTTTTTTATTGTTTTCATACTTTGGAAGGTATGCACCTGAAATAATATCGCATGGTGGTTTATCTTTAAATAGACTTGTAGGCTTCCAGTGGCTTGATCAAGAAGCAATCTTTGGAATTCCAATTGGGGTATCAGTAGATTTTATTTTCTTATTTGTTTTATTTGGTGCTTTGCTTGAAACTGCTGGTGGTGGAAAATATTTTTTAGATCTTGCTTTTGCAATGGTTGGAAAAATGAGAGGGGGACCAGCAAAGGCAGCAATATTAGGTTCAGGTATGACTGGATTAATTTCAGGATCTTCAATTGCAAACACGGTTACTACTGGAACATTTACAATTCCAATTATGAAAAAAACTGGTTTTTCAAAAGAAAAAGCTGGTGCTATTGAGGTTTCCTCATCAGTCAATGGTCAGATCATGCCACCTGTCATGGGGGCGGCAGCATTCGTAATGGCAAGTTTTATTGGCGTAACTTACTTTGAAATAGTTAAACATGCTTTCTTACCAGCAATTATTTCTTATATAGCATTATTTTATATTTCACATTTAGAAGCCTTAAAATTAAATCTTAAAGGAATGGATGATGCAGATGTTCCTCATTTAAAAAACACTTTTTTATCTGGGATACATTTTTTAATACCAATTTTTGTTTTAATTTATACTTTGGTTTATTTAAGGTTTACAGCGTCCTATTCAATTTTTTATGCAACCATTACTTTGGTTTTAGTCAATTTAATAAATTTGTTAATTAAAAACGAATTTAAGAAAGATGCTCTTAAAGAATGGTTTAATCAAACAATAGTTGGTTTTGAAAAAGGCGCTTTAAATATGGTTGCTGTTGGTATAGCGATTGCAACTGCAGGAATTATTGTTGGTGCAGTTGGATCTACAGGCTTAAGTACTAATTTAATTATAGTTATAGAATCTATAGCTAAAGATAACGTTACTATATTATTATTTTTAACGATTATTTTGTGCTTACTTTTAGGAATGGGTTTGCCAACAACGGCAAATTATGTGGTTGTTGCTTCTTTAATGGCGACTGTGTTAGTGGATGTTGGAAATGCCTCAGGTTTTATTTTTCCCTTAATTGCAGTTCATTTATTTGTCTTCTATTTTGGCTTAATGGCTGATGTAACGCCACCAGTGGGACTTGCCTCTTATGCAGCTGCAGGAATATCTGGTGGAGATCCCTTAAGAACAGGGGTGCAAGCTTTTTGGTATAGTTTAAGAACAGGAATTTTGCCGATTGTATTCTTATTTAACCATGAGCTTTTACTTATTGGTATTGAAAATATTTGGCATGGATTGATTGTAATTATAACTTCTTTAATTGGGATTTTAGTATTTACCTCAGCTACTCAAGGATGGTTTATTAATAAACTTAAATGGTATGAAATAATTATTTTTTTAGTAATTTCTATTTCCTTGTTATCACCCGACTTTGTTTTAAACAAATTTTATCCAAAATATAATTATGAGGAAATTACTAAAATTAATTCAATGAAATTAGACTCAACAAAAGAGATTCAAATTAAAATAACAAGGCCTAGTTTATACGGAGAAAGATATAAGTTATTTGTGATATCAAAAAATACTTTTGAGGATAAATTTACTTTAGAGGACTATGGAATTACATTAATGAAACAAGATGACAAAATTATTGTTGATAATTTGAAATGGAATGGAGAAGCAAAAAAAAGTGGTTTTGAAATGGGAGACTATATAAGTGAATTTAAAATTGAAAATTCAGATAGACCATCCAAAAATATCGTTTATCCTATAGCAATATTATTGTTAGTAGTATTTGGCTACTTTAACTTAAAAAGAAAAGATTAAAATTACCCACCTGGACCTAAATTAGAAGGCTTTATTTTAATAATTTTCCATACTCCAGATGCAGAGGTAATTATTTTATCATTACACTTTAGCTCACAAAATAAAAACACAAGAGTATTTGTTTTTTTTAAAATTTTTGTATGTCCAATAATTTCATCTCCAACTTTTGAAGCTCCTATAAATTTTATATCTAAAGAGATAGTTACACATGGTGCATTTCCTGCAGCTCTATGCGCGGCTGTTCCTGCTCCTGCATCTATTAAAGCAGATAAATAACCCCCATGAGTTATTCCAGCAGCATTTAAATGATTTTCATTAATTATAGATTTAAATTCATATTCATTTTCTGAAATAGCTCTAAATAAAACACCTCCATTGTGTTTCATAAATCCAGGTTTAATACTTATTTGCTCAAATTTACTGCTCATAAGTTTTTATAATACAAAAGTTAAAATTAATAAAATTATTAAAATAATTATAAAAAAATAAATTACTGATTTTTGTAAAGATGCATTCAAAAGCCAATTAAACATTTTTGTTTCCTTTTTGGTGGACCGCCCAGAACTCGAATCTGGAATCTCCCGGTTCGTAGCCGAGCGCCTTATCCAATTTGGCCAGCGGTCCTTTTTAATAATATATTCCATATATCAAAGTTTTTGATGTAATTTAACTTATAAAATATTATGTTAATTACATTATGAGCAAAAATTCTAGCGATGTTGTTATTACTTCAGCACTAAGAACTCCAATTGGTAGATACAAAGGTTCGTTAAAAAATCTTAGCGCATCAAAATTAGGATCAATAGCTATTAAAGAGGTAATTTATAAATCAAAATTAGATTCAGAGGAGATTGATGAAGTAATTATGGGGCACGTTTTGACTTCTGGACTTGGTCAAAACCCTGCTAGACAGGCTTCAATCGGTGCAGGATTACCAGTTTCTAAACCTGCTCACATTGTTAATCAGGTTTGTGGATCTGGATTAAGATCTGTTGTTTCAGGATATCAATCAATTAAGTTAGGAGAAAACCAAATTGTAATTGCAGGCGGTCAAGAAAATATGTCTCGAGCAACTCATGCAATTTATTATAGAGAAGATAAAAAATTTTCTGAAAAAAAATTAGTAGATACAATGATAAAAGATGGTCTAATCGATTCATTTAATGATTATCATATGGGTGTTACAGCTGAGAATGTTGCTGAAAAATATAAAATTTCTAGAGATGAACAAGATAATTTTTCTTTAAATTCTCAGAAAAAAACAGAAAAAGCATATAGTGAAAGTAAATTTCAGGATGAGTTGATTAAATTGCAAATTGAAGATGGTGATAAAAAATTTATTTTTGAAAAAGATGAACATCCTAGAGAAAATTTAAATATAGATGATTTAAAAAAATTAAAAACAGTATTCAAAGAAAATGGGACTGTAACACCTGGAAATTCCTCAGGCATAAACGATGGAGCTGCAGCTTTAGTTTTAATGTCTGGAGAACAAGCAGAAAAAAAATCATTAGAGCCATTGGTTAAAATTGTATCTTGGGCTACTTGTGGGGTTGAGCCTTCATTAATGGGATTGGGACCTATACCCTCAATTCAAGAAGCTTTATCTAAAGCAAATTGGAAAATAGATGAAGTAGACTTATTTGAAATTAATGAAGCCTTTGCAGCACAAAGTATTGCAGTAATTAAAGAATTAAAAATTCCTGAACAAAAAGTTAATGTTAATGGAGGAGCAATAGCCTTAGGTCATCCAATTGGAGCTTCTGGGGCAAGAATTTTGGTTACACTTGTCCATGAAATGATTAAACAAGATAAAAAAAAAGGTTGTGCGGCACTCTGTATTGGTGGTGGTATGGGAATAGCAATGTGTATTGAGAGAAGCTAAAAAGCTTAATATTCATTTATTTTTTTATTTTTTGTATAATAAAAATATAAGATTAACGAAAAAACCTTATTAATGTGATAAAATAAAATCCAATAATGTTTTTTTGGGTATATAAAACATTTAAAAATGAGCGAAAAATTACTTGTTCCTGACATTGGTGACTTTGAAAATGTTGAGGTTATAGAGATACTTGTAAAACCTGGTGATCAAATTAAACAAAATGATCCAATAGTCACAATTGAAAGTGATAAATCAAGTGTTGAAATACCTTCTACCATTGCTGGAAAAGTAGATAGTTTAGCAGTTAAAGTTGGTGATAAAGTTTCTAAGGGAGATTTGTTGCTTAATCTCTCACCATTATCAAAAACATCATCAGAAAGCACTCTTCCAAAAGATACAGAAAATATAATTAAACAAGCTGAAGAAGCAATGGCAGAAAAAAAAGAGGAAAAAAAAATTATTAGAGAACCAGTAGCAGAGAAAAAACAATCTACAATTCAAGTTGTAAATGGTTCTGATATCGATCCACTTGAAACTCAAGATTGGTTGGAGTCTTTATCTGCGGTAATTTCCAAAGATGGAAATCACAGAGCCCATTTTTTAATAAAAGAATTAATTAATAAAGCTTATCGTGAAGGAGCAAATATTCCCTATACTCAAAATACACCATACATAAATACAATACCTCCTGAGGCTGAAGTAAAGTCTAGTGGTGATCAAAATATTGAAAGAAGAATTAGATCGTTAATTAGATGGAATGCGGCAGCTATGGTGGTACGTGCAAATAAAAAATATCCTGAGCTTGGTGGACACATTGGTACATTTGCTTCTGCTGCAACTTTATATGATGTTGGGATGAATCATTTTTGGAGAGCAAAAAATAACAAATTTGGTGGAGATTTAATTTATTTTCAAGGGCATAGTGCTCCAGGAATGTATGCAAGGGCCTTCTTAGAAGGTAGATTAAATGAAAAACAACTAGACAGTTTTAGACAAGAGGTAAAGCCTGGAGGTCTATCTTCATACCCACACCCTTGGTTAATGCCAAAATTTTGGCAGTTCCCTACAGTATCTATGGGGTTAGGTCCTATGCTTGCTATATATCAAGCTAGGTACATGAAATATTTAATCAACAGAGGTTTGATTAAAGATGAAGGAAGAAAAGTATGGGCTTTTTTAGGTGATGGAGAAATGGATGAGCCAGAATCAATGGGAGCAATTGGATTAGCTGCAAGAGAAAATTTAGATAATTTAATATTCGTAATAAACTGTAACCTTCAAAGATTAGATGGTCCAGTTAGAGGTAATGGAAAAATTATCCAAGAGCTTGAGGGAAGTTTCAGAGGATCGGGATGGAATGTAATCAAAGTTATTTGGGGATCATATTGGGATTCATTAATTGCAAATGACAAATCTGGTCATTTAATTAAAGCTATGAATGAGACAGTCGATGGTGAATATCAGGCAATGAAAGCTAGGAATGGTGCATACGTGAGGGAAAAATTTTTTGGAAAATACCCTGAAACGCTAGAATTAGTATCAAGCATGTCAGATACAGATATTTGGAGACTTAATAGAGGTGGTCACGATCCTCACAAAGTTTATGCTGCATATGATAAAGCGACTAAACATCATGGAAGCCCAACAGTGATAATTGCAAAAACTATTAAAGGTTATGGAATGGGAAAATCAGGAGAAAGTGTAAATACTACTCATCAAACTAAAAAATTAGATGTTGATGACTTGATGTACTATAGAGATCGATTTGATGTTCCCTTAACAGATGAACAGGTTAGAAATATTGAATACTTTAGGCCTGACGAAAAATCTCCAGAAATAAAATACCTAAAAGAAAAAAGAATTAAATTAGGTGGATATTTACCTGAACGTTCGACTTTTGCTAAACCAATCAAAGCACCCTCAAAAGATATTTTTGATTTCATGAAAGTATCAACTGGTGAAAAAGAAATGTCTACTACTATGGCACTTGTTAGAATGTTAACAAATTTATTAAGGGATAAAAATATATCTCCTAGACTGGTTCCTATTATTCCTGACGAAGCAAGAACGTTTGGCATGGAAGGATTTTTTCAAAAAATAGGAATTTACGCGCATGAAGGACAAAAATATGAACCTGAGGATGCAGCTCAATTAAGTTCTTATAGAGAAGATAAAAGTGGTCAAGTTTTGGAGGAAGGTATCAATGAAGCAGGCGCTATGTCCTCATGGATTGCTGCTGCAACTGCATATACTAATCATGATATCGAAATGATTCCAATTTATATTTTTTATTCAATGTTTGGTTTCCAAAGAGTAGGAGATCTAGCTTGGGCAGCTGGAGATAGTCAGGCTAGAGGATTTTTGGTGGGTGCAACAGCTGGAAGAACAACATTAGCTGGAGAAGGCTTGCAACACCAGGATGGGCATAGTCATTTAATTGCATCAACTATTCCAAATTGTGTAACTTATGATCCTACATTTCATTACGAATTAGCGGTAATTTTTCGAGAAGGCCTAAGAAGAATGCATGAGAAAAATGAGAATGTTTTTTATTATATTACAACAATGAATGAAAATTACTCACATCCAGAAATGCCGAAAGATAAAAATTGTGAGGAAGGCATTTTAAAGGGCATGTATAAAATAAAAGAATTTAACAAATACAAAAAAACTAAAATCCAACTTTTAGGATCAGGAACAATCTTAAGAGAAATGATGTCTGCCGCAGAGATTTTACAAAATGATTATCAAATTGACAGTGAGATATGGAGTGTAACAAGTTTTAATGAATTAAGAAAAGATGGAATGGAGGTAGAAAGATTTAATCTTTTAAATCCCGATAAAGAACCTAAAAAATCTTATGTTGAGCAATGCCTGGGCCAAACAGAAGGCCCAATTATGGCTGCATCTGATTATATGAGAATGAATTCAGATCAAATCAGACCTTATACAAATAAAAGCTTTTATTCATTAGGAGCAGATGGTTTTGGAAGAAGTGATACAAGAAAAAATTTAAGAAAATTTTTTGAGGTAGATAAAGAACATTTGGTTGCTTATGGTTTAAGTATTTTAGCAAAAGAACAACTTATTACATCTAAACATGCAAAAGATGCAATGAAGAAGTATAATATTGACACCAACAAACCAATGCCAACAAAATTATAATGTCAGAAACTGAGATTAAAGTACCCAATATTGGAGATTTTAAAGATGTTGAGGTTATTGAGGTATTAGTTACCGAAGGTCAATCAATTAAAAAAAATGATGCCCTAATAACAATTGAAAGTGATAAATCTAGCGTAGAAATACCATCAAATTTAGAAGGTAAAATTAAAAATTTAAAAATAAAAGTAGGAGACAAAGTTTCTGAGGGCGACTTAATTTTAACTGTAGATAGTGTTTCAGAAGTTAAAAAGGAAGAGGTTAAAGAAAAACCAGAAATTGAAAAAGAGTCAAAAAATATTGAGGCAATAAAACCTGAAATCCAAGAAAAAACATTTTCTAAAAATAATATTTCAGACATTTCATCTGCAAGTCCAAAAGCTAGAAAATTTGCTAGAGAACTTGGTGTAGATATTAATCAAGTAGCAGGAAGTCAGAAAGATGGAAGAGTTGTTGAAGATGATATTAAAAAATTTGTTTCATCTAATTCAAAAAAAAACGTTGTAGAAAAAGATAGTAAACCAGATAAAATTAAAAACGAATTTGAACATTCTGATTTTGGTGAAATAGAAATTAAAGAAATACCAAGAGTAAAAAAATTATCATCAAAATATCTTACAAATTCATGGACAACAATTCCTCATGTTACAAATCACGATGAAGCCGACATAACAGAGATGGAAAGTTTTAGAAGTTCATTAACAGATATGTATACTGGAGAAAAAATTAAAATTACACCTCTAGCATTTATAATTAAGGCTTTAGTTGCATCTCTTAAGAAATTTCCTAGTTTTAATTCTTCTATCGATGAAATTGAGACTGGAAAAATGACTTTAAAAAAATATTACCATATTGGGATAGCAGTTGACACTCCAAATGGATTAATGGTTCCAAAAATAAGAAATGCAAATAACAAAAAAATTTCTCTGATAAGCAAAGAATTAAAAGAGGTAAGCGAACTTTGTAGAAATTTAAAAATTGATAAAAAAGAATTGTTTGGTGGATCGATGACGATTACGAGTTTAGGTGGTATAGGAGGTTCATTTTTTACTCCTATAATTAATTACCCTGAAGTTGCTATATTAGGAGTAGGAAGATCAGAAAAAAAACAAGTTTTTATGAATGGAAAGTTTCAAACTAGGACTATGCTGCCAATTTCTTTATCTTATGATCACAGAATTATTGATGGTGCAGAAGCAGCCAGGTTTAATAATGATCTAAAAGAAAACTTAGGCAAAAATTTTGCCTATAAACTAGCTGTCTAATTAAAAATGAGTAAATCCATATCATTATTAAGTGCCTTATTGTGCACTTTTATTTGGGGTACAACTTTTATTGCCCAAGACACGGGCATGGATAATATTGGCCCTTTTACATTTAATGCTGTGAGGTTTTTTGTAGGTTTTCTAGCCATAATTCCACTTATGATTTTATTTGAATTAAAAAATTTTAAATCAGAATTTAAATTAGATAAAAAAACTTTCATAATTTATTCATTATTAATTGGAATTTCTTTATTCTTAGGCTCAGCACTACAACAAGTTGCTTTACTTTATACAGATGTTGCAAATGCTGCTTTTTTTACAATTTTTTATGTACCAATGGTACCGATTATCATTTTTATGTTTGGTAAAAAATCAATGCATTGGAGTGTATGGCCTTCTGTAGTTCTATGTTTAATTGGAGGATATTTATTAACAAATTTTCATGATGCAACAGTAAGATTAGGAGATACTTTGGTTGTTCTCGGAGCTTTATTTTGGAGCACTCATATCATTTTTACTGGGATCATTATAACTAAATACAATCTTCCACTTACCTTAGGAGCTGCGCAGACTTTAATTGTGGCTATTTTTTCATTTATAATTGGAATTATTTATGAAGAATTTATTTTCAGCAATATTTTAATGGAAATTTATTCTATTTTATATGCTGGTATATTATCTGGTGGATTTGCATTTGTATTACAAATTTATGCACAGCGCAATATTACTCCAGCACCTGCTGCTATAATTTTTTCTCTTGAAGGTGTATTTGCGACTATAGCTGCTTGGTTTATTTTAAATCAAATTCTAGATGTTAATAATTTACTTGGATGCTTTTTTATTCTATGTGGAGTTCTCTTGTCTCAATTACTTCCTTTGATTAAAAAGAAGTATATTTAATAAATTAAACTAAATAAAATCAAAGCAATTATTATTCTATAAATTACAAACGCATTCATTGAAAATTTATTAATATAAATTAAAAAGAATTTCACTGTTAGAAAAGAAAAAAAAAAAGAAGATATAATTGCGACAACAACTAAGTAATTAAACTGTATTGATTGTTCCAAAATATCTTTTAAGCTTAAGATACTTGCTCCAACCAATGCTGGGATTGAAAGTAAAAAAGATATCTTACTTGAGTCTACTCTATTAAATTTTAAAATTCTCGCAGCTGTTATAGTAATTCCTGCCCTACTTACTCCAGGTACAAGTGAGAAAATTTGGAAAATACCTATAAATATTATTGACTGAAAATTTAAATTAGAAGAAATTTTTTTATCAAATCGATTTTTGTCTGAGATGTATAAAATTATTGCGAATATTAAAGTAGTCCATGCTATAATTTCTATGTTTCTAAACTGATAAATTAAATTTGTACTATAAAGTATGTATCCAACAATTATTAACGGAATAGATCCAAGTATAATTAAACTTAAAAGTCTTTTATTTTTTCTAGCATCAAATAGTTCATCCCTAAAAAAATAAATTATTGCTATTAGAGAACCTAGATGGAGGCTGATATCAATAAGCAAGGAACTAGATTTAAATTCATATAAAGTAGAAACCAAAATTAAATGAGCAGAGGAACTAATAGGAAGAAATTCAGATATTCCTTGAATTGCAGAGAGAATTAAAACTTCTATAATATTTTGAAACATTATTTCTACGTAACTTATAAAGTATTTATTTGAAACAATTCGATTTAAGCATAATAGCTATGCAATAATTAAAAACTTGTGTATTAGTGCTAATAATTTAGAAATTAAGGTCAATATATATGACCTATTTTATGCTTTATATACATAAATCAAGGTATATTTTGCCGGAACTTAAATAATATTATGCCAGATAAAATGCTCAAATTTGTTAAAATAGGTCAACAAACTCCACCTAAAAGAGAAGTTGATACGAGAAAGGAAGATTTTAAGGAAATCTATGACGAGTACATCAATGAAAAAGCTAAAGAACAGTCGAGTAGGTGTTCGCAATGTGGAGTACCTTTTTGCCAAGTTCATTGTCCTTTAAGTAACAACATTCCAGATTGGCTTAAACTCACAGCTGAGGGAAGATTAAAAGAGGCGTATGAATTATCCCAAAGCACAAACAATATGCCTGAAGTGTGTGGCCGAATTTGTCCCCAAGATAGATTATGCGAGGGAAATTGTGTAATTGAACAGTCTGGTCATGGAACAGTAACTATTGGATCAGTAGAAAAATATATTACTGATAATGCTTGGGCTCAGGGCTGGGTAAAACCAATTAAGGTAACGAATGAAAAAAATCAAAGCATAGGAATTATAGGAGCAGGTCCTGCTGGTTTAGCTGCTGCAGAACAATTAAGAAAAAATGAGTATAAAATAACTGTCTACGATAGGTATGATAGAGCAGGAGGATTACTAATTTATGGAATTCCAAATTTTAAATTAGAAAAAGAAGTTGTAGAGCGAAGAACAAAACTCTTAAAAGATGGAGGAATTGAATTTGTTCAAAATTTTGAAGTTGGTAAGGATGCAAGCCTAGACCAATTGAGAAAAAAACACGATGCAATTTTAATTGCTACAGGAGTTTATAAAGCAAGAGAAGTAAACTTACCTGGAAATGATCTTGATAATATTTTTCCTGCAATGGATTTTTTAACAGCATCTAATAAAAAAGGTCTAGGAGATGATGTTGAGTTGTTTGATAAAGGAATTTTAAACGCAGAAGGTAAAGATGTTGTTGTAATCGGTGGAGGTGACACAGCAATGGATTGTGTAAGAACTTCTATAAGACAGAAGGCAAAATCTGTTAAATGTTTGTATAGAAGAGATAAAGAAAATATGCCAGGATCTGCAAGAGAAGTTGCAAATGCAGAAGAAGAAGGTGTTGAATTTGTTTGGTTATCAAGTCCTAAAGAATTTAAAGGTACAAATAAAGTAGAAAAAATAATTGTAGATCAAATTAAACTAGGTGATCCAGACGAGACAGGAAGAAGAAAGCCACAAGTACAAGAAGGCTCAAGTTACGAAACAAAAGCAGATATGGTTATCAAAGCACTAGGTTTTGATCCTGAGGATTTACCGAATTTATTTGATAGTAGTGAATTACAAGTAACAAAGTGGGGAACTATTAAAACAGATTTTGATACTATGGAAACAAATATAAAAGGGGTGTTTGCTGCTGGTGATATAGTTAGAGGAGCTTCATTAGTTGTTTGGGCGATAAAAGATGGAAGAGATGCGGCAGCTTCGATTAAAACTTTTCTAGAGAGTAAATCTAAAATGGAAAAAAGAGTGGCTTAATGAAAAATTATAAAAAGAACCTTCACATTTTAAAAGAAAATAATGTTTATTCAGAAGACATGGAGCATGATGCTTGTGGTGTTGGTATAATTGCATCAACTGAAGGTAAAAAATCTCGTAAAGTTGTAGAGTATGGTATTGAAGCGTTAAAAGCAGTTTGGCATAGAGGTGCTGTAGATGCTGATGGGAAAACTGGTGACGGAGCTGGAATTCATGTTGAAATACCAAAAGATTTCTTCATTGAAAAGATAGAAGTGACAGGACACACACATGACACTTCTGAAATATGTGTGGGCATGATATTTCTGCCTCGGAATGATTACGCAGCACAAGAAAGTTGCAAAACTATTGTAGAAAGTGAATTAACAAAAAATGATTTTAGTATTTACGGTTGGAGACAAGTTCCAGTTAATCCAAAAGTTTTAGGAGAAAAGGCATTCCAAACAATGCCTGAAATTATCCAAGTATTGTTTAAACCTTATAATCCAGAATTAACAAATAAAGATTTAGAAAGAAAAATTTATGAAACTAGAAGAAAGATAGAAAACGAAGCTTTTAAAAAATCTTTAAACAATTTTTATATTTGTTCATTGAGTTCTAAATCTATCATTTACAAGGGGATGTTTTTAGCTGAAGCTATCTCAGATTTCTACCTTGATTTAAAAGATGAGAGATTTGTTTCAAGGTTTGCTATTTTTCATCAAAGATTTTCAACAAATACAGCGCCAAGCTGGAATTTAGCTCAACCCTTTAGAGCTATAGCGCATAATGGAGAAATTAATACTTATAGAGGAAATAAAAATTGGATGAAAGTTCATGAACAAGAGATGAACAGTCCCCTTTTTGACGATGTTGAGAACTTAAAACCTGTTATACAACAGGGAGCATCAGACTCTGCTGCATTAGACAATGTTTTTGAATTATTAAATATATCTGGTCAGCCTGCGCCTTTGGCGAAGCTTATGTTAGTTCCAGACGCGTGGTCTAAAAAAAATAAAACTCTACCAAAAGATCACCAACAATTATTTAATTTTTTGAACAGTACTATGGAGCCATGGGATGGACCAGCTGCTATTGCTGGAACTGACAATGAGTGGGTTATAGCTGCAAATGATAGAAATGGATTAAGACCTTTAAGATATGCTGTTACAAAAGACAAATTATTATTTGCAGGTTCTGAAACTGGAATGATTGAATTAAATGAAAAAAGAATTTTGTCAAAGGGAAGATTGGGTCCTGGGGAAATAATTGGAGTTAGAATAGAAAAAGGTAAAGTATTTACAAACAAGCAAATAAAAGATTATTTAGCCAAGGAGTATAAACACTTTAATTCACAAATTATCGACCTAGATGATAAGTTAACTATTTTAGATGAAAAAAATTCTTTTTCGGGAGATGATTTAAGAAGAAGGCAATATACTTTTGGAATAAGTCTAGAAGATCTTGAGCTTATACTGCATCCTATGGCAGAAGATGCTAAAGAAGCAACTGGATCTATGGGGGACGATACACCATTGGCTGTTTTGTCAGATAGGTATAGACCGTTGTACCATTTTTTTAGACAAAATTTTAGTCAAGTCACAAACCCACCAATAGACTCTTTAAGAGAAAACAAGGTTATGAGTTTGAAAACAAGATTTGGAAATCTTGGAAATATTTTAAATTTTGATAATTTAACAAAGCAAAATATTTATGTTTTAAATAGTCCAATATTATCAAATTCTCAGTTTGAAAAATTTATAAATTTTTTTGGTAACAATTCATCTATAATTGATTGTACTTTTTCTGAGGAAGAAACTTTATTTGATTCAATTAAAAAAATTCAAAAAGAAGCTGAAATTGCAGTAAGACAGGGAGTTACTCAATTGATTTTAAGTGACAAAGAGCTTTCTAGCTCAAAACTTCCAATACCAATGCTTTTAGCAGTTGGATCAATTAATTCATTCCTTATTGAAAAAAAACTAAGAGGATATGTATCAATAAATGTTCAATCTGGAGAGGCTTTAGATACACACTCTTTTGCAACCTTAATAGGAGTTGGAGCAACTACTGTAAATCCATACTTAGCATTTGATAGTTTATTTCAGCGTCATGAAAAGAAATTATTTGGTCAATTTAGCTTTGATGAGTGTGTAGAGAGATACATAAAATCAGTAAACTCAGGTTTATTAAAGATCATGTCTAAGATGGGTATTTCAGTTCTAAGTTCTTATAGAGGTGGATGTAACTTTGAAACCGTAGGTTTAAGTAGAACAATTGTTGCAGATTATTTTCCAGGAGTTGTCTCTAAAATTTCAGGTATTGGACTTACGGGTATAGAGAAAAAAATTAGAGAAATACATAAAGAGGCATTTGAAAGTTCTGAAACAATATTGCCGATAGGTGGCATATATAGATATCGTAAAAATGGTGAAACTCATCAATATCAAGGAAAATTAATTCATTTACTTCAAAGTGCAGTAGGATCTAATTCTTATGATGCCTATAAAAGATATGCGGATGGAATATACAGCTTACCACCTATTAATCTTAGAGACTTAATTGATTTCAGAGAAAAAAAATTAAGTGGACCAATAGATATTTCTAAGGTTGAGCCAATAGAAAATATTTTAAAAAGATTTGGAAGTGGGAGCATGTCTCATGGAGCTTTATCAAAAGAGGCGCATGAAACTTTGGCAACTGGTATGAATAGGATTAAAGGTGCTTCATGTAGTGGAGAGGGCGGTGAAGATGCTAGTAGATTTAAAGTTTTAGATAATGGTGACAGTGCAAACTCAAGAGTTAAACAAATAGCTTCTGCAAGATTCGGAGTTACAATTAATTATCTTAATAATTGTAATGAGATAGAAATTAAAATTGCACAAGGCGCCAAGCCTGGTGAGGGAGGTCAGCTACCAGGATTTAAAGTTACAGAGGAGATTGCTAAACTTAGACATTCAACTCCTGGAGTTACTTTAATATCACCACCACCACATCATGATATTTATTCAATCGAAGATCTTGCACAACTAATTTATGATTTAAAACAGATAAATCCTAAAGCAAGAATTGGAGTTAAGCTAGTTGCTTCTTCTGGAGTAGGAACAATTGCAGCTGGTGTAGCTAAAGCAAAAGCAGATATAATATTAATTTCTGGACATAATGGTGGAACAGGAGCAACACCACAGACTAGTGTTAAGTATGTTGGAATACCATGGGAGATGGGTTTGACAGAAGCAAACCAAGTATTAACTTTAAATAATCTTAGACATAAAGTTACATTAAGAACAGACGGTGGAATTAAAACCGGAAGAGATGTGGTGATAGCTGCAATGATGGGTGCTGAAGAATATGGTGTTGCTACTACAGCTTTAGTTGCAATGGGTTGTATAATGGTAAGGCAGTGTCATTCAAATACATGTCCTGTAGGCGTTTGCACTCAAGATGAAAAGCTCAGAGAAAAATTTACTGGGACTCCAGAAAAAGTAGTTAATTTATTTACATTTATAGCCAGTGAAGTAAGAGAAATATTAGCAAATTTAGGTTTTAAATCATTAAATGAAGTGATTGGCAGGACAGACTTGTTAAAACAGGTTAGTAAGGGTTCTCCAAATTTAGACGATTTAGATTTAAACCCTTTATTTGTACAAGCTGATACTGGAAATAATCCAAGGTATTGTGAGGATCAAGAAATAAATATTGTACCAGATACTCTTGACCAAGAAATTTGGCCAGAAATTGAACAAGCTTTAGATAATTCTGAAAAAATTGAGAAAGAATATCAAATAAAAAATACTCATAGGGCAGTAGGCACTAGAATTTCTCATCATTTGTATAAAAAATATGGTTATGAAAAACTTGATGAAAACTTTTTAGTTTTAAATTTTAAAGGATCAGCAGGTCAATCATTTGGTGCATTTTCTTCTAAAGGTTTAAAACTTGTATTAAAGGGAGATGCAAATGATTATGTTGGTAAAGGTCTGTCAGGAGCTACTATTTCAATAAAATTACCTGAAGAGAGCAATTTAGTATCAAATGAGAATACAATTTTAGGAAATACTGTTCTTTATGGAGCTACTTCAGGAAAACTTTTTGCTGCTGGCCAAGCTGGTGAAAGATTTTCAGTTAGAAATTCTGGTGCAGTTACAGTAATTGAAGGATGCGATTCTAATGGATGTGAATATATGACTGGTGGAACTGTAGTAATTTTAGGAGATGTTGGTGATAATTTTGCAGCCGGTATGACAGGTGGAATGGCATTTATATATGATAAATCTCAACAATTTGAAAAGAAAGTAAATCCAGAATCAGTAGTTTGGCAAAATGTAGAGACAGATTATTGGAGTGAATATTTAAAAAATTTAGTCAGTGAGCACTTTAAAGAAACTGAGTCTCAATTATCGAAAAAAATAATTGAAAACTTTGATGATGAAGTAAATAATTTTGTTCAGGTGTGTCCTAAAGAAATGTTGGATAAATTAAAAAATCCAATTACTTTAAAAAAAGATATGAAAAAAGTTAGCTAAATTAATAATTTAAGCTCTTTTAAAATTATATTTAACCATTTTTTATTTGATAAACTGTGATCACCTTTTTTAACAATATTTAATTTTTTCTTAGCTTTTGGAAATAATCTTAAAACTTTTCTTGAATATGAGACAGGAACTGCCTCATCTTTCTCACCATGAACCATTGTTACTTTAATATTTGAATTAATTTTTTTATTTAGGACTTTGTTTTTTCTTCCATCTTTTATTAATTGTAGAGTAATTGGATATTCATAATTACCATGTTTTAATTGATAAATGCCCTTACTTATTGTTTCCTCTTTCATTCTTTTAGTAAATTTTTTCCACATTAAATTTTCTAAAAATTCAGGAGCAGCCCCTATTCCTAAAAATCCTTTAATCTGTTTTTTAAAAATTTTGAATTGATTGAGCGAAATCCATGCGCCCATACTTGAACCAATTAGCACAAATTCTTTTTTTTTAACGTATTTTCTGATTAAAATTGACGTCTCTTTACTCCATTTTGAAATGTTTCCATTTACAAATTTTCCAGAAGATTTCCCATGACCAGAGTATTCTAGTGCTAAAAAACTTATTTTATTTTTTTTAGCAAATTTCAAAAAAGCATTTGGTTTTTTTCCTTCAAGATCTGACATAAAGCCATGCAAAAAAACTATAAAAGAACTATTTTTAAAAATTTTGGAAATATATCTAATTTTCTTTGTATTTGATATTTGGTGAAATCTGAAATTTGCCATAATCATTTATAAGTTTTGTCTATTAATATATAATCATATCAAATGTCATCTGATTTAAAAGTTTTACAAGTAATTCCAAAATTAGGTTATGGAGGAGCTGAAACAGGCTGTTATGATATTGCACATTATTTACCAGAAAATAATTGTAAATCATTTGTTGTAACAAGCGGTGGTGAATTACTAAAATTTGTAGATAGAAAAAAAGTTAAAATATTTAGACTTCCAGTGCAAAGCAAAAATCCTCTACTAATTTTAATTAATGCTTTTATCTTAATTGGAATAATTTTAGTTTATAATATTTCTCTTGTTCACGCGAGAAGTAGAGCACCTGCTTGGTCATGTTTGTTAGCAACAAAAATCACAGGACGAAAATTTGTAACTACATTTCATGGAACATACAATTTTAAGAGTAATATAAAAAAAATTTATAATTCAGTAATGACTAGAGCAGATTTAATAATTGCAGGATCTAATTTTATTTTTTCTCATATTAAAAAAAATTATTCAAAATATTTAAATGAGAAAAAAAAATTAATGGTTATTTTTAGAGGAATAAACGTCGACTACTTTGACCCAACAACTAAAATTGAAATTGACGAAAAAAAATTATTAAAAAAATGGGACATAGAAAAAGATAAAAAAATTATACTTTTACCTGGTAGATTAACTTACTGGAAAGGACAGGAAGTTTTTATAGAGGCTATTAATTTAGTGAATATAGAGCTCGGTTATGAAGCTTTTTATGCTGTGATTCTAGGTAGTGATCAAGGTAGAGATTTATATAAGAAAAAATTAATAAGACTTTCCGAGCAATATAGATTGTCTAAACAAATAAGATTCATAGATCATTGTAAGGATATGGCGTTAGCTTATAAAGTTTCTGATATTATTGTTTCAGCCTCTACCGAACCAGAGGCTTTTGGCAGAGTTGCTGTTGAAGCACAATCGATGGAAAAACCAATTATAGCGAGCAACATTGGAGGTTCTAATGAAACAATAATTGATGAAAAAACTGGTTTTTTATATGAAGCAGGAAATGCTAAATCATTAAGTAATAAAATATTAAGAACTCTTAACATGGATGAAACTCTATTAAAATCAATTGGTAATGAGGGAAGAAAAAACATAGTTCAAAAATTTAATGTTGAAAAAATGTGTTTTTCTACTTATTCAGAGTATAAGAGATTATTAAATTAAATGCCGATAATAACATTACCCGACGGAAACAATATTGATTTTCCTAATAAAGTTACTGGATTAGAAGTAGCTGAAAAAATTAGCAAATCATTAGCTAAACAAGCTATGGTCATAAGTGTTGATGGTGAACTTAAAGATCTTGATTTTCTAATTGAAAATGATTGTTCTGTAAAAATTTTTACCTCAAAAAATCCTGAGGGCTTGGAAACTATAAGGCATGACACAGCTCATATTTTAGCTATGGCTGTTCAAGAATTGTTTCCTGGCACACAAGTTACAATTGGACCAGTTATAGAAAATGGATTTTATTACGACTTTGCTAGAAAAGAACCATTTACAGAGGATGATCTAGTGAAAATTGAAAATAAAATGAAAGAGATTGTTGATAGGAATGAAATAACAAAAAGAGAAGTTTGGGATAGAAACAAAGCAATTAGCCATTTTAAAAAAAAAGGAGAAATTTATAAAGCTGAGCTTATTCAAGCAATACCTGAAAATGAAGATGTATCAATTTATTTTCATGGAGAATGGCATGATTTATGTAGAGGTCCACATCTTTCCTCTACAGGTAGAATAGGAAAATATTTTAAACTTACAAAAGTATCAGGAGCATATTGGAGGGGAGACTCTAATAATGAAATGTTGCAACGAATCTATGGTACGAGTTGGGCAACTCAAAAAGATCTAGATGAGTATTTAAAAAGAATAGAAGAAGCAGAAAAAAGAGATCATAGAAAATTAGGTAGAGAAATGGATTTATTTCATTTTAGAGAAGAAAGTCCTGGCTCAGTATTTTGGCATGAAAGAGGATGGGGTTTATTTCAGAAGCTCATTAACTACATGAGAAGCAGACAAGATGCTGCTGGTTATAAAGAAGTAAATACTCCAGAGGTACTAGATAGACAACTATGGGAAAAATCTGGGCATTGGGAAAAATATGGAGAAAACATGTACACTTCTGAAACACCAGATGAGAAAGTTTTTGCAATTAAACCAATGAATTGCCCTGGACATATCCAGGTATTTAATCAAGGCTTAAAAAGTTACAGAGATCTTCCTTTACGTTTTGCTGAATTTGGAAAAGTTCATCGTTATGAGCCATCAGGTGCTTTACATGGGTTATTAAGAGTAAGAGCTTTTACTCAAGATGACGCCCATATTTTTTGTACTGAAGATCAAATTACTAGTGAATGTTTGATTGTTACAAATTTAATATTAGATATTTATAAGGACCTTGGTTTTACAAATGTAATTCTGAAATATGCAGATAGACCAGAAGTAAGAGTTGGCGATGATTTAGTATGGGATAAAGCAGAAGCATCTTTACTTGAAGCTGTTAAAGCTTCTAAATTAGAATATACTATTAATAAGGGTGAGGGAGCATTTTATGGTCCTAAAATTGAATTTGTTTTACGAGATGCTATCGGTAGAGATTGGCAATGTGGAACTTTACAAGTAGATTTAAATTTACCTGGAAGATTAGATGCTTCTTATGTTGACAAAGATGGAACTAAAAAGGTTCCTGTTATGTTGCATAGAGCGTTATTTGGTTCTCTAGAGAGATTTATTGGAATTTTAATTGAAAACTATGCAGGCAAGTTTCCATTTTGGATATCTCCTTTGCAGACTATGGTAATACCTATTTCAGAAGAATTTAACGACTATGCAGTTGAGGTATCAAAAAAAATTAAAAGTTCAGGCATAAGTTCTGCAGTAGATTTAAAAACTCATAATTTAAATTATAAAATTAGAGATCATTCTTTAGCAAAAATACCGCTTTTATTA
The DNA here is from genome assembly GCA_902593285.1 of uncultured Pelagibacteraceae bacterium. Lineage (GTDB taxonomy): Bacteria > Pseudomonadota > Alphaproteobacteria > Pelagibacterales > Pelagibacteraceae > Pelagibacter. The sequence goes on from CACJHW010000003.1 coordinate 85,035, forward strand.
ATTTGTGGTAAAAAAGAAGTTGACTCCAATTCAGTAACGATTAGAAGATTAGACTCTAATAAACAAGAAAATATGGGTATAGATCAATTCTTAAAAACATTCTCTGCTTTAAATAAAGCATCATCAAATTAAGTGGCAGAATTCAAACAAAATTATTTTCAAAGAAGAACTAAGGACAGAGGTCCAAGATCTAATAATAGAATTTCTTCTCCAGATGTACAAGTTATAGCAAGTGATGGTGAGAATCTTGGAGTGATGAATACCAATGAAGCTATTTCTATGGCAAAAAATCAAGGTTTAGATTTAATTGAAATAGCAGCTAACGCAAATCCTCCTGTATGTAAAATAATGGATATGGGCAAATATAAGTATGATGCTCAAAAAAAAGCAAATCTTGCAAAGAAAAAACAAAAAATTGTTTCTTTAAAAGAAATTAAAATGAGACCTGTTACGGAAACTCATGATTATGAGTTTAAAGTTAAAAATGCAAAAAAATTTATAGCTAAAGGAGATAAGGTCAAATTCACTATAAGATTTAAAGGTAGAGAACTTCAGCATTCTCATCTAGGAAATGAACTAATGGGCAAAATTAAAGAAGACATGAAGGATATTGGGAAGGTAGAATTGCATCCCAAGTTTGACGGGAAGCAAATGATCATGGTAATTCAGCCTTTATAAGCTTTAATAGAGGTTGTAAAATTATATCTTTCTTTGTATAAGTCCGCAGAATTATGCCAAAACTAAAAACAAAAAGCTCAGCAAAAAAAAGATTTAAAATATCCGCTAAGGGTAAAGTTATTTCTGCTCAAGCAGGTAAAAGACATGGCATGATCAAAAGAACGAATTCACAAATAAGAAAACTTAGAGGCACTACAACATTATCTAAACAAGATGGAAAAATTGTTAAGTCATACATGCCTTACAGTTTAAGAGGTTAATAATGGCAAGAGTTAAAAGAGGTGTAACTAGTAAAGCTAAACATAAAAAAGTTTTAAAAGCTGTAAAGGGTCAATGGGGCAGAAGAAAAAATACCATTAGAGTTGCTAAGCAAGCTATGGAAAAATCCATGCAATACGCTTACAGAGACAGAAGAAATAAAAAAAGAGATTTTAAATCATTGTGGATACAAAGAATCAATGCTGGAGTAAGAGCTGAAGGCTTAACTTATTCAAAATTTATCAATGGTTTAAATAAATGTGGTATTGCAATAGATAGAAAAATTCTTGCTGAAATTGCTTACGATAGCCCAGAAGCATTCAAAACAATTGTACAAAAAGCTCAATCAGCTTTAAATTAATCTTCGCTATTGTTTTTATTTCTTAAGGAAATAATCTACTAATATGTCAGAGATAAAAAATATTAGAGATCAGTTTATATCAAAGCTTGAAAATGATTTAAGCATTGATCAAATAAATGAAATCAAAACCGATCTCTTTGGTAAAAATGGTTTAATTTCATCAAAATTTAAAATAATAGGATCAATACCAGAGACCGATAGAAAAAAATTTGCATCAGATTTAAATCAAGTTAAAGACGAACTTCAGAATTTGATAACTTCTAAAATTAGCGAGATAGAAGGAAAAAAAATAAACGAAAAATTAGAAAAGGAAAAAGTTGATATAACTTTGCCTGAAAGACCATTCGTTATAGGAAAAGTTCATCCAGTATCACAAACTATTGATGAAATTTCATCTATTTTCTCTGAAATAGGATTTAGTGTTGAGGAAGGCCCTGATGTTGAAAATGAATACAACAACTTTACTGCACTAAACACACCAGACAATCATCCAGCGAGAGATATGCATGATACATTTTACTTAGATGAAAACAAAGAGGTTTTGTTACGAACTCATACTTCACCTGTTCAAATCAGAACTATGTTAAAAGACAAACCTCCATTCAAGATCATTGCTCCTGGAAGAACTTATAGATCTGATAGTGATCAAACACACGCACCAATGTTTCATCAAGTAGAAGGTTTGCATATTGATACAAATATTAATATGGGGCATTTGAAAGGATGCTTGAATTATTTTATTAAAGAATTTTTTGAAGTAGAAAAAATTAAAATGAGATTTAGACCTAGTCATTTTCCATTCACAGAACCATCTGCTGAAGTAGACATTGGTTATGAAATAAAAGATGGAAAAATAATTATTGGAGAAGGAGATAAGTGGCTTGAAATTTTAGGTTGCGGTATGGTGCATCCTAATGTCTTAAGAAATGTAAAAGTAGATCCTTCAAAATATCAAGGATATGCCTTTGGAATAGGTATAGACCGATTAGCAATGCTTAAATATGGCATTAATGATTTAAGAGCTTTTTTTGATTGTGATTACAGGTGGCTAAATCATTTTGGTTTTGATCCACTTGATGTTCCTTCAAATTACAGAGGTTTAAGCAGATGAAGATTACATATGATTGGTTAAAAGATCATTTAAAAATAAGTGCTAAAGAAGATAAACTTCTTGAGAAACTTACAGACATAGGTCTTGAGGTTGAGAGTATAGAAAATTTATCAGAGGGATTAGACTTATTTAAGGTAGCAAAAATTATAAAAACAGAAAAACATCCTAATGCAGACAGACTCAAAGTTTGTGATGTTGATGTTGGTAATAAAGAGATCAAAAAAGTTGTTTGCGGTGCTAAAAATGCAAGAGAGGGGCTTCTTACTGTATATGCTCCACCAGGCGCAATAATCCCAAAAAACAAAACTAAACTTGTTGTTGCAAAAATAAGAGATGTTACATCTTATGGAATGCTCTGTTCTGAATCTGAGTTAAATTTATCAAATGAAAGTGATGGGATTACTGAGCTGTCGTCATCGAAATATGCCAAAAATATTGGAAAAAGTTATTTTTCTAAATCAAGTTCTAATCTTATCGATTTATCAATTACACCAAATAGGCCAGACTGTCTTGGTGTTCGGGGTATAGCGAGAGACTTATCGGCTGCAGGTTTTGGAAGCTTAAAACTAGAAAAAGATAAAAAAATTAAATCTAATAAAAAACAGAACTTAAAGGTAAAAATAACAAAAGAAAAAAATCAAGGCTGTTTATCTTTTGGTAGCTGCTTAATAACTAACGTCAAAAATACAGAAAGCCCTCAATGGTTGAAAGATAAATTAATTTCCATAGGCCAAAAACCAATTTCTGCAATTGTGGATATTACCAATTATATCATGATTGATATTAATCGTCCTTTGCACGCATACGATGCTGACAAAATTGATAAGGGAATAATTGTTAGAAATTCAAAATCTGGAGAAGAATTTACTGCTCTAGATAATAAAAATTATAAACTAGATGATGGAATGTGTGTAATAAGTGATAACAAAGGCGTCTTAGGCCTAGGAGGAATTATTGGAGGAACAAGATCTGGTACAGAATTAGATACAAAAAATGTTTTATTAGAGTCGGCTTATTTCGATCCAAGATCAATTAGAAAAACTGCTAAAAAATTAAATATCGATACAGATGCTAAATTTAGATTTGAAAGAGGTATTGATCAGTTGTCTATTGAAGATGGATTAAATAAAGCAGCTTTTTTAATTAAAGAAATTTGTGGTGGTGAAATTAGCAAAATTGATGTTCAAAAAATTGAGTCTTATAAAAACAAAGTAATAAAATTTGAATCAAAAACGTTTGAAAAAATTACTGGTTTTAAAATTTCTACCAAAGAAATGATAACTATTTTAGAAAAACTTGGTTTTAAATTAAAAAAAGAAAAAAAATTCTTTAAATTATCAGTTCCATCTTGGAGACCAGATATTGTTCAGGAAATTGATATAGTTGAGGAACTTGTAAGAATTAGTGGCTATGAAAAAATAAAATTACAAAATCCTATTAAAGAAAGATCAAAAAATACTTTAAATCCAACTCAAAAGTTATTTCATTTTCTTCAAAGGGCAGTAGCATCTAAAGGGTATTTGGAAGCAATTACGTGGTCTTTTACTGACTCTAAATATAATGACCATTTTAAAGAAGGCAGAAAAGAAATAAAAATTGTAAATCCAATCAGCTCTGAATTGGGAGTATTAAGAAATTCTATTTTTTCAAATTTAGCAATGTACATGAGTAAAAACTTAGATAGAGGAATTAAAGATTTATCAATATTTGAAATAGGGCCAATATTTTATGGTTCAAAACCTGGAGAACAGAATACAGTTGTTTGCGGATTGTCAGCTGGAAAAAAATCTAGACTTTCATGGATTGAAAAAGAGAGAAATGTAGATATTTTTGATATTAAAAGAGATGTTTTACAAACTTTAGTAGAAGCAGGCTATAACGCTGAAAAATTCTACATAGATGATGAAAGTCCCAATTATTATCATCCAGGAAAATCAGGAAGAATATTTTTAAATAAGGGAAAAGATAAAGTAGCTGCTTATTTTGGCGAAATTCATCCAAACATTATCAAAACGCTAGATATTAAAACAGAGTCTTTAGTAGGTTTCGAAATATTTCTAGATAATTTAAAACTGCCAAAAAAATCTTTAAAAGATCAAAAAACAAAATATTCAGTATCTGACTTTCAAAAATCTGAAAGAGATTTTGCATTTATTGTTGATAAAAAAATAAGTGTGCAAGATATAGTAAGCGTCATATCAAATATTGATAAAAATTTAATTTCAAACATTAAAGTATTTGACGTTTATGAAGGAGATAATATTCCCGAAAATCAAAAATCAGTTGCCATAAGCGTCACTATTCAATCATTGGAAAAAACATTAACGGACAATGATTTAGAAAAAACTAATAATTTGATAATAGAAACAGTTGAAAATAAAACTGGTGCTAAAATTCGTTCCTAAAATAATTAATGAGTTCAATTGATAATATTAGAAATTTTGCAATTATTGCACATATTGATCATGGAAAATCTACTATAGCCGATAGAATTATTCATAGCTGTGGTGGATTAACAGAAAGAGAAATGAAAGCTCAAGTTTTAGACTCTATGGATATTGAGCGCGAAAGAGGAATCACAATTAAAGCTCAAACAGTAAAATTAAATTATAAAGCTAAAAATGGAAAAAATTATATTTTAAATATTATTGATACCCCAGGTCATGTAGATTTTAGTTATGAAGTAAGTAGATCCTTATATGCATGTGAAGGTTCAATTTTGATCGTAGATAGTACACAAGGTGTAGAAGCTCAAACTTTAGCAAATGTTTACCAAGCTTTAGATACTAATCATGAGATAGTACCAGTTTTAAACAAGGTTGACTTACCAGCATCAGATTTAGATAGAACAAAAAAACAAATAGAGGAAGTAATAGGAATTGATACCGAAAACGCAATTCCATGTTCAGGTAAAACTGGTGAAGGTATAGAGGATATTTTAGAACAAATAATCACAACACTACCTGCACCAAAAGGAGAAAGCTCAGCTGATTTAAAATGTTTGTTGGTTGACAGTTGGTATGACACATATCTAGGTGTAGTGATATTAGTGAGAGTGATAGATGGTAAGCTTTCAAAACATATGAAAATAAAAATGATGTCTACCAATCAAGAATATATTGTGGAAAAAGTTGGGGTTTTCACGCCAAAAGCAGTGGACATAAACGAATTAAAAACAGGTGAAATAGGATTTATTACAACAGGAATTAAAGTTTTATCTGAAACAAAAGTTGGAGATACAATTTGTGATGCCTCAAAACCATTAAAAGAAGCTCTGCCAGGATTTAAACCAAGTAAACCGGTAGTGTTCTGTGGGTTATTTCCCGTAGATAGTTCAGAGTTTCAAAAACTTAAAGATGGTTTAGCTAAATTACAATTAAATGATGCAAGTTTTTCATTTGAACCAGAGTCCTCATCTGCTTTGGGTTTAGGTTTTAGATGTGGATTTTTAGGTTTGCTGCATCTCGAAATTGTAACAGAAAGATTGGAGAGAGAATTTGATGTTAATTTATTAACAACTACACCTGGTGTTGTTTATAAAGTTTATCTAAATAATGGAAACGTAGTTGATCTTCAAAATCCATCAAGTTTACCAGATCCAACTTTAATAAAATATATCGAGGAACCATGGATAAAAGCAACAATCATTACTCCTGACCAATATTTAGGTTCAATTATAAAAATGTGCCAGGATAAAAGAGGAATTCAAACTAATCTAAGCTACTCAGGAAATAGAGCTGTTGTAAACTATGAACTACCTTTGAACGAAGTAGTTTTTGATTTTAATGATAGATTAAAGTCTATGACTAGTGGATATGCTAGTTTTGATTATGAAATCATTGAACATAGAGAAGGTGATTTGGTTAAGCTTGGAATCTTAGTCAATGGTGAACCAGTTGATGCATTAGCAATGATGATACATAAAGATTTTGCTCAAAAAACTGGAAGAGAAGTTTGTGAAAAATTAAAAGATTTAATACCTAGACATAACTTTATGATACCAGTCCAGGCTGCAATAGGAGGTAAAATCATTGCGAGAGAAACAATAAAAGGCTTTAAAAAAGATGTTTTGACCAAAATTCATGGTGGTGGCGCAACAGATAGAAAAAGAAAACTTTTGGAAAAACAAAAAAAAGGTAAAGCTAGATCAAAACAATTTGGAAGAGTAGAAATTCCCCAAGAAGCATTTATAGGTGTTCTCAAGATTAGTAAGGAAAAATAAATGAAAATTTATGATTGTTTTATGTACTGGGATGAAGATCTTTTGTTAGATCTTAGAATGAATATTTTAAACAAAGTTGTAGATTATTTTGTAATAGTTGAAGGCAACAAAACTTGGCAAAATAATACAAAGAAATTTAAATTTAAAATAGAAAAGTTTAAAAAATTTAAAAAAAAAATAATTTATGTGAAAGTTGATGATCTGCCAGACGGGAAAAATCCCTGGTTACGTGAAAATTTTCAAAGAAATTGTATAAGCAGAGGTTTGCAAAAAGCTAGAGAAGAGGATTTAATAATGATCTCCGACCTAGATGAAATTCCCAATCCTTCTGTAATTAAATTATTCAAAGCAACTATGAAGTATGCGGTCTTTCAGCAAAAATTATATTATTATAAACTTAATTTACAGTCAGAAACTGATCCTTTGTGGCTTGGAACAAGAATCTGTATAAAAAAATATTTAAAATCCCCACAATGGTTGAGAGAATTAAAATTTAAAAAAAGGCCATTTTGGAGAATAGATAAATTAAGATTGAATAATATTTTAGAAAATGGTGGATGGCATTTTTGTAATTTAAAGTCACCAAAAAAACTTTTGTATAAATACAAAA
>CACJHW010000004.1 GCA_902593285.1 uncultured Pelagibacteraceae bacterium
AAAAAAGTTTTCTAAGATAAAAGAATTGTTTTTTATTGATTGTGGTTCTAATTATGGGTTTTACTCATTTTATACTGCAGCATTATCTAAAAAAAATCATATTATATCCATTGAAGCTTCAAAAGATACTGCAGATCAATTTACTAAAAATTTAAAATTAAACAATTTCAATAATATTAATTTTTTTAACAATGCGGCCTCAAATTCAAGTGGTGAAAATATCTCTTTTTACGAAAGTGAAAATGATTGGGAAAGCTCTCAAACACATAATAATTTTAAATCTCATACAGAATCAGTAATTAAATCTGTTAAGATTGATACTCTATTAAAAGATTACTTTTTTGATGATTATTTAGTGATAATCAAATTAGATGTGGAAGGTAATGAGATAAACGTAATTAAAGGAGCATTAGATGTGATAAAAAAATCAAATCCTTTAATAATTATAGAGTTTTCTAAATATATTTTTGAAAACCTGGACAATATTGACTATTTGAAGAATTTTTTAATTCAATATGATTATTCTATATATGATACTAATCATAACAAAAAAGATTTAGATGACATTTTAGATATGATTAATAATTTAGAAAAAAGATATAAAACAATTGGTAATTTTTATTTAATTAAAAATTTTTCAAGAAACCTTGAGGTTTTCCTTTCAAATGAGTGATCTAGCAAATAAAAAATGTGTTCCATGCGAAGGCAATATTCCTCCTTTCAGCACGGATGAAATTCATAAATATTTAAAAAAAGTTGATGGTTGGGAAGTTTTAGAGGATAAAATTGATGGATTTCATTTAATTAAAAATTTTAAATTTGATAATTTTTTACAAAGCCAGGAATTTGTAAATAAAGTTGGGGGAATTGCTGAGGCAGAAGGACATCATCCTGATTTATGGTTTGGATGGGGCTATGCTAGAATTAAAATATTTACACATGCAATAAAAGGTTTAGCAGAGAGTGATTTTATTTTAGCTGCAAAAATAGATCAAATATCTAATGCTTAAAATGTCTTGTTTTTGAAAAAAGTAATACCGTATCAGTCTCATTTGCAAATTTAATTATTTCTTTATCTCTCATTGATCCAAATGGTTGAACAACTGCTCTAACACCAGCTTGTATTAATTTTTCAATACCATCCACAAATGGAAAAAATGCATCTGATGCGGCTACTAAATCATCTGAATTCAGATTAAATTTTTTCATTTTATTTATTGCAATTTGAGAACTGTCTAACCTGCTTGGCTGGCCAGATCCAATACCAACAGTCGTTTGATTAGATGCCAATACTATCGCATTTGATTTTACATACCTGCATATATTAAATGCAAAAATAAGATCTTTAAGTTGTTTTGAAGTTGGCTTTCTTTTTGACACAACTTTAAAATTTTTATTCATAAATGTATGTAAATCCTCTGATTGTAACAATATATTTTGATTGAATGATGTAAATTTAATCATTTCCTCTGTTTTATAATTTGTTCCATCAATTAATCTTAAGTTTTTTTTTGATTTTAATATTTTGACAGCATTTTTATCAAAACCATTTGCAATAATTACTTCTAAGAACAATTTTTTTAACTCAACAGCTAACTTGCTAGTAATTTTAAAATTGCAAGAAACTATTCCACCAAAAGCACTTACAGGATCACATTTTAGAGCAGACTTATAACTTTTCAAATGATCAGTTTTAATTGAAACACCACAAGGATTGGCATGTTTTACAATTACTGTTCCTCTATTATTTGGTAAAGATTTAGAAATTATTAGAGCACTAAATATGTCATTATAATTATTATAACTAAGCTTTTTTCCATGAATTTGTTTTAAATTTGTATTTGAAATTGCTGAATAAATTGCACTCTGTTGATGAGGATTTTCTCCGTATCTAAGTCGTTCAATTAAACTTGCATGAATAATTTTTTTTCTGGGGAAAATAGTATTTGTTTTTTTGTTAAAATAACTTGAAATTACAGAATCATAATAAGCTGTTTCAGTAAAAGCTACTCTTGATAGTTTTTCTCTAAAATTTAAAGAAGTAGACCCTTTAAATTTATTTAGTTCTTGAATTAGATTTTCATACTGGTCTGAAGATGTTACTACAGTTACATCTTTATAGTTTTTAGCTGCAGATCTAACCATTGTAGGACCACCTATATCTATATTTTCTATAATTCGTTCATGATTTTTTGTTTTTTTTAAAGTACTCTCAAATGGATAAAAATTAACAATAACTAAATCAATATTCTCAAAATTATTATCTTTTAAATCTTTTAAGTGAGATTTTTTCCCTCTTTTATTTAAAATTCCAGCATGAATTTTTGGATGAAGAGTTTTGACTCTACCTTCTAAAATTTCAGCAGAATTAGTAAATTTAGATACTTCTAAGCATTTAAATTTTAGTCTTTTAATTTCTTTATAGGTACCACCTGAGCTAATTATTTTAATTTTGTTTTTTTTTAAAATTTTTAATAATGGTCTTAAGTTTTTTTTGTCAGATACTGAAATAAGAGCTGTTTTAATTTTTTTCTTCATTATAACTTACTGATCTCCCACTTAATTACCTGCTCTTTTTCTTTATTCATGCCTGAGATAAAAATATTTTGATTTTCTTTATATGAATTTTTATTACCGAAATATAAACCATTATCAATATTAATATCAAAGTTATCACAACTAAATTTCCAACCTTCCTCATCTATTTCAATTAGTATAGATTTGTTATCTTGTGTTTTCATTACTTTTGAGTTTGGATCAAGATGAAATCTTATATCAAATTTAATTTCTTTATTAGGTATTTTTCTAAATAACTTATCATAGCCTATAAACTTCATTTGCTCTGGGTAGAATTCAATTTCTCTCTCATAAATTGTTCCAAATTTAATTGAATACCCATCATGTGCACCTGATATTTTCCAGTAATTATTTTCAAAAACTACATTTTTTTTTGTGACTTTTAAATTTTTGTTAATATAAAAATTATTTTTATCTTTTATAAAATTACATGAAGAGTAGTCTTCAATTGTTAAAGCACAATGTAGAGCAGTGCTTCTGGATAATTTATTAAACTTATTATTTCTTTCTGAATAATAACCAGCATTTGAAATTAATTTTTTATTATTTGAAAATATTTCAAATGATAAAGCACCTGCCTGATAGTCGCTGGAAAAGATTCTGTTAGGACTAGAACCAATATCAGCTACTAGAATTATTTTTTTATTTTTAAGTATTGTGTATCCACCAAGTTCATTAATTTGATTCTTAAAAGTATAACCAAGCCTTTTTAAGTACTGATCAAATTCTTTATTTTCAGAAAGATAATTTCCATTAAAAAAAATATCTTGTTCAATATTTTGCCATATGAAAGCATAACTTGAACCCAGATAATAAATGGTTTCATCAATATATTCAGGTATTATACTTTGAGATTCTTTAAACCACTCTCTAATAATTATAAAGTATTTTAAATAAAATATTAACTGTCTGATATTTCTTGACTTTGGAAAACCTTGGTTGTCGATTGAGAATTTAATTATATTTTTTAATAAATTTAATCCATTATCAAGATATTGTTTTTCATTTTTATAAGCTAATCCAGTTAAAATTATTGCAGCGCACCCAATCATCTTATTTTCCAGTTCAGTAGGGTTTTTTATTTCATTTAATAAATGGTTGGTTTGTTTTTGAATCATATGATCAAAAGAATATCTGTATTCTTGATCACTATCTTCATAAGTAAGTTGATGATTTGACAACCATGAAATAATTCTTTTTGCTGTTAAATCAAATTCCCAACTTTTTTTTTGGTATTTAGCATTATTTGAAATCCAATTTTTTATTACTGCCTGTGTAGTTTTTTTAGAGGATTTTAAATCTAAGCTGAAAAACCAAAAAAAATTATTTAATTTTTCATAATCTTTTGAGTTTAAATTATTTTGCCAAATTGATTCAATAGCAAAGTCTTCAATTTTATATTTCTTATTTTGGTATTTTATTATAGACGAAAGTAAATGAGGACTTGGTTTATATTCAAAACTATTATTAAAAGTTCTTGATATCCTTTTTTCGTAAAAATTAGAATTTTGATAAATTGCTTTAAAATTTTCTTTTATATTAAAATAAAATCGACCTAAAATGCCTAAGGAAATTTTATTAATCATTAACCTATTTTAATTTTAATAAATTAATATTTTTCTTTATATCTCCATCATTACTTTTGAATACTGTAGTACCAGAAACAAGGATGTTCGCACCAGCATCAATTGCACTTTTACAGTTATCAAAATTTATTCCACCATCAATTTCTATGTCAAAATCTAACTTTTTTTGTTCTCTAATTTTTTTTAGATCTTTGATTTTATCCAAAACTTCTGGCATAAATTTTTGACCTCCAAATCCAGGATTTACACTCATAATTAAAACTAAATCAATTTGATCTAATAGATGTAATATTAAATCAATTTTAGATTTAGGATTAAGTGAAACTCCTACTTTCTTATTTTTTTCTTTTATTTTTTTTATTGAATTACCTAAATTATCAGTAGCTTCAGGATGAATAGTAATTATATCTGCTCCTGCTTCAGCGTAAGCTTCTATGTATTTATGTACCGGTGAAATCATTAAATGAACATCAAATTTTAATGAACAATGTTTTCGAAGAGCTTTAATTACAGGTGGTCCTATTGTTAAATTAGGAACAAAATGACCGTCCATCACATCCACATGAATCATGTCAGCTCCACCTTCTTCGAGTCTTTTAATTTCTGAACCTAATTGACTAAAGTCAGCTGATAAAATTGATGGTGAAATTTGTATATTTTTCATTGATCGCTAGATTAACTAGTATCAATTTTAAAAATTAAAATGAATTAAAAAATTGATAAATTTGTCTAGAAATTTCACTCTCCAAAGGAAATGACAACATTCCCATCACCGAATAGCCTAAGATCCAAGGCATTAGATAAAATCTAATCATGTAGAAAAACCAAGCAACATATAAAGGTACTAAAGGTCCAATAATAAATGAAGGTGTGATTGGTTTAAATAATTTAATTAAAGGGTTAGTATATTTCACAAATACTCTCATGAAAAAGAATTGTGAATCTTCTCTTTGAAAAATATTCATCGCTACTCTTCCAATAAGAGTCCACATGATGATTCCAAGCAAATAATCAATAAAATATATTAAAGGATGAAAATTTGCCGACATTTAAAATTTATATTGGAAAATGTATTGAAATAAAAGGGGCGAAATTAATCGCCCCTTTAAAAGATTATTTAGTGTGATCTACCAAGAATTGATTTACCACTCGGTACACGTACATCATCAACCATTTTTTGAGTAGCTTTATCTGGTTCTGCAGTCATTAAACTAACTACTACCATTAAAACTAAACTAACAGCTGATCCGAAGATACCAAATGTTAATTGTGTAATTCCTAGGAATCCACTTCCACCAGTTCGTACCCAAATTAAGTACCAAGCACCAGCGGCTAGACCACCTAGCATACCAGCAATCGCACCCTGTCTATTAGCTCTCTTCCACCATACACCAAGTACAAGTGGGAAGAACAATCCAGACATCGCAAAATCAAAAGCCCAGATGACCGAACCTAAGATTCCTTGAATCTCCATTGCTGCAATAGTTGCTCCAGCAAAACCAATTACTACAAGTAATACCCTTGCAACAAGTAGTCGTTTTGCAGTTTCCGCTTTTGGATCAATGATCTTATAGTAAACATCATGTGATATAGCGTTTGCAATTGCTAGAATCAAACCATCAGCAGTAGACATGGCAGCTGCCATACCTCCTGCAGCAACTAGACCTGAAATTACATAAGGTAATCCAGCTATCTCTGGTGTTGCTAAAACAACGGCTTTACCACCCATGAAGAACTCATTTAATTCAAGAGTTCCATTTCCGTTAAAGTCGCTGATAAACATTAGGTTTGCTTGGTTCCAGTTTTGGTACCAATCTATCGCTTCCACTTCTGCAAATGTCTTACCGATAATACCAGTTGGTAAATTCGGGTCGATCAATGATAACTTAGATAATGTAGCTAACATTGGAGCAGAAGAATAAAGTAGGAAGATAAAGAATAGTGACCAACCTACTGATTTTCTAGCTGCTTTTACACTTGGAGTAGTAAAGTATCTCATCATCACGTGCGGTAATGAAGCTGTTCCCATCATCATCGCTAATGCTAATGAAATAAATGCCCAAGGTGTAGCGTTAACTGCAGAGTGTGCTTTAGTTATTCCTGCTAAGCCTTTAGGTACTGATTTTAGATCAGCAGCTGCGTTTTTAACAAAACCAAACTGTTGTTCTAACTCACCAATTCTAGCCACCTCATCAGCTAACATAAAGTGAGGGAAGAAACCCGCACCCATTTTGTTACTGATCCAGAATACTGGAAGTAGGTATGCTATAATTAGTACGATATATTGTGCAACCTGTGTCCAAGTTACCCCTCTCATACCACCTAACATTGAACATAATAAAATACTTATTAGTCCAACATAAACTGCGTATTGGAATGGGATATCTAGTGCAACAGATGCAATAGTACCTGTAGCGTTAATTTGTGCAGTCACATAAGTAAATGAAGCAACAGTTAAAACTACAACTGCGCTAAATCTAGCTAAATTACCACCGTATCTAGTACCTATAAAATCTGGAACTGTATAACAGCCAAATTTTCTTAAGTATGGTGCTAATAAAGATGCAACAAGCACGTAACCACCAGTCCAACCTACAAGTAGAGCCATATAGCCGTAACCTTTAAAGTAAATACCACCCGCCATTGCAACGAATGAAGCACCAGACATCCAGTCTGCTGCAGTCGCCATTCCGTTGAAGACCGTTGGTACTTGCCTACCAGCTACGTAATATGCATCTGCTTGGGCTGTTCTTGATAGCCAACCGATTAATGCATAGATGAATACAGTAAATGCAACGAAAGCGATACCAATCGCTTTTGCAGTCATACCCATCTGTTCAGCAATTGCCATGATGATTATGAAACCTATAAATCCTCCAGTATAGATTCCATAAACCTTTGGCAAATTATCTATGAAATTACCTTTCATTATTCGTCCTCTCTTTCGCTAAAGCCGAACTCTTCATCGATTTTTTCTTGTCTATTCGCAAACCAGAAAATTAGGATTACGAAAGCACCAAGAGATCCCTGACATGTAAACCAATATGTCCACGGATAACCGAAAGGTCCTGTGACCTCGTTCATTTCAGCTCCAAAGAGAAAGATGCCAATTGAGAAAACAAACCAGATTGCTAATGTTATAAATAACAATCCCCTGGTTTTTTCCCAGTGTTTTTGTTGATTTGACATTTATACCTCTCTTTTTAGTTATAACTGGGTAAAACCATAACCATTATGAGAGCTTTGAAAACCCTAAAAATTGATCATATTAGGTACTTATTTACTTACTTTTTTAAGATATAATTGGCGCACTTACAAATTTACATGGGAAAATATAAATTAACTTGGAGAGATATAAAACTTGAGGATTTTAAAACATATTTATTCGCCATGTTTAAGGCGTTTATTCCAAAGAAAAAAATAAAAACCTTAGATGAATTAGAGCAATTTATCCAAACAAAATCTGCGTGGGCCACTCAAGTTACTTTATATAATTATCTTAAAACTAGAATGGGAACAAGATACGTTCTTCATTTTGATAATGATGAATTTATGTCATCAGTAAATCTTGCTAAATGGAATATTTATTCAGTTGCATTACAAGATTTAACTTTTTTTACTTTTTCATATTTAAAAGTTAATTTCAATTATCAGGATATTCATAAAGCGAACGAAATTTTCAATAAAATTTTAGACGACGAAATTTCTAATAAGATGCCATTAAATATTATTGATGAAGCTAGGAAAAGTTATGATGAAAGATTGGATAAAATAAATTGGGATGTTTATTATCAAGACTTACCTTTTAATCCTAGTGCACTCTCTTTATACAAATGGGCTCCGATTGCAGACGAGTTAAAAACTTTAGATCGAAAGATAGTTTTAAATTCGATGATTTTAAAATGGGATGTTGTTAAACAAGAGTTTAAAGATTTAATTCAGTTTTAAATATTTTTTCTATTTTCAACCAAACTATCAACAACACTTGGATCTGCTAGAGTAGTTGTATCTCCTAATTGACCATGTTCATTTGCAGCAATTTTTCTTAAAATCCTTCTCATTATTTTTCCTGATCTCGTTTTAGGAAGACCTGGTGTAAAATGAATTAGATCTGGTGTTGCGAGAGGTCCAATTTGTTTTCTCACCCAAAGTTTAAGATCTCGCTCAAGTTCGCCAGTTTCCGTTTCTCCAGCGTTTAAAGTTACATAACAATATAATCCATTCCCTTTAATATCATGAGGGTAACCAACTACAGCGGCCTCAGCTACTTTCGGATGTGCAACAAATGCACTTTCAATTTCAGCAGTTCCCAGGTTGTGTCCTGAAACAATAATGACATCATCTACTCGACCAGTGATCCAGTAATATCCATCTTTATCTCTTCGGCATCCATCCCCAGTAAAATATTTTCCGTTAAATTGAGAAAAGTATGTATCAATAAATCTTTGATGATCTCCATAAACTGTTCTCATTTGTCCAGGCCATGATTGAGCTATGCATAGCCTTCCTTCACCAGCTCCTTTAACTTCTTTACCATTTTTATCAACAAGCACTGGCTTAATTCCATAGAAAGGTTTTGTTGCAGATCCAGGTTTAAGTGGAATAGCACCCGTTTGAGGAGCAATCATTATTCCTCCAGTTTCCGTTTGCCACCAAGTATCTACAATAGGGCATTTGGAATTACCCACAGTTTTATAGTACCACATCCAAGCCTCCGGATTTATTGGTTCTCCCACCGTTCCTAAAAGCTTAAGTGATTTTCTAGATGTTTTTTTAACAGGTTTATCACCTTCACGCATCAAAGCTCTAATTGCAGTTGGTGCTGTATAAAATGTATTCACTTTGTATTTATCAACTATTTGCCACCATCTTGAACTATCAGGATAATTTGGAATTCCTTCAAACATTATAGTCGTTGCACCATTTGAAAGAGGCCCATAAATAATATAACTATGTCCAGTTACCCAACCAATATCAGCAGTACACCAATAAATATCTTTTGGTTTGTAGTTGAAAATATATTGATGAGTCATTGATGCATAAACCATATAACCACCAGTAGTATGAAGAACCCCTTTAGGTTTACCTGTTGAACCAGAAGTATATAAAATAAACAAAGGATCCTCTGCGTTCATTTCCTCTGGTTCACAATGATTAGGAACGTCTTTAATTAGATCATGATACCAAATATCTCTATTTTGATCCCAGTTAATGTAATTACCTGTTCGTTTTACAACAATACATTTTTTAACATTTGGGCAGCTCATTAAAGCTTCATCGACTGTATATTTAAGTGGTATAGTTTTTCCACCTCGCACTCCTTCATCAGCTGTTATGATGTACTCGGATTCACAATCATTCACTCTTCCTGAAATAGAGTCCGCTGAAAAACCTCCAAAAATAATTGAATGGACTGCACCAATTCTTACACAAGCTAGCATTAAAATTGCCAACTCTGGTATCATTGTTAAATAAATTGTTACACGATCACCTTTTTTAATTCCTAACTTTTTTAAACCATTTGCTGCTTTAGAAACTTTTTGATGAAGTTGTTTATAAGAAATTTTTTGACTATCTTTTGGATCATCTCCAACCCAAATAATAGCAGTTTTATCTTTTTTATCTTTTAAATGTCTATCAATACAATTTGCTGAAGCATTTAAAGTACCATCTTCAAACCATTTAATTTTTACTTCTTTTGTACTGTATTTTACGTCTTTAATTTTTTTATAAGGTTTTATCCAAGTAATTCTTTTTCCCTCTTTTCTCCAAAATTCATCATTACTCTTTATAGATTGCGAATATTTTTGTTGATACTTACTTTTATTTGCTAAGCTACTTTTAACCCATTCTGGTTTTGTTTTAATAACAACTTCAGGAGGTGTATTTCCGTTTTCCTTTTTTGCTTTAATTCTTTTTTTTGCTTTTTTAGAAGATTTTTTTTTAACTTTAGATCTTCTCTTCACCTTTTTTGAGGTTTTTTTTCTAACTTTTGACTTTTTTTTTCTTACCTTGCTTTTCTTCTTTTTTTTTTTTGGCATAGGACAATTTTTTTTTTAAATTTTACTCATGTTATTTATAATTTTCCAGCTTTTATAATCAACAGGCATTACTGAAAGCCTACTTTGCTTTATTAGAGCTAAATGGCTTAAATCCTTATTTTTTTTAATACTTTCGAGCGTTATAGGCTTTGAAAATTTAGACTTAAATTGAACAGTAACGGCAACAAATCTCCCTGTTTTGTCTGTTTTATCTATATAAGATTCTTTAATAACTTTTACTATACCAACTATCTCTTTTCCTATGTTTGAATGATAAAAAAAACATAGATCTCCTTTACTCATATTTTTTAAATTTTTTGCAGCTTGATAATTTCTGACACCATCCCAAGGTGCACCTTTAATTCCAGCTTTTTTTTGTTGTTCAATTGACCAAACATCTGGTTCAGATTTCATTAACCAATATTTCATTAAATTATTTATATCTAAATATTCTTATGAGGACTATTATCATATCTTAAATTCTATTTTTGTATAATAGTAAAAATTATGTTAATTAACACGAAAAGAAATATTAACAAATAAGTATAATGTTAATGTTAAAAAATATTAAAAAATATGAATTTTGTATTATAATCCCTACTTATCACGAAGAAAAAAACATTTTAAACTTAAAATTAGCTCTTAATAAAAATTTAGCAAAAAAAAATTACTTTTTATGCTTTGTAGATGATAGTTTAAATAATTTAACTAAAAATAAAATTAATTCACTTTTTTCAAAAAAGCATACAAAATATCTTAGGTGTAAAAACAATGATAGATGTAGAGCTGTCAAATATGGCCTCGAATGGTGTTTTAAAAATATAGAAACAAAAATTTTCATAGAGATGGATGCTGATTTATCACACCATCCTGAAGATATAAGAAAAAACTTAGGAATAATATTTTCAGGAAATTATAATTTAATAATTTTTTCTAAATATTTAGCTCGATCAAATCAAATAGGAAGACAAATTGATAGAAAATTTATTAGTTTTTTTGTCTCAAGAGTTTGTAATTTTTTATTTAATAAGACTATAAAAGATTATACTAATGCTTTTCGAGTTTATGATAAAAAATCTTTAATTATATTAAAAAAAAAAAAAATCTCTTTTATCTCTCCTTTGGAAAATTTAAACATACTGTTGTTTTTGTTAAATAAAATACGAATTAAGGAAATTTCTTCAAACTATATAGACAGAAGTAAAGGGAAAAGTGTTATTAACTTTAGTCACTATTTTAAATTAACATGTTTATTTATTAAGCTACTTTTTTATCGTGTTTCAAAATAAAATTAAAATTTTCTCGTTAGCACTTCTGTTCACATTGATTTTTTTTAATGGAATATTTTTAGGAAAAAATTTTTTTATTGATGAAGATGCATTTATAATGATGAAATATTCATCTAATTCAGTTTTTAATGGAGGATGGAATGCAGATGCATTATTCGGAATATCAACTTTATATGGTGATCCTGGCGTAAATCATTATTATTCCTTATTTTCAACTATTGAAAAGTTATTTAATAATTTTAATTTTTATAATTCCGAAATTTTTTATAATTGCTCCTTAATAATTATTTATTCTTTTTCTGTTACAGCAATATTTTATTTTCTTAAATATTTTGCTCCTAATTCAAATAATATTATTGCTTTTTTACTATCCTTACTTTTTTTGTTTGGAAGCAGTAGATATGATTTACAATTTCAAAGACACTGGTTAATTATTGGTTTTGGATTTCCGCTATACATTATTTTTTTAAATGAATATTTTCAAAATAATAAAAAAATTTATCTATATAAAACTTCCATAGTTTTTTTTATTGTATTATATTTTGGAAGCATACCCGCATTGCAAAATATTTTAATATCTGGGTTTTTATTTTTACTATTAAAATTTTTTACTTCAAAAAAGTTTTATTTAAAACAATTTTTAGAAATTAATTTTTTTTCATTGATCATTATATTTATTATTGGATCATGGATTTGGTATCCCTTTATAAGCGAAATAATTCAAACAAAATACATTAGGGCAGAATCTTACAGTGATTTTACGTTGATAAATGCAGACTATTTATATTTTTTTTCAGAAGTTTTTGCATGGTTATTTGGACCTGTAGTGCCATCATCTTTAACTTTACCTACGGGGTCAATCAAAATTGTAGCTGGTTATACAAATATGAATTTTATTTTTAATTTTATTTTTTTAATATTTATGGCTCTAACAAAAAATGAAAAATTCAAGGAAATATATTATTTTTTTATTTTGTATATGATTTTTTTAATCATATTAAATTTATTCCCATTCATACAAGGTTCGTTAATGTTTTTATTAGATACTTTTTCTTTAGAAAAAATAAATCAAGAAATTTTAATTTTACAGATATGCATAACTAATATAGTGCTTAATTCTGATATAACAAAAAATTTAAATATAATTTTAAAAAAGTTTTTTGTTAAATTTTATTTATTCATTTTATTAACTTTAACAATAATACCTTTAACAATTAATATTTTAAAATCTTTAGGCCTCTCCCTAAGTAATGTTGTAAATAATTTATTAATTATTTTTGAACCAAATTTCTATAATTTACCCTCTGATATCGTAAGGAAAATTTTAAATGAAATTTTTAAGAGATATGAAATGTCTTTAAACTTTAATAGTTTAGCTTATTTTTCACTGACTCTTATATTAATTTTTGCAATTATTAATTTTAAGAAAAGTATTTTTATAAAAAATAAGATTCTTTTATGCTCTATTATTTTAGTTACAAATTATTTTTTAGCGTCATATTTTTATCCGTTAAGTTCATCAGAAAGATTTTGGAGTGAGTCGAAAAAAAATGATTATTTACCTACAAGTAGATTTTATAATATTAAAATTGATAAAAAAAAAGAATTTTTAAATGGAGATTATAATCTCTTGGATGATTGGATTAATAATAAGCCATTAATAAAAAAATATTATGGACATAGAGAAACACCAGGTATGAATTTTAGTGGACTTACTAGTTTTTATCCTAAAGATGAAGGTGAAATGATAATCAAAAATTCAAACATTTCAAAATTAAGAGTATTCGTAATTGGCGATTTAAATTTTTTAGACTCTAAATTATTTAAGAATTCTTCAATAAATTATATTATTTCAGACAAAAAATTTAATAAATCTATTCCAGGTTTGTTTTTGTATGAAAAATATAAATCTAAATTTATTTATAAATACGAATTATCCTTACCATTTTATTATCTTGTTAGTAATTTAAAATATGACGACTACAATAATTATGAAGAAATTGAAAAAGGTACTATTTTTTTAAAAAATATAACAAATTCTTTTGACGAAAACGATTTTAGAAATAATGAAAATAAAATTCAACTTTTAGAGATCAATAAAAATGAGTTAGTATTTAGTTTTAGCTCTAAGAAAAAAGAGATTCTGTTTTTAAATAATTCCTTCAATTCAAAATGGTCCTTGACTTCAAATGAATATTCTCAAAAAAGTTTTGAATGTAACTTCTTCAAAAATTGTTTTCTATTAGAACCGGGCGAATATAAATTTAAAATATTTTTTAAAAATAATTTTAATTATGGTATTTATATATCAATTTTATCTTTATTAGTTTTCTTTTCTTTATATCTTAAACTTAGGTCTGATCCCTATAGAAATTAATTAACTAGCCCATTTATTAAATAGTTATAATTTCACACCAGCACCTTTAAGAAAATATGCACTTTCATCTAAGGCCCATCTAGGTATTACAGGATGATCCAAATTATTAAATTCTTTTAATTTAAACTTTTCTAATCCAATTAGTGCAATCATTGCTGCATTATCCCCACAAAGATCTAGTGGTGGAAAAATACTCTTATAATTATTTTCCTTACATAGATCGACTAACATTGACCTAATTTTTTTATTTGCCGCAACACCACCAGCAATTACGAAGGCTTTTTCATTAACTTTGTTTATTTTTTCAAACTCTCTAAAGGCAATTTTTGTTTTTTTATATAAAATTTCTTCAATTGTTTTTTGAAAAGATGCTGCAAGATCATATTTATCTTGTTTTGATTTAATTGTTTTGCTTATTTTTAATACAGCAGTTTTAAGACCCGCAAAAGAAAGATTACATCCTCCTTTGCTAAATATTGGTTTCGGTAATTTATATTTTTGCGGATCTCCTTTCTCCGCTAAAATTTCAATTTGGGATCCTCCTGGAAATTTTATTCCTAAAAGTTTAGCTGTTTTATCAAATGCTTCTCCTAAAGCGTCATCAATAGTCGTTCCCAGTCTTTTATATTCACCAAGATTTTGAACACTTAAATACTGTGAGTGCCCACCAGAAATTAAAAGGAGTAAATATGGATAATTTAGATTTGAATTTAGTTTCGGACTTAAAGCATGTCCCTCTAAATGATTAACAGCGATGAAAGGTTTATTCATTGCAGAAGCGACAGCCTTTCCAAAACTTAAACCAACTGACAAACACACAACCAATCCAGGACCAGCTGTAGAAGCAACTGCATCTATTTCTTCAATTTTTCTTCCACTTTCATCAATAGCTTTTTTGACAATCCAATCAATTTTTTCAATGTGTGAACGTGCTGCTAGTTCAGGAACTACACCACCAAACTCTCTATGAACCTCCACTTGACTTGAAACAATATTGGACAAAATTACCGGCAATCCCTCTTCATTTTCAGTTATTAAAGAAGCTGCAGTTTCATCACAACTAGATTCTATTCCAAGAATTAAGGGTTTTTTGCTCATACAAATAGTTTTTAATAATTGTACAATCTTAATACAAGTAAGAAATAAATTTTTATGAAAAAAAAATTAATAATTGGATCTAGAGGTAGCAAACTTGCCTTACTTTATGCCCAAGAAGCCAAAGATAAAATTGTTGAAAATACTAACCTTGGTAATGAAGATATTTTAATTAAATCAATTACAACTAAAGGTGACGAAGTACAGGATATAAGATTATCTGAGCTTGGTGGCAAAGGTTTGTTCTCTAGTAATATTGAAAAAGAACTTCAGTTAAAAAATATTGATATTGCAGTCCATGCACTGAAAGATATGCCCGCGAATGAGACAAAAGGATTAAAAACAGACTGTTTCCTTGAAAGAAATGACTCTAGAGAGGTTTTAATTACAAATAACAAAAAAAAACTTAAAGACTTAGATCAAAAGTCAATTGTTGGTACCTCATCTTACAGAAGAGAATTTCAAATTAAAAAAATTAGACAAGATTTGAACTGTAAACTAATTAGAGGAAATGTAGATACTAGAATTAGAAAATTGAATGAAGGGATGTATGATGCAATTATTTTGTCTTATGCAGGTATCAAATTTTTAAAATTTGAAAATGAAATCTCTGAAATTTTTTCAGCTGAAGAAATAATTCCTAGTGCAGGACAAGGCGTAATTGCTCTTCAATGCAGGGAGAATGATGATGAGATAATTTCTATTTTAAACAAAATTAATCATGAGGAAACACATAAAAGAGCTCACCTTGAGAGAAATATTTTAAAAGTTTTAGATGGAGATTGTGAAACAGCTATTGGTGCTCATTCAGTGGTTAATGGAGATAAGATTATAGTGGAGGCTGAACTTTTTTCTTTAGATGGTAAACAAAGGTTTTATGAAAAAAAAGTTGGTAATTTGAATGAGTTTAAAGAAATTGGTAAAGAGATTGGAATACTTTTAAAAACAAAATCAAATAATTCATATAAAAGATAATATGCATATTTTGTTAACTAGGCCACTGGAGGATTGTTCTGAAATGATATTAAAATTTCAATCATTAGGACATCAAGTTTCTCATCTTCCATTAATAAGAATTGAAAAAGTTAATTATCAAGAAATTAACTTTTCTGAATATGGTGGAATTGTTTTTACTAGTACAAATGCAGTAAAATTTTTAAACACAGTAAAATTAGATAAAAATATTAAATGCTTTTGTGTTGGAAACGCTACAGAAAATAAAGCAAGAAGTGTTGGTTTTCAAAATACAATTGCGGCTGAAGGAAATGCTATAAACTTAAAGGAGTTAATTATACAAAGTTATGAGTCCAAAAATAAAGAATTACTTTACGTTAGTGGTGAAACAATATCGGTTGATTTAGATCAACAGTTATTAAGCGAAGGTTTTAAGATAAAAAGAATTATTAATTACAGAGTAGATCATAATCAAAAATTTGATGAGAAATTTGTTAATGAATTAAAATTAAATATGCCTGATATGGTCTATATTTACTCTCAAAATAGTGCGTCAAGCTTCTTAAATTTCATAAAGATTTACCAAACCGAAAATTTATGGATGAATACAAATTTGATGTGTATAGGCGAAAAAACCTCGTCAATACTGAACGAAATCAAATGGAAAAAGATTTTTCTTTTTAACCCTGGAGAAGAAGAGTTTTTGTTATATAAAATTTAGAAATGGAATTAATTAATAATTTTTCAGAGATATTTTTATCAGTATGGAATAAAGGAATTCTTGGTGTTGATATTTTTCAAATCTTAATTGGTATTGGAATATTTTTACTGTTCTTAATTTTTAGAGGTCTAATAAGCAAATTAGTTATTAAAAAATTAGAAATTATCTCGAAAAGAACAACGAATAAATTAGATGATACTTTTGTTCAATCACTTGTAGGTCCAGCAAGATTTTTACCAATTGTATTAGGATTTTTTATTGCAAGCTACTATATGACTTTCTCACTAGAAGGAAGAGAAGTGGTAGATACAATTAATAGAACTTTGATCACTATTTTAATTTTTTGGGTAATTCACCAAATCATAGAACCAATCTCATACATACTTAGTGGTTTAGACAAATTGTTAACAAGAGAACTTATTGGCTGGATAATTAAATCGTTAAAAATTTTAATTTTTATTTTAGGTTTAGCAGCAGTTTTAGAATTGTGGGGAATTAAAATAGGTCCAATCATTGCAGGTCTTGGATTGTTTGGTGTTGCTGTAGCATTAGGGGCACAAGATTTATTCAAAAATTTAATATCAGGAATTTTAGTTTTAGTTGAAAAGAGATTTAAAATTGGAGATTGGATAGCTGTCGAGGGTATTATTGAAGGTGTAGTAGAAAAGATTGGATTTAGATCAACAACAATTAGAAAGTTTGATAAATCTCTTGCTATTATTCCAAATTTTCAATTTGCCGAAAATGCAGTTGTAAATGTAAGTGAAACTTCAAATTGGTTAATCAGTTGGATTATTACACTTCAATATGACACTACGGTAGATCAGTTAAAAAAAATTAGAGATGAAATCGAAAGTCATATTAATTCAAGCGAAGATTATAATACCTCAATTGGTGTTGCGGTAAGAGTTGATAAATTTTCTGACAGTTCAATAGATATGTATGTAAGATGCTTTACAAAAACAGGAAGTTGGAATAATTGGCTTGATGTAAAAGAAAGATTAGCAATTGCGATTAAGGAAATTGTAGAAAAAAATGGTGCTTCATTTGCTTTCCCAAGTCAGTCGATTTATGTTGAGAAAAAATGATAGCTATTTTTTATTTAGTTTTACAAATTTTAAAATTGTACTCTTATGTTGTAATCGCCAATGTTATTGTAAGTTGGTTAATAGCTTTTAACGTTCTTAATACTCAAAATAGGTTTGTGTATGCAATTTTAGAGTTGAGTTACAAATTAACCGAGCCTTTCCTTAACAAAATTAGACGTTTTTTGCCAAATTTAGGTTCACTAGATATTTCTCCAATCATTCTTCTTTTATTGATTTGGTTTATCGAAATGTGTATGAAGCTGTACATCGCACCAATGATTTTTTAAGAGAGAAAAATGATTTTAATTGATGGAAAAAAAGCAGCCGCAGAATTAAGAGCAGAGTTAAAGGAAGAAGTTGCAGAGTTAAAATCAAAACATAATAAAGTACCAGGTCTAACGGTAATACTGATTGGCGATTTAACACCTAGTCAAATTTATGTAAGAAATAAAGAGAAGTCAGCAAATGAAGTAGGATTAAAATCTGAAGTAATTAAATATCCAGACTCAGTTGAAGAAAAGACTGTTCTAGAAAAAATTCAAGAACTAAACAGTGATGAAACTGTTTCAGGAATTTTAGTTCAACTTCCTTTACCTAAGCATATTGATAAGCAGAAGGTTATAGAAGCTATTGATCCCTCAAAAGATGTAGATGGATTTCATCCAATGAATGTAGGCAATCTTTCATCTGGTTATGAAAGTTCGATACCTTGTACTCCGCTTGGATGTTATTTGTTGATAAAAAAAATTGAACCTAATTTAAGTGGTAAAAAAGCTGTGGTTGTGGGTAGATCAAATTTAAATGGTAAACCAATGACACAACTTCTATTAAAAGAAAATTGCACCGTAACTATAACTCATTCAAAAACTAAAGATTTAAAAGCTGAATGTTTAGAGGCAGATATAATTGTTGCTGCTGTAGGTATACCCGAACTTGTTAGAGGAGATTGGGTTAAGAAAGATGCTATTGTTATTGATGTTGGTATAAATAAAACTGATAACGGTATAGTTGGTGATGTTCATTTTGATGAAGTTTCAAAAAATGCAAAAGCACTTACACCAGTTCCAGGCGGTGTAGGTCCAATGACCATTGCTTGTTTGCTTAAAAATACGATCGACTGTTTCAAAAGATCGCAAATTTAATAATTAAACCATAAGCTGTAATCTGTTAATTTATTAGGATGAAAAAACCTAAACGACCATACAGATTTGGTATTATTTTTTTGCTTCTTACAGTTCCACCTATTGGGGCAACTCAGCTAGGTTGGTATTTGCATGACAAGCAAACTGGTTTTGATTATGGTATGATTGTAGGCACTGTATCAGTAATATACGCTGCATATTTAATGTATGAAAAAAACTGGCGTGAAGAAGATGAAGATTAAATTATGGAAAAAATAATTTTTTTTGGATTGGTTATTCCCATTATGGCTTATGTTTTATACTTAGGTGGAATGGCAATTATGAATGGTTTTAAGTCTAAGGAAGCTAATAGAGCTGAGAAAGAGGAAGCTGAAAGTGAGGGTAGGGAGATAAGCGAAACTTCTGATGAACAAAGTAGCAATTTAAGTGATGAACTTACTAAATTGAATGATTTAAAAGAAAAAGGAATTATTTCTCAAGAGGAATTTGAAAAGGCGAAAAATAAACTATTAAATAATTAAATAGTTTAATCATGTTTAATGGTTTTAAAAAAAAATTTATTAAAGTAAGCAAGGGTAAAATTTTTTGTAGATTTAAAGGTAACGGTCCCCCCCTATTATTACTTCATGGATATCCCCAAACACATGTGATGTGGCACAAGACTGCCCCTGAGCTTAGTAAATATTTCACTGTAATAGTTGCTGACCTTAGAGGATATGGAGATAGTTTAGTTTTACCTGGTGGTACTAATCATAAAAATTATTCTAAAAGAGAAATGGCTAAAGATATGGTTCAATTGATGAGTAAATTAAATTTTAAAAAATTTTTTGTTGCTGGACATGATAGAGGTGGGAGAGTTGCACATAGAATGGCAAGAGATTATAGAAATAAGATTATGGCTTTAAGTGTATTAGATATTTGTCCAACTCTAGATATGTACGAGCATACTGATATGAAATTTGCAAAAGGATATTTTCACTGGTTTTACTTAATACAGCCAGCACCTTTACCAGAGAAAATGATAATGGCAGATCCTAAAAGATGGTTAAAAAGTCGTTTTAATAGGTCATCAAAGCGTGCGATTGGAAAAGTTGAAGATGAATATTTTAGAGCCTTTAAACAAAAAAAAAGAATTCATGCAACTTGTGAGGATTATAGGGCTGCGGCTACTATAGATTTAGAGCATGACAAAAAAGATAGAAAAAAAAAATTAAACATTCCTATACAAGTTTTGTGGGGTAAAAAGGGAGTTGTTGGAACGCAATTTAAATCAGTTAAAATTTGGCAAAAATACACAAACAAAAAAGTTTATGGAGCAGAAATTAATTCAGATCATTTTATTCCAGAGGAGAGTCCTAAACAAACGATTAATCACTTAAAAAAATTTTTTTTAAAAAATGTTAAAAATAATTCCAAATAAAAAAAATATTGGAGCTGAAATAATTGTAAATTTAAAAGATATTACGAATAAAGATATTTTAAAAATTAAGAAAGCACTGAATAAATATGGAATGTTGTATTTTAAACAACAAGAATTAACTTCTAAATTTTATATTCAGTTTGCGAAATATTTTGGAAAATTAGCCAACTATCCAAGACTAAAAGGTTTAAATAAAAAATTTCCTCAAATTACAGTAGTGCAAAGAAAATCAACAGATAAAGGACCAAGTTTTGGTGAACAATTTCATACAGACTCGATTTATACAAAAAAACCACCAAGATTTACAATGTTGCTTTCTAAACTTGTGCCAAAAAAAGGAAAAGCTAATACAGAATTTTGTTCTCAATATCTTGCTTATAAAGAATTACCAAGTCCAATAAAAAGAAAATTTAAAAATATTAAAGGTAATTATTCCTCTGAGGGTCCAATCTCGGTTACAACAAAAGAAAGAGTAAAAGAAAAAGGAAAAAATATTAAAGAACTTAAATCTTCACATAAAATAATTAGGAAAATCAGCACAAATTATTCTATTTATTGCAGTCCAGGACATTTTGTTGGTTTTAGCTCAAAGATAAAAAATCAAGAAAAGTTAAAAAAATTTTTATTTAACCATCAAATTAAGAAGAAGTTTCAATTTTCATTGTCTTGGGAAAAAAATCAATTGGCTATATGGGATAATAGATCTATGCTTCATCAAGCAACACCTTTCAAAGGAAATAGAATAATGCATAGAATAACAATTAAATAATTTATGTTCACAATTTTTTTAGGACTTACTCCATTTATATTTATTACTTTTTTAGGGTTTGTTTTTGGTAAGTTGAAGGTCTTAGACCTTAGTCATGCTAAAATTTTAAATCTTTTCTTGTTCTATATTGCAGTTCCAGCATTGATAATTAAGCTAATAGCACAAAATGAAATTGGACAAGTAGATTTCAAACAAATTTTCTCTTATTTAATTATGCAATCGATATGTGGAATTATTGCCTACTTAATTACTTCAAAATATTTTAAAAGATCAATCCCAGAGTCAATTATTTGGGCTTTAACAGTTGCTTTATCAAACCACGTGACTTTGCTTTTGCCAATAACGGAAATTTATTTTCAAAAAAATGTAATTACACAAGTTGCAAGCATCATATTAATGGATGGGATAATTTTATTATCTATAATTACTTTTTTTCTTGAACTATCTACAAAACAAAATGTAAATTTATTTAATTTTATTAAAAATTTATTTTTAAACCCATTTATTCTTTCAATAATTATAGGTCTATTATTTTTATTATTAAATTTTAATATTGATCAAACACCGATTGAATATACTCTGTCTAAACTTGCAGCATGTGTTTCACCGGTTGGATTGTTTGCAATTGGTATAATTCTTTCGTTTTATACTAAAAATGTAATTAATAAATTATCTGTTTCTATTTCAGTTTTAAAATTAGTCATTTCCCCGATAATTTTATTGTTAATTGGATTAGTGATTTTTAATGCAGGATTGCCAGCTGAAATACCAGGTGCTTTTTTTGTGAGTGTTGCGCCTTGCGGAGTTACCTCTATAGTTTTATGTGCTGCTTATAATGTAAGTCCTGAAAATATAATAAAAGCAATTTTTCTCTCTACTATTGCTTCTATTGGAACTATATTTTTTGCGATTAAGTATTTAACTCTTTAACAATTTATCTAGAAGACTAACTTCTCCAATTTTAAAAATAATTGCATCTTCTTTGTTGAAACCATATTTTTCAGCACTATCTTTAAATCTAATTGGGGGTTCCATAATCGGCTCTAATGACAAAACAAATGTTCCCCAATGCATTCCTAATACTTTTTTACTTTTTAGGTCTTGTGCAACATTCAGGGCTTCCTCTGGTGTAGTATGATAAATAGTTTTATCAAACATTGGTTTGAAATTATAAGCCCCAATATTAATCATTGTCAGATCTATAGGACCATATTTTTCTCCTAGTTCTTTATAGATTTCCCCATAACCTGTGTCACACGCAAATAAAATTTTTTTATTTTTATATTCTATAAGAAAATTACCCCACAAAGTTTTATTTGTGTCTGTTAAACTTCTCTTTGACCAATGAACTGCAGGAAGTAAAGAAATTTTCAAATTCTCATTAATAATTATTTGATCATACCAATCCATTTCATTTACATCTTTATATCCTTTAAAATATTTACCAAGATTTAGTGGAGTTAATACTTTTGCACTCTTAAAAGGGAAATTTCTAATTGTTGACATGTCCTGATGATCGTAATGATTATGAGTGAGTAAAAATATATCTGTTTGAGGTATCTCGTTTAATTTTATTGCAGGATTAGTAAATCTTTTTGGACCAAAGATTAGTGGTCCAGCATTCTTTGAAAATACAGGATCTGTTATAATTGTAGTTCCACCTAATTTTATTAGGTATGTCGCGTGACCTATCCATGCAATATAATCATTATCTTTATATTTTTCTAAATTAGCTAATACTTTTTCTTTTTCAATCACATGTTCTTTTGGATAAGATAAATTAACTCTTTTTCTTAATTTACTGAAAGTTCTATAAGAAAATTTTCCTGACCTAGATATTATAACTGGAGATCCTTTTGGGTTCCTGAAAGTGCCATCAGGCAAATGATGATAAGGTCTTTCTTTCATATTATTTATTTTTCTCCATCAACCATAAGCTATTTCCCGCAAGAAAATATATTTTTCCATTAACTGGGTGAACTTGTATATCTCTTATTCTCCCAATTTTATCTTTGAAAATAATTGTTTCTTCAATCTTAGATGAATTTTGAAAGTTTAATTTTCTCATTGATTTATCTTTTAAAGAAGTAATAAGCGCTTCTCCATTCCACTCATTAAATTCATTTCCCTTATAAATAGTTATAGCACTTGCTGCTATTGAAGGTACCCAGTATTGGATTGCTTTGGTAAATCCAGGTTTCCATTTAGGTCCAATCTTTGACCCTGAATAATTTGTTCCACCCCAACCTAAAATTTTCCAACCATAATTCTCTCCCTTTTTTACTTCACCAAACCAATCACCACCTTTTGCACCATGGTTGCTTGCATAAATTTTTCCATCAAAAGAGGAATAGGTTAGACCTTGAGGATTACGAACACCAATTTGATAAATTTCTGGTAACCAGTCTGATTTACCTTCAAACTTAGGGTTATCCTTTGGAATACTACCATCTAAATAAATTCTGATAATACTTCCAGGATGTTTTGTTGGATCTTGAGCAATCATACCTCCACCTCTTTCTCCAGCAGATGCAAAAAGATAACTATCTTTTATAGCTAGTCTGGAACCGAAATGATAACCGGATTCTATTGGTGGTTCAGCTTGAAATATATTTTTAAAATCTAAATTTTTTTTATTTAATTTGGCTTTTGCAATCGAGGTGCTTGTTTTCCAATTTCCTCTATTTTCTGAATAAGATATCCATAAGTAATCATTTTGATAAATAATATCTAATAAACCTCCTTGTCCGTGTACAAAATAATTTAAGTTATGTTTAACTTCGTAGGCTTCTTTAGAAGTAATATTTACTATTTTTATCTTTCCGGTTTTTTCAGTGATAATTAATTCTTCATCATTAATAAAAGATAATCCCCAAGGTTCATTTAATGATACTAATTGTATAAAATTATAATTTTTAGAGTATGAAAGTGAAACTTTAGTAAAAAAAATTATTATAATTAAAAGAATAAACCTCATAAATTATATTAATCTACCTTGAATATAAAATTCATTAGTTTCATTTTTTTTTACTCGATCTCTTGTATCAAACCAATTATTTCCAAAAACACTTATATCTCCTTTTACATGTAGTATGCCTTTTTCAATTTTTGTATCACAGTAAACATCATCTCCCATTAAAGTTCCTTCTAGCGCTCTCTTTTTATAATCTTTAACTGCATCTATATCTTTAAAAACAGTGTTAATTGCACAAGGCCCAATTTCAGTCATGCCCCAATTAACCATAAATTGACAACCTTTTTCGACAAATTTTGTTATTAATTCCCAATCCACCGGTTCACTACCACAGGTAATCCATATACCTTTTAAATTTAAATCTTGAAATGATTTAGTTAACATTATAGCTCTACCGTGTTTTGGTGTAATGTGACTGTGAGTAAAGTTTTTAATTTTTTTACAAAAATTATAAGCATTAAAATTTTCAATTTCTATGTGTGCTCCTACCTCATAGCCTGGTAATGTTTGTGCCAAAAGTCCACCAGCATGTTCTAATTTACAAACTGTATAAATTTTACTTTTAGGTGAAATTTTTTGACATTCACGTGCAATCTTATTTGCGTGTTTAAGCTTATTAGGAGTTTGATAAATCTTTTTTTGTGGACCTGTGGTACCACTTGATTTTAGTTCAATTCCTTTTTTTAAAATGAGAGCCAAATTGTTTTTCTGTTCCATCAACAATTTTTTTTGCAAGTTTGTAAGGTGTAAAAGTAAAAATCCATGGTAAGATACTGTGTATCATACCTGTGATTAAAATTAGAAGTGCCAAGAAGTTAAAATAGCTTGCATACAAAAAATGTTTTAACCAAGAAGATTTGATTTTTGTAAGATGTTTTAAGTCCCAATCCATTTTAAGAAAGTTTAGATCTACCACCATCAACAGCAATTATTTGGCCTGTAACCCAAGAACTATCTTCTGTTAGTAAGAATTTAGCTAGAGCGGCAGAGTCTTTACCTTCGCCTAATCTTTTAAGGGGGTGTGCTTTTGCAATACCTTCGGCTATAGCAGTATTTTTTAACATTGGTTCTGCTATTTTAGATTTTGTTAAACTTGGTGCCACACAATTTACTCTTATGTTCGGAGCAAATTCTGCTGCAAGAGAAACCGTCAATCCTTCAACAGCAGCTTTTGCTGAGGCTATGATTGCATGGTTAGTAAAACCTCTTTGAGCAGCAACGGTTGAAAATAATACTATCGAACCTTTATTTTTTTTTAAACTTTCTTGAAATCCTTTAATAGCTTCTACAGCAGAATAAAGATTAAGTTTCATGCATTTTTGAAAGTCTTGTTCATTCACCATTCTTAATGGTTTTAAATCAATTGAACCCACGCAATAAGCTAGGCCTTTAATTTCAGAAATATCTGATTTAACTTTTTCTATAAACCCATCCTCCAAAACATCCGCAACGGTATGTGAGCATCCAAGTTTTTCAGAGATAGAACTAAGTTCACTTTCATTTCTTCCAACTAAATGAATATTGTTTCCAGAGTTTTTTAATTGTTCCGCTAAACTTGATCCAATAGAACCTGTCGCACCAAAAATTACATATTTTTCTGACATAAAAAATTTTATTAGTTATATTTAATTATGAAGTTATTTTTTATACTTGGTAATCAATTATTTCCAATAAAATACCTAGACCGCTTCAAAAAAGACCACCTATTTTTTATGGCTGAAGATAAGGGTTTATGCACTTATGAAAAGCATCATAAACAAAAAATTTTATTATTTTTATCTTCAATGCGTTCTTATGCTGATGGGTTAAAAAAAAACAAATTTAAATTAGATTATTTTAAAATTGAAGACAAAGAATTTAATGATGATTATTTAAAAAAATTAAAAAAAATAATTACACAAAAAAAAGTAAAAGAAATTTCAAGTTTTGAAATAGAGGATAAATTTTTTGAAAAAAAAATTTTACAATTTTTAAAAAAAGAAAAAATACACTGGAATATTGTTCAAACTCCTATGTTTTTAAATTCAAGAGCTGAATTTAAAAATTATTTATCAAAATCAAAAAAACCTTTTATGGCAACTTTCTATAAAGATGTTAGAAAAAAATCAGGAATACTGATGGGTTCAGATGGTAATCCAATCGGGGGGAAATGGAGCTTTGATGAAGATAACAGAAATAAATTACCTAAAAAAATTTCAATTCCTAAATTTCCAAAAATAAATGAAACCAATCATACAAAAAAGCTAAAGCCTTTTATTGAAAAGGAATTTAAAAATCACCCCGGTAGCACAAATAATTTTTGGTTTGCAACTGAATATGAGGACGTTGTTAAACTTTTAAATTTTTTTATAAAAAAAAAATTAAACTTATTTGGTGATTATGAGGATGCAGTTGATCAAAAAGATAATATTCTATTTCATAGTGCATTAAGTCCTTATATAAATTTAGGTTTAATTACTCCTGAATTTGTTATCCAAAAAATTTTAGATTTTCATAAAAAAAATAAAATTAGAATGAATTCTTTAGAGGGCTACATTCGCCAGGTGATTGGTTGGCGAGAATTTATGCGTGGTATTTATCAGTCCTATTCTCAAGAAATGGAAACTGGAAATTTTTTTAAACAAAATAGAAAAATGAAAAGTTCTTGGTATGATGGGACCACTGGTCTTCCGCCTTTGGATTATGCAATTAAAAATGCTGTTAATAATGGTTGGTCACATCACATTGAAAGGTTAATGATCTTATCCAACATTATGAACCTTTGTGAAATTAAGCCAACAATTGTTTACAAATGGTTCATGGAAATGTTCGTAGACTCTTCAGATTGGGTGATGGTTCCTAATGTTTATGGAATGGGATTATTTAGTGATGGAGGAATTTTTGCGACCAAACCTTATATTTGTGGATCTGCATATTTTATGAAAATGATGGATTTTAAAAAAGGTGAGTGGTGTAACACTATGGATGGTCTTTATTGGAGATTTATCGACCGAAATAGAAAATTTTTTTTAAAAAATCCTCGTCTTTCGATGATGGTAAGAATATTTGATAAAATGAAATCTGATAGAAAAAAATTAATTTTATCTGAAGCTGATAAATTTATTAAACTAAATACAATTTGATGAAAAAAGAAAATTTACCAACAAAAATTTGTTCAGTTTGTAAAAGACCATTTACTTGGCGAAAAAAATGGAAGTTAAATTGGGATAGAGTAAAATATTGTTCAAAGAAGTGTTCTAAGCTAAGCTAAGCTTGGTGAACATAATAGTATTACAACATATCAAAATAGAAGATCCAGGTTACATTAAAGATTTAATGTTAGCTGATGGATTTAAAATAACTACTATAGAGTTAGATGAAAGTGAAAAAATACCAAACGATTTAAGTAAATTTGATGGAATGTTTTGTATGGGGGGTCCAATGGATACCTATATGGAACAAGAATATCCTTGGTTAATAGAAGAAAAGAAAAGAATTAAAGAATTTGTTTTGAATTTAAAAAAACCTTATTTAGGTTTTTGTTTAGGTTGTCAGCTTTTAGGAGAAGTAGTTGGTGGAAAAGTGGTTAAATCTAAACCAGCAGAAATAGGAATTATGGATATTAATTTTTCTAATGAAAAAGATGAAGATAAATTATTTTCAAAATTTCCTAATACGATTAAAAGTTTGCAATGGCATTCTTATGAGGTTCAAGGCATTGAAAATAATAAAGATGTAACTTTATTAGCTTCGTCCCCAATTACCAAGTATCAAATCTTTAAATATCAAAACCATGCTTATGGAATTCAATTTCATATAGAAATAAAAGATACTACGGTTAATGAATGGGGGTGTGTTCCAGAGTATAAAAAAGCTTTAGAGGATCAGCTTGGTAATGGTGCATTAGAAAAGTTTGATCAATCTGCAAAAGATAACATGAAAGATATGAATAACTACTCTACAATCCTTTATAATAATTTTAAAACACTTTTATGAATAATAAAATTTTTGAATGGGCAGGGGTTATAACTGCAATATTGTATTCTTTGTTTGTCGCTTTAAATATAGGCATAGAATTTTTCGGTTTTTGTCTGCTGTTATTGTCAGCTATTTTAATTGGAATTTGGGCCTATAGAGGTGGTCATAAAGGGATTTTATTTTTGCAATTTTTTTATGCAACCGCTGGAATTATTGGGATGGTTCGTTGGTTTTAATTAAAGCTTGAAACTATTTTGGGAATATAATTTTTAAAATTAAAAAAACCTTTATTGCAGTATTGCCAAGCCAATAGATCAAGATTTCTATATAAAAAATCCATCTTTAAATTATTAGAATTTAAAAAATCTAAATTTTCACCTACAGTCGGATATAAACCGTAATAATTTTCAATATTTGTTAATTCACTTATATCTATAATTTGACAATCAATAGATTGATTTTTTAATCTTTGTTCTTGGTCTTCTATTAAATGAGATTTAAATTTCACTAATTTTTCACTGAGTTTTATTGCTCTATTTTCATTTTTATTTGAAACTAAGTAAATTTTCTTAAAATCGATTTCCTTAAAGTCAGTGATTTCAAACGAGAGATTATTTTCAAAAATTAAAAGATTCTTATTCTCAATATTTTGTGGGTTATTGAAATCCTGTTTAATTATTTGGTAAGATTTTTCAGATACTTTTGGAGGAGCATTTTGATTTAATTTTATATTTTGAAATCTATTGTTAGTGAATTTTTTAATATTCCATTCACTTGCAAGGTAGTGTTTGCCCTGAGTTTGAACTCCAGCCACCCATCGCCATCCAAGAGTATTTGATGCAGCATCTCCATCATAAAGATGTTGCATAAAAAATTCTGCCCCTAATTGCCAAGGTAATTCTAGGGTAAAAATCCAAATACTAGCAAACCACATTCTTGTATGGTTATGTAAATAATTATTTTCTTTTAGCTCGTTTATCCATTCATTAAAGCAATCTATTTTTGTTTTTCCCTCGATTGCTGCAATATAATCTTTATTATCTTTAAATTCATTTTTTATTTGATTTAATTCGATAAGATAATCAACCCAAACATTCGGTCTAAGTTCTAACCAACCTTTCCAATAAGTTCGCCACAGAACTTCTTGTATAAACTTTTCATTTTTTGAAAAAGAAAATTTACTTAGAGCTTTCTGAATGACTTCTTGTTCATTAATTATTCCATGAGTTATGTATGGTGATAAGCAAGATATATTGGATCTTTTTTCAGGTCCAAAATCAAAATTTCTTAATTTTGAATACTCTACAAGATTATTCTCAACAAAATTATTTAATTGATTTAAGGCCTTAGCCCTTGAAGCTTCAAATATCATTTAAAATTATTTTGATTTTTTTTTCTTAAGACCCAATTTGTCACTATGTCTTAATCTTAAAACAACAATTGCTCCAGATATTAACAAAATAGCTACTGCTTCATAAACAAGTGCAGTAGGATCCATTTCTTTACCTTGTAGAATAATAAATCGTGCAAGGGCGGTAATTGCAATAAGAAGTGGTAGGGTAATACTAATAGATTGTTGGTTCCAAAAAACTCTAACCATTGCTAGTACCTCTAAATAAAGAAACATTAATAGCAAATCTGCTAATGTAACAGATTGATTTAAAAACATGTTTTTCATTTCAATCCCAACAGCAATAACAGTACTGATTAAGATAATAACCATTAATGCTAACTGTAAGTTTTTTGCTATCTTATCCATTATTTATCTTTACTAAAAGGTAACCATTTTTCAATTGCAGATTTTAAGGGACCATCATAAGGGATTGAATAAGAGTTCGGGTTTGGACTTGTCAAAACCTCAATTCCTTTTGAAAATACGAATATAAATACTATTACAAAAACTATGACCATGATTTTAAAAGGATCAAAATTTTTTGTTTGAAAAACACTTGCGGACTTTTCTTCTGCTCTATGGAATTGTTTAAAAGTCATATAGACTGCAAATATTAAACCTATATGAGCTAAAAAAAGTCCAGCCCATCCAAGTGCGAAAGTTGTGTAAGAAAAAACATATAAACTAAAAACAGTAGTCCAAATAAAACTTAAAACTAAAAGAATTTGTAATCTAACTGTCTTAGGAAGTGCGCGTAGATCATTCTTACTATCATCAAATAAAATATTTGCAGCATCTCTCATCCAATTCTTTATTGATTCCATATTCTAAGGATATAATTTTTAGTGATTTAAACAAATGTTAATTTGTCCTAAAGCAATCTAAGTACGAAGCTTTTTCTTATGAAAATTGATAAATCTCTCAACGTTAGATTTATTAAATGATTTATTTTCTTCAAAAGATACCTTCTTCATTGAATATGCGCTGCTATTAGTAACTCTAGATTGAATTGTAATATTTCCTTTATACAATTTAAGTTTAACTGAGCCATTAACTTTGCTTCTTTTTAAATCTACAATTTTTTGAAGTTTAAATCTTTCTTTTGAATACCAATAACCATTGTAAATTAACTCTGCATATCTAGACATTACCTGATCTTTTTTGTGCATAGTTTCTTTATCTAAAGTAACAGACTCAATTGCTCGATGAGCATTGATTAAAAGAGTTCCACCTGGTGTTTCATATACACCTCTAGATTTAATACCTAAAAATCTATTCTCCACTAAGTCAACTCTTCCAATTCCATTTTTACCTGCGATGTCATTGAGCTTTGTTAATAATTTAGCTGGAGACATTTTTTTTCCATTTATTCCAAAAGGATCACCGTTTTTAAAATTGATGGTAATAAACGATGATTTGTTTGGTGCCTTTTCTGGAGAAATTGTTCGCTGGAAAACAAATTCTGGTGCTGAATTTTTTGGATTTTCTAAAACCTTACCTTCAGTTGATGTATGAAATAAATTATCATCTACTGAAAAAGGAGATGCACCTTTTTTATCTTTAGGAATAGCTATGCCATGTTTTTTTGCATAATTAATTAAGTCTGTTCTAGATTTTAATTTCCATATTCTCCACGGGGCTATGATTTTAATTTTGGGACCAAAATAATGATAGCCTAATTCAAATCTAACTTGATCATTGCCTTTACCAGTTGCTCCATGTGAAACTGCATAGGCTTTAAATTTTTTAGCTACTCTTATTTGATCTTTTGCAATAAGAGGTCTTGCTATTGATGTCCCTAATAAATAAACACCCTCATAGATCGCGTGTCCTCTGATCATGGGATAAACATAGTCCTTAACAAAAATATCTTTTAAATCTTTAATAATTATATTTTTAACACCAAATTTTTTTGCATTAGTTATAATTTTTTTTCTATCAATTTCTTGTCCAACATCTGCTGTATAACAAATTACATCTGCATCATAATTTTCTTGAAGCCATTTTAAAATTATAGAAGTATCGAGCCCTCCAGAATAAGCTAGAACAATTTTTTTTTTTGATTTCATTGAATTAACTACAAGCTTTTCTTGAAGCGTTATAAGCTTTAGTAAATCCTAATAATGAGTAATGATCAATTGTTTGAGAACCTTGTTGATTGTATCCAGTAATCATAATTCTAGATCCTTTTCTCATTTGTTTGATCATTTTTAATTCGATTTTATTTTCTGCAATCCACGCAAAACCTTGTTCTTTAATATCAAATTTAAATTTATTTTTCCCTGAAGCAGCTGTTACGGAGTTATTTTTGTTGAATTCATAACCCGGGGTAACACTTACTTCATTTTTTATATTGTCTTTAGGTCTGAATGCTACAAATAATTTTGCATCTCTTTTATTTGTTTTTGGAGCTTGCAAAATAGGTAAAGATTGCGCAAAGCATACTTTACCGTCAGCATCCATAACGACCATTGCCTCCCAATCTTTATATTTACCAATTTTTTTAATTTCTTGAGCTGAAACTTGAGCAACACCACTTATAAAAAATATTCCTAACAATATTGTAATTTTTTTAATTATGGACATGGATTTGGATAAATTGTTTGTACGTGGTTAATTTCTTTAATGACATCATCAGATAAGTTTAAATTTACACTTTCTATATTTGTTTTCAACTGCTCCATTGTAGTTGCTCCAATTATTACACTAGTCATAAAGTCTTGGATTTCACAAAATTTTATCGCCATCTGACTCATATCTAGATCAAATTTTTCACTAATTTTATAATAATGTTCAACCGCATCCTCAGTATTTGGTTTTCTATACCTTGTCCAGAAATCAAAATCTCTCTCCATTCTTGATCCTTTGGGAAAATTTCTGTTTCTATACTTTCCACTTAAATATCCACTAGCAAGTGGAGAGTAAGCTAAGCATCCAATGTTTTCTCTTATAGAAACTTCAGCTAGTCCAACTTCGTAAGATCTATTTAATAGACTATAAGGATTTTGAATTGACATCATTCTTGGCAACTTTTTATCTTTGGATAACTGAAGATAATTTAAAACTCCCCAAGGGGTCTCATTTGATAAACCAACGTATCTTATTTTTCCCTGATCAATATATTTATTTAACTCTGCAAGAACATCTTCAAATTTATTCCATTCATTTTCTTTATGAACATAACCAAGTCTTCCAAAATTATTAACATTTCTTTCTGGCCAATGAAGTTGATATAAATCTATATAATCAGTTTTAAGTCTTTTAAGACTGTCATTTAAAGCAAATTCTAAGTTTGGACCTGTAAAACTATTTTCTCCACTTCTTAAGTAATCTCTTGCTGGACCAGCAACTTTTGTTGCAAGAATGACTTTGTCTCTTTTTTTTGTTTTTTCAAACCAGTTCCCAATAATTTCTTCTGTATCACCGTAGGTTTCTTTTCTAGGAGGTACTGCATATAATTCAGCAGTGTCCCAAAAGTTTACTCCTTGATCTAATGCAAAATCCATTTGTTCAAATGCCTCAAGCTCAGTATTTTGTTCTCCCCACGTCATAGTACCGAGACAAATTGTACTCACTTTAATATCGGTATTACCTAAATTTTTGTAATTCATTAGAAATATTAAGTTAAAATTTTGTTAATCTTTTAAGGTATCTTGAATAATTAGTAAAAGAATATATATATAACTTATTATGGAATTTAATAAAAACGGAATACTAAATAGAGCAAAAGCAGCACAACAAACAGCTGCTGTAATGGATGAAGGCTTAAGAGCCTACATGCTAAAAGTTTATAACTACATGGCAACAGGTATATTGCTAACTGGAATAGTAGCACTATTAACATTTAAAATGTCTGTTGTTACTAATGATGCAGGTTCAATTGTTGGTCTAACGCAAATGGGGAATGCAATTTATTTATCAGGTCTTAAATGGCTTGTAATGTTAGCACCTTTAGGTATCGTTTTTTACATGAGTTTTGGAATTAATAAGATGAGTGCATCAAAGGCACAAACTACGTTTTGGGTTTTTGCAGCTTTAATGGGTCTATCATTATCTTCAATATTATTGGTTTATACTGGAATGAGCGTAACAAGAGTTTTCTTCATTACATCCGCAACATTTGGAGCGATGAGTATCTACGGATACACAACCAAAAGAGATCTTACAAAGTTAGGATCTTTTTTAATGATGGGTCTAATTGGAATAATTATAGCTTCAATTGTTAATATTTTTATGAAATCTTCTATGATGTATTTTGTGATTTCAATTTTAGGTGTTTTAATATTTGTTGGTTTAACAGCATATGACACTCAGAAAATCAAAAATATGTATGTTGCGTCAGACTCAGGTGAGTTAATGGGTAAGAAAGCTGTAATGGGTGCTTTAACTTTATATCTAGATTTTATTAATCTATTTATAATGTTGTTAAGATTATTTGGGCAAAGAAGATAAATTTATTTTTGAAGTTTCTTCCAGTTGGTATTTTTTAATAAAACTTTAAGATCATAAGAATTTTTTAGTATCTCACCACTTGTATCTGTAATCAAATATTTAAGATTTTTATTTTTAGGCTTAAAATTTTTACAAATTTTATAAAGGGCATTTTCAGTAGCATTTCTAAAAACACTAAACCCCACTTGTTTACTTGAAATGTTTAAACCGTAATCTTTCCAAGAACCTTCCGAAACCATTTTGGCATATAAGTCTAATATAATTTTTAGCTCATCTTTTTCAAAAAAATGTTTTTCCTCAATTTTATTATGAGGATTATTTACTACTAATTTTAAATTACTACGCATCAATCTTATGTTTATTAATTAATGGTACTTGAAACCCTGTAAATATTATCGTTATTGGAAGCATTCCCCACACTTTAAAATTAACCCAAAATTCTTCTGTTTGAGTTCTCCAAACAATTTCATTTAATAAAGCAAGACCAAAGAAAAAATACATCCATCGTTTATTAAGAATTTCCCATCCAACATCAGTTAGTGGAATAGATTTACCCATAATTTTTTTAAGAATAGGTTCATTGGTAAAATATTTCCCAAAAAATAATGCAAGAGCAAACATAATATTAATGATAGTCGGTTTTACGTAAATAAATATAGGATCATTAAAGTAGATTGTTAATCCACCAAAAAAAGTAATTAAAATTCCACTTACCAAAGGCATTGGAGGAATTCTTTTTTCAAAAAACCAAACTATTGCTAATGCAAATAAAGTTGCAACTATCAGTGGAGGTATTGCTACTGATAAATTTTTACCACTATTGTAATAATAGAAAAAAAATATTGCTAAAGGACCGAAATCAGTAACAAATTTTAAAAAAGATTTATTCACCAAAAAGATATTAACATATTTGCCACATCACAAAACATTTATATTTTTAGCATTGATTTTTATTTCTAAATACCCATACTAAGATCAATGCCAGTTCAAAAAGCCAAATTTTCAATTGGAGAAATTGTAAAGCATAAACACTTTAAATTTAGAGGTGTGATCTATGATGTTGATTTTGAATTTAATAATTCTGAAGAGTGGTATCAATCTATTCCAAAAAATGTGAGACCAAGAAAAGATCAGCCATTTTATCACCTATTAGCAGAAAATGACGAGATAACTTATGAGGCTTATGTATCTGAACAAAATTTGCTAGTGGATGACTCTGATGAGCCAATAAAACACCCTTTAATTGAGGAGATTTTTTCAGGAAAAAAAGGCTCTAGTTATTTTAAGCTCTCGAATTAAGGCAACCATCATTCAACCACATTTAGCTCAAATCTAGGCCATACAAATTAGCTATATTTTTAGTATCTTCTGGTCAAGAGTGTTAAACGTTAATTTCAATCTTATTATCTCCCCTCTGCATTCTTGATCAGAAAACTATTTCATAATAGAAATCACCAAAAAAAAATCTAAATTAAAATATGTTTAAACTTTTTGAACCTAACAAGATTTTCAAAATCACGTCAAAAGCACCTAAGTACGTTTTATTTTTGTTTATTGTTGTATTGAGTGTTGGTCTAGTCGAAGCATTATTTATATCTCCTGAAGATTATAAACAAAGTGATGCAGTTAGGATTATGTATGTTCATGTTCCTGCCGCTTGGATTTCACTTGGAATATTTTCTTCTATAACTTTGTTATCTATTTGTGGTTTTGTATTTAGAAACAAAAACTTTTTTTTAATCTCTAAAAGTTTAGCTCCTTCAGGATTTGTTTTTAATATTATTGCTTTAGTTACAGGATCAATTTGGGGAAAACCAACTTGGGGAACATGGTGGGCTTGGGATGCAAGAATTACATCAATGTTAATATTAGCTTTATTCTATGCAATGTATTTAATTGTTTGGAGAATTTATGATAAGGAAGAAAAAGTCTACAAGATCTCAACTTTTATAACTATTTTAGGAATTATTAATGTTCCAATAATAAAGTACTCAGTTGATTGGTGGAATACACTCCATCAACCTGCATCTATTAATATTTTGTCAAAAAGCTCAATTCATTCATCAATGCTTTACCCATTATTAATAATGACTGCGGCATTTGCTCTTTTTTCATTGTTAATTTTCTTAATGAAATATAATACAGAACTGATAAAAATTAAAAATAAAGGCTTAGATAGATTATGATAAATGAATTATTTTTTATGAATGGATATGCAGTGTATGTGTTATCTGCTTTTAGCTTTACGTTATTAAGTTTCTTAGGTTTATATTTGGTAACTAAAATGCAATTTGTTAAAGAACAAAACAAATTTGTTGCTAAATTTGGATCACTTACTACTGATCAAGCTAATTCTGCAAAATCACAAAGAATAAATAAAGAAATTTTAGCAAACGTAACAAATAATTAACTTTTAAACCATGTATGGTCGAAAAGTT
The DNA here is from genome assembly GCA_902593285.1 of uncultured Pelagibacteraceae bacterium. GTDB lineage: Bacteria > Pseudomonadota > Alphaproteobacteria > Pelagibacterales > Pelagibacteraceae > Pelagibacter. The sequence continues at coordinate 36,274 of CACJHW010000004.1, forward strand.
AAATTAAGATTTCTGTTTATAATAATAATCTTAATTACTTTAATTTTAACAACATTTTTGATTTTAAAATCATTAGAGGAAAATGTTGTATATTTTCAATCGCCTTCTGAAATAAAATCACTTCCTGAAATAGATAAAAGCAAAATAAGAGTTGGAGGAATGGTTAAAAAAAATTCTATTTCTATAAATTCAAATGAAGTTAACTTTATAATAACAGACTTTAAAAATGAAATAAATGTTACTTATTCGGGTGCAGTACCAAATTTATTTGCTGAGGAAAAAGGTGTTGTTGCAGAAGGTTTTTTAAAAGATAAAAACTTCTTCTCTGCAACAAAAATTTTAGCAAAGCATGATGAAAATTATATGCCACCAGAAGTAAAAGAAGCATTAGGGGAAAAATAAATTGATTTATAGTCTTGTTGGATATTATTCGTTAATATTAGGATTAATTATTGGATTATCGTTATTTTATTTTTCATATAAAAATTTTAATAATTCAAACGTATTAGATACCAAAATATTATCATTTACATTTTTACAATTATTTTTTGTTGTCATTAGTTTTTTGTGTTTGATTTTTTCTTTTGTTATTTCGGATTTTAGTAATGTAACAGTATTTAATAATTCTCACACTACTAAACCATTATTTTACAAAATAAGTGGAACCTGGGGGAATCATGAAGGTAGTTTATTATTATGGTTACTTGTTTTAACTTTATTTATTTTCATATTTTTAGTACGAACAAAAAATCAACCAGTAAAATACAAAATTTTAACTCTAGTTTTTCAACAAATAATAATTGTTGGTTTCTTTTTATTTCTAATCAAAACATCAAATCCATTTAATTATATTTTTCCAATACCTACTGAAGGTCTTGGATTAAACCCAATTTTACAAGACCCTGCTTTGGCAATTCATCCACCTATTTTATATTTAGGCTATGTTGGTTCTTCAATTATTTTTTCATCTGTTTTGGCAGCAACAAGTTTAAAAATTATTTCTACCAGTTGGGCATCGCATATAAAAAAATGGATCTTAATTTCGTGGATTTTTTTGACTTTAGGAATACTGCTTGGATCAATTTGGGCTTATTACGAATTGGGCTGGGGAGGTTTTTGGTTTTGGGATCCAGTTGAGAATGTTTCTCTAATGCCGTGGCTTGCATTAACCACTCTTTTACATTGTATTTTAGTATTAGAAAAAAAATCTATTTTAACTTCATGGGTAATTATTCTTTCTATTGCAACATTTACATTAAGTATGTGTGGAACATTTTTAGTAAGATCAGGAATATTAAATTCAGTTCATACATTTGCTAATGATCCTGAAAGGGGTTTATTTATTCTTGTTTTTTTATTCATTTTGATTTTTTTATCTATTTTAATTTTTTTCTTTTTTCATAAAGATAATAACAGAAAATCTTATAGTTTTTTTTGGTTGAGCAAAGAAACTTCAATATTAATTAATAACTGGTTTATGATGTATTTTTTATCAGTTGTATTAATAGGTACCGTTTATCCAATTTTTTTAGATGTAATTTCTTCCCAAAAAATATCTGTCGGACCACCATTTTATCATAAATTAATAATTCCATTTTTAATTCCATTTTTACTTATGATGGCGATAGGTCCAAAATTAAAATGGATAAAATCTCAATTAGAAGATAAGGTTTATTTAATTTCTTTTTTAATTATCTCAATTTTATTAGCATTTTTAATATTAAAAAATTTTAATCAAAATATTTTAATAAATACAATTTTGATATCGAGTGCGCTTTATTTATTCTTTATTACCTTGCGAGATTTTTTTGTAAAAAAATATAAAAATATTTCACAAAATATTGCTCATTTTGGATTTAGTTTATTGATTCTAAGTATCTTGTTTAACAATATATTTGCAAGCGAAATTATAACAAATCTTAAGGTTGGTGAAACTTTTGAAAATTCGAAAACTAAGATAGTTTTTGAAAGTGTTGATCAGAAAAAAGAAAAAAATTATAATGCTATTATTGCGAATTTTTCTATAAGTAATTTAAATGGTGAAGAGGATAGATTTTCGCCAGAGCTGAGAATTTATAATCAACCTATCATTGCCACAAGTGAAGCTGATATCAAAACAACACTTATGTCAGATAAATTTATTGTAATTAATTTGGTTCAAAATCAAGATTTTTTCAATGTAAGGTACCAAGTTAAACCATTTATGTTATGGATCTGGTTATCAGTAATTCTAATATCTTTTGCTGGCATTATTAGTTTTTTACAAAAAAGATTATGAAAAATAAAATATTACCTTTTTCAGTTATTATTATTTTTGGAATAATATTTTTTATTTTTTATAAAGGTTTAGAAGACTCAAAAATATACACTCCAGATGTAAATACAAAAAAAGAGATACCATTGTTTAATACTAAAGAATTTTTTTCTGGAGAAAATGTGAATTCTTCAAGTATCTTTGAGTTAGATAAGGTTTATTTATTAAATATTTGGTCATCTTGGTGTGTACCATGTCGACAAGAGCATCCTCTTTTGATGAATTTAAATTTAGAGAATAAATTAAATATTATTGGGATGAATTATAAAGATAATTTAAAAAATGCAGAAAATTTTTTAAAAGAACTAGGAAACCCTTATAAAGAAATCTTTATTGATTTGGATGGTACAATTGCAATTGAGTGGGGAGCATATGGGGTTCCCGAATCATTTTTAATTTATAATAATGAAATTATTAAAAAATATATTGGACCTCTTAACCAAGAATCAATTGATGAAATTAATTTATTTATAAAATGAAATTTTTTAAATTTTTTTTAATTGTTATAATATTATTCCCTTTAAGCAGTGTTAATTCAGAGGGAAACGATAAAAGAAATGAGATAACTAAAAATTTACGATGTCTTATTTGTCAAGGTCAATCGGTTTATGATTCAGACTCTGAATTTGCAAACAGTTTAAAAATTGTAGTTGATAAAAAACTGCAAGAGGGTCTTTCTGAAGATCAAATTTATGAATATTTTAAAACTAAATATGGAGAATGGATACTTTATGATCCTGGTCTAAATAAAAACACATATATTCTTTGGTTATTGCCGATATTGATATTTTTAATCGGAGGTGCAATAATCTATAAAAGCTTTATAGTTAAAAAATAAATTAATTAGTGATGAATTTAAAAAAATTTTTAATCTATCTGTTAATGATCATATTCTCATTTTCTTCGATTGCAGAGGAAAAAGTTTTAAAAGATCAAAATACAGAATTCAGTGTTTACACAGGAATGTTTGATTTTAGTGATGATGGAAAAAAATCAACTTTAATTGGTTTTCAACATCAAAATGAAAATTTAAATAGAGATACTTTTTTAGGAAATCTTTCTCCTATAACTGGATTTTTATTTACAGCTGATAATGCAGGATATTTTTATACAGGCGTTCAAGCCCAATATAAATTAGGGGTATTAAATTTAACACCAAGCTTTACACCAGGAATATATCATGAGGGAGATGGTAAAGATTTAGGCCATTTAATAGAATTTAAAAGTGAATTACAAATTTCACTTGATCTGTCAAAAACAAGTGAATTAGGTTTTTCCTATAATCATATATCTAATGCAAGTTTAGGAGATAAAAATCCTGGGGCAAATAGTTATATGTTTAATTTCTTCAAAAACTTTTAATAAAGATACATCATGAATATAAATGACTGTTACAATTTTGAAGATTTTAGAAAATTAGCAAAAAAGAAATTACCCGCTCCTATTTTTCATTATATTGATGGTGGAGCAGATGACGAAGTCACTTTAAATAGAAATACAGACGCTTTTAATGATTGTGATTTAGTTCCAAATATTCTTAATAGTGTTGGTGAACCAGATTTGTCTACCACTGTCTTTGGCAGAAAAATTAGTATGCCTTTATTTTTGTCTCCTACGGCAATGCAAAGTTTGTATGAGCCTGAGGGTGATAAGGCTTCTGCTAGAGCTGCAGAGAAGTTTGATACAATTTACAGCATGTCGACAATGGCGTCTTTTTCAATTGAAGAGGTTGCAAATATTTCTAGTGGGCCAAAACTTTTTCAACTTTATATTCACAAAGATAAATCAATTACTGATGATTTAATCGAGAGATGTAGTAGAGCTAATTTTGATGGAATGTGTATTACTGTTGATACACTTGTTGCTGGAAATAGAGAAAGAGATCATAGAACTGGATTTACGACACCACCTAAATTTACTTTGGATAGCTTATTGAGTTTTGCAATGAGACCAGGATGGGTTTTCAAATACTTTACAAATAAAAAATTTGAATTAGCAAACATAAAAAACAAAACGGATAAAGGTACCAATATTGCAAAATCAGTTATGGATTATATTAATGAACAATATGATCCAGCAATGAATTGGAAAGACGCAGAATATTGCATAAAAAAATGGAATAAGCCTATGGCATTAAAAGGTGTAATGTCAGTAGAAGATGCTAAAAGAGCAATAGACATTGGTTGTACTGCAATTATGATTTCAAATCATGGAGGAAGACAACTCGATGGATCAAGATCTCCATTTGATCAAGTTAAAGCAATTTCGGATGCAGTCGGTGATAAATTAGAAATTATTCTTGATGGCGGTGTAAGAAGGGGAACGCATGTTCTTAAAGCTATAGCTGCTGGAGCAACAGCTTGCAGTTTTGGAAAAGCATTTCTTTTTAGCTTAGGTGCAGGTGGACAAAAAGGTGTTGAGAGACTTTTAGAAAACATGCAAAAAGAAATTAGAAGAAATATGATTTTAATGGGTTGCAAGTCTGTAAAAGAGCTTGATGCGTCAAAAATAATATATAGAAACTAAAAGATAAGAATTTTTACCATTTATTTGATATATTAAATTTTTAAACTAAATAGACAAAAAACTAATTTTCGTTTAGTTTGGCGACTTTAAAAATATATTAATTATGGAACTTGCAAAATCTTTAAATAGACTTGGAACTGAAAGCGCTTTTTCTGTTTTAGCCGAAGCAAAAAAACTTGAAGCTCAAGGCAAACCTATGATCCACTTAGGATTGGGTCAACCTGATTTCAAAACCCCAAAGCACGTTGTTGAAGCAGCAAAAAAAGCTTTAGATGACGGTCATCACGGATATGTGCTTTCAAATGGAATTTTAGAATGTAGACAGTCAGTTACTAGATGGATAAAGAAAAGATATAGTGCAGACGTAGATCCTGAAAGAATTATTATTATGCCAGGTGGGAAACCAACAATGCATTATGCAATTCAATGTTTTGGTGAGCCAGGAGCCGAGATAATTCATCCAACTCCAGCTTTCCCTATTTACGAATCAATGATCAACTATACTGGTTCTACAGCAGTACCTTACGATCTTACTGAAGATAAAGATTTAAAGTTCAGTGCAGATAAAATTTTATCTCTGATTACTGATAAAACTAGATTATTAATTTTAATAAATCCAAACAATCCGACAGGAAGTTTCGTAGAAAAATCTGAAATAGACAAATTGGCTGAAGGTTTAAAAAAACATCCTCATGTAACTATTTTAAGTGACGAAATTTATAGTAGACAAATTTTCGATAATAAAGAAATGCCAACATTCTTTAATTATCCAGAATTAAGAGAAAGATTAATTGTTTTAGAAGGTTGGAGTAAAGCTTATTCAATGACAGGGTGGAGACTTGGTTGGAGTTTTTGGCCGGAAAATTTAGTCGAGCATGTAAATAAATTATTAATTAATAGTGTTTCATGTGTAAATGCTGCAGCTCAGTTCGCAGGCATTGCTGCTTTGGATGGACCTGATGACTCAATTGATGAAATGATGGAAAAATTTACTTTAAGAAGAAAATTAATTCATGAAGGCTTAAATAGCTTACCAGGTGTAGAATGTAGTTTACCTGGTGGAGCATTTTATGCATTTCCTAAAGTTATTGGAACTGGAATGGATGGTAGTGAATTTTGTAAAAGAGCAATGCATGAAGCTGGCGTTGCTATTGTTCCAGGGACGGCTTTTGGAAAAACATGCAAAGATTATGTAAGATTTAGCTTTGCTGCCTCAAGGGATAACATTTCTAACGCATTGGAAAATATCAAAAAAATGTTAGGTTAAGCTATGTCTGAATTAGCTTTACCAAAAATTGATAGTTCTATTTTAAATAGAAAAACCGAAATAGTAAAAAATCTTTCAAAATTAACAGATAAAGAAAATGTTCTTAGTGAAGCTGATGAATTAAGACCATATGAAACAGATGCTTTATCTGTTTACACACAAACACCATTAGCAGTGGTGCTTCCAGAAAATACAGAGGAAGTAAGTGAGATATTAAAATATTGTCATAGTGAAAATATCAAAGTTGTACCAAGAGGTGCGGGTACTGGATTGTCTGGTGGTGCATTACCTCTTCAAGATGCTATTCTTCTTGGTTTAGGAAAATTTAATAAAATATTAGAAATTGATTACGAAAATAAATGTGTTGTGACACAGCCAGGAGTTACAAATCTAGGAATTACTCATGCAGTTCAAAATAAGGGATTTTATTACGCTCCGGATCCTTCGAGTCAGTTAGCATGCTCTATAGGTGGAAATGTTGCTGAAAATTCAGGTGGAGTTCATTCTTTAAAGTACGGAACGACTACAAACAATATTTTAGGCGTACAAATGGTTATGATGGATGGAACTATTTGTAGATTTGGAGGAAAATCTTTTGACCAAGAGGGATATGATCTTATGGGTTTAATTTGTGGTTCAGAGGGTTTATTAGGAGTTGTCACTGAAGTCACAGTTAAAATTTTAAAAACACCTGAAGTGGTAAGAGCTGCTTTGATAGGTTTTCCATCAATTAAAGAAGGTGGAGATGCAGCTTCAGAAATTATTTCAAGTGGAATAGTTCCAGCAGGAATGGAAATAATGGATAAAGCTTTAATTGAAGCGACAGATAATTTTAGTAAAGCAGGATATCCACGTGATGCTGAATTATTATTAATAGTGGAACTTGATGGTACAGCCTCAGAGGTAAATGAATTAATTAAAAAAGTAGAGGCAATCTGCAAAAAAAATAATTGCTCTAGTCTTAAACTTAGTAATAGTGAGAAAGAAAGACTTTCATTCTGGGCTGGAAGAAAAGCCGCTTTCCCAGCTTGTGGAGCAATGGCCCCTGATTATTATTGTATGGATGGATCTATTCCAAGAGGTAAGCTTGCTGAAGCATTATTAGAAATAAAAAAATTATCAGAAAAATATGAATTACCGGTTGCAAATTGTTTTCACGCAGGTGATGGGAATTTACATCCACTTATTATGTTTGATGGAAATGATAAAGAACAACTTAGAAAAACTGAGGAATTTGGTTCTGAGATATTAAAAACATGTGTAAGACTTGGTGGAGTAATTACAGGCGAGCATGGTGTTGGTATAGAAAAAAGAGAACTAATGTGTGAAATGTTTAATGATAACGATATACAACAACAACTTAGTATTAAAAAGTCATTAGACGAAAAAAATCTATTAAATCCTGGAAAAGTTTATCCTATACTTAGAAAATGTGCAGAGGAAGGAAGGGTTCATGTCCACAAAAATAAAGATAAATTCCCAGATCTTCCAAGATTCTAATAACATTTATTATCCTAAAGATGAGGTTGAAGTTTCAGATTTAATTCGGGAACTATACAAAAAAGATTCTCCAACTGAAATTATTGGCAATAACTCAAAAAGTTTTATTGGAAACAAAACACAATCGGCTAACACTACATCTTTGTCTAAAATTTCTGGAATCGTCGACTATAGACCTGAAGAATTGTATATTAAAGTAAAAGCCTGCACGCCAATTAATGAAATCGAAAAGGTCTTAAGTGAAAATAGTCAGGAGCTAGCTTTTGAACCAATAGACTTCGGGTACATTAAAGATGGCAAATCAAATAAAGGAACAATAGCAGGATACTTATCATGTAATTATGCAGGTTCACGAAGATTTAAAGTTGGAAGTGTACGAGATCATGTCCTAGGTTTTAAGGGAGTTAATGGAAAAGGAGATATAATTAAATCAGGAGGTACTGTCGTTAAAAATGTTACAGGTTATGATTTATCAAAACTTATAGCTGGTTCGTTTGGTACACTTGTTGCTTTGACTGAAATTACATTAAAGGTTTTACCTAAAAAAGACTCTTCGAAAACTATAGCAATTTATCCTAATAATTTTGAACAAATTTATGATTTGTTTAATAAATTATCTAGTTCAAGTAGTGAAATTTCTGGTGCTGTATTTATTCCAGAGCAATCAAACGATAAAGATTTTTCAATTAAAAGAAACAATGTTTTTAAGTTTAATGATCTTAAATCAAAAGTTTCCTTTGTAGCATTTAGAGTTGAGGGGGATAAAATTTCAATTGAGGAAAAAATTAATAACTTAAAAAAAGAACTTGAATTAAACAATTCAGATATTTCTACCCTTGATGTTTATCAATCAGAACCATTTTGGGAAAAAATAAATAATTTGGAGGTATTCGAAAAGACCGAACACAATCTAATACGAATGGTGATACCACCAGCGAATGGTTCAAATTTATGCAAATATTTGGAAAATAACCATAATTATTTTATTGATTGGTGTGGGTCGTTATTCTGGATTGAAGTTAATAGTAAAAAAGAGGAAAAGATTAAAGATTTAAAAAAAATGGCAAAAGATTTTGGAGGTTACTTGACAGTGATTAAAACTTCATCCGAATATGATTATCGTGAACCTATTTTTACTGTTGATAAAGTGCGCTTAGTGATTTCTGAGAAAGTAAAACAAAGTTTTGATCCAAAAAGAATTTTAAACCCAGGCAAAATGTATAGAGGTGTTTAATGCAAACAAAATTTACTGAAGAACAGCTTAGAGATCCAGACAATTTTGCAAACGAAAAAGTTTTTAAAAAGTGTGTACATTGTGGAATGTGTAATGCTACATGCCCTACTCATCAACTTTTGGGTGACGAGTTAGATGGACCTAGAGGACGTATCTATCTAATTAAAGATATGTTAGAAAATAATAGGAAGCCAACAGAAAAAGTTGTAAAGCATATCGATCGATGTCTGTCATGTTATAGTTGTATGACCACTTGCCCAGCTGGTGTAAATTATATGCACATAATTGACCACGGAAAAAAATATATAGAAAAAAATTATCAAAGATCATTCTTTGATAAGTTAATAAGATATTTTTTATCTATTACTCTTCCAAATACAAAAGTTTTTAGGTTATCAAGTTTATTAGTAAAATTATCGAAGCCATTTAAATTCTTAATGCCTTCAAAAATTAAGGATATGATTGAGTTGATGCCAACAGAATTTCCTAAAAAAAGCCTACCAATTAAAGAAATTTACAAATCTTCAACTAAAAAAAGAATTGCTAGAGTTGCTCTTTTAACTGGATGTGTGCAAAAAGAAATATCTCCTCAAATCAATGAAGCAACAATAAGACTATTAAACAGACACGGTGTAGAAGTAGTTGTTCCAAAAAAAATTCGTTGTTGCGGATCTTTAAATCATCATCTTGGAAAAGAGGAGGATGCACATCAAGATTTTAAGAACAATATAAACACTTGGTATGAGGAGCATCAAAGAGGAAATTTAGATGCAATATTATCAAATACATCAGGTTGTGGGACAACAATGAAAGATTATGGATTTATTTTTCGTGAAGACAAAGAACTAAGTAAAAAAGCCAAAGTAATATCAGAGCTTACAAAAGACATATCGGAGTATATATTTGAAAGTTTAAAACTTGATATTAAAGATAAAGGAAAAAAATATAAGGTAGCTTATCACTCTGCGTGTTCAATGCAGCATGGTCAAAAAGTTCATTCCCAGCCTGTTTCATTACTTGAGAAAACTAATAATGAAATTATGGAAATTCCTGAAGGACATATATGTTGTGGATCAGCTGGTACTTACAACATATTGCAATCAAAAATTGCAAAACAATTATTGAAGAAAAAAGTAAATAATATTGAAAGTTTAAATCCAGATTTTATTTCTACTGGAAATATTGGTTGTATAACCCAAATCGCTCATGGTACTAAAGTTCCAATATTACATACAATTGAAGTTTTAGATTGGTACACTGGTGGACCAAAACCTGAAATTTTAAAATAGAAATTATGAAAAAAGTTTTAATTACAAGACGCTTGATAAGAGAAAGTGAAGACAAAGCATCTAAGTTATTTGAAGCAAAATTTAATACTAATGATGAACTTTATTCACAAAAAAAAATTATTGAAATGAGTCAAGGATTTGATGGCATATTATCATCACTAACTGAAAAATTAGATGCAGAAACAATCAATCAATTACCAGATACAATTAAAATAATTTCTAATTTTGCAGTTGGATTTGGAAACATTGATTTAGAAGCAGCAAAGAATAGAGGTATAGCAGTTACAAATACACCAGAAGTTTTATCAGATGCTACAGCAGAGATTGGAATTTTATTAATTCTAGGAGCATGCAGAAGAGCTTCCGAAGGAATAGAGTCTGCAAGAGAAGGTGGATGGAAATGGTCTGCTGACTATTTAATTGGTAAACAATTAACTGGAACACGATTAGGAATTTTAGGTATGGGTCGTATTGGCCAAAAAATTGCAAAAATTGCAAAATCTTTAGGTATGATCATTCATTATCATAATCGTTCAAAATTAAGTGAAGATAAAGAGCAAGGTGCAACATATCATGACAGCATAAAAAGTCTTTTTTCAGTTTCAGATGTTTTATCAATTTGTTGTCCAGCTACAAAGGAAACGGAGAAACTAATTAATAAAGAAACTGTTGAGTATTTTCCTAAAGGTGCCGTGATAACTAATGTTGCTAGAGGTGATATAGTTGATGATGAAGCTTTAATTGATGCGTTGAATAGAAGAAAAATTTATGCAGTAGGATTAGATGTTTATAAAAATGAACCAAATTTAAATCCTGGTTATTTAAAAATTCCAAGCGCTTTTGTTCTACCTCATCTTGGGAGTGCAACAAAAGATACAAGAATTGCAATGGGAAATTTAGCGATAGATAATTTAGATGAGTTTTTTAGAACTGGAAATTGTATTAATAAAGTAAATTAAAATGTCTCAATCGATAGCTTTCATTGGCGTTGGTAACATGGGTAGTCCAATGGCTGAAAATTTAATGAAGGCAGGTAAATCTGTAAAAGTTTTAGATGTTTCAGAAAAAATGTTGAAGATTGCAAAAAATAAAAATCTTGAAACAGTATCGAACTTAAATGAATTAATTACAGATGATGTTGAAACAGTCATTACTATGCTGCCAGAAGGCAAACATTCAAAGGAAGTTTATTTAGGAGAAAACGGAATAATAAATAAAGTTTCAAAAGATTGTCTACTAATAGATTGTTCAACAATAGATATGAAAACTTCTATTGAGATTGGGAAAAAAGCCTCAGAATTAGGAATAAAAATGATCGATGCTCCGGTTAGTGGTGGAGTAATGGGAGCTCAAAAAGCAACATTAAATATAATGGTTGGTGGATCAAAAGAAGCATTTGATAAAGCATTTCCTTTGTTAAAAATCATGGGAAAAAATATATTTCATGCAGGTGATTTAGGTAGCGGGAATGGCGCTAAGATTTGTAACAATATGGCTTTAGGGATTGCAATGATTGCTGCTTCAGAGTCATTAATGTTAGCGAAAAGATTAAACATAGACATCAAAAAAGTTCATGAAATTATGAAAAATGCATCAGGAAATAGTTGGCCAATTTCTGTTTATCCACCTTTACCAGGATTAATTGATGGAACACCTTCTAATAATAATTATCGACCAGGTTTTTCTGCAGGAATGATGAATAAAGATCTTAAACTTGCAAATGATTGTGCTCAAAGTGTAAATGCTGAAACACCATTAGGAAAAATGGCCCTAGAAATTTATGATCAGTTTTGTAAAGAAGGAAATGATACTAAAGATTTTTCAGCGATTTCTAAAGTAATAGGTGGTAGTGCTTGGGATTATCCAATTGATTGAAAAATATTTATTTGCAATTAAATCGTATCCATTTACTATTATTATTACTTGATTCTAAAACAGTTTCTATAAATTTCATCCCCTCAATACCATCATAGATAGTTGGATAACAATCATTTGATTGTTCATAGTTTTCTTTATTTATTTTGGCAAACAGTACTTTAGAAACATCGCTATAAATGTTGGCAAACCCTTCTAAATATCCCTCAGGATGTCCCGGAGGAATTCTCGTTACATCATTAGCTTCTTTCACTGCGTTACCACTTCCTCGTGTAATCTTTTGAGTTGGGCTTCCATACTTTGTGTAAAATAGATAATTAGGATCTTCTTGTCTCCACTCTAATCCTCCACTCTCACCATAAACTCTTATTTTAAGATTATTTTCATTGCCAACTGCGACTTGACTAGACCATATTGAACCTTTCGCACCATCTTTAAATCTAAGCATGATTTGTGCATTGTCATCTAATTTTCTTCCCTTCACAAAAGTATGAATATCTGCTGATAACTCATCTAACTCTAATTGAGTAATAAATTTGATAAGATTAAATGCATGAGTTCCTATATCACCTATACACCCGCCACCTCCTGACCTTTTAGGATCAGTTCTCCACTCAGCTTGCTTTAATCCAGTATCCTCAGCTTTTGTTGTTAACCAATCTTGAGGATATTCTGCCTGAATAACCCTTAAGGATCCAAGATCTCCATTTTTGATAAGTGATCTTGCATGTCTAACCATTGGATATCCAGTATAATTATGTGTTAAAGCAAAAATTAATTTTTTATTTTCTACTATATCTTTAAGAGAATTTGCTTCTATGCTTGATAAAGCAAGAGGTTTATCACAAATAATATTAATACCTTTTTCAGCAAAAATTTTTGCCACTGGTACGTGAAGATGATTAGGAGTAACTATAGAAACAACATCTATCCCATCAGAAAGTCTAGACTCTTTTTCTGCCATTTCTTGATAAGTTTCATAAATACGTTCCTCAGACAACCCAAGTTTTCTCCCAGTTTCTTTTGAGTTATTATATTTAGACGAAAAACATCCTGCTACTAATTCGTAATGACCATCAAGTCTTAAAGCTATTCTGTGAACACCCCCAATAAAAGCACCATCTCCTCCACCGACCATTCCGATACGGATTTTTTTTTGCACTAGTTTATACCCAGCATTTTTTTATTAGCCTCAATATCAGCACCACTTCCTGCAAAATCATCAAATGCTTTTTCTGTAGTATTGATAATATGGTTTTTAATAAATTCAGCTCCTTCCCTTGCTCCATCTTCTGGATGTTTCAAACAGCACTCCCATTCAAGAACTGCCCAACCATCATAACCATATGAAGTAAATTTTGAAAAAATTGATTTAAAATCTACCTGTCCATCACCAAGAGATCTAAATCTACCTGCTCTGTTAACCCAAGATTGAAAACCACCATACACCCCTTGTTTTCCAGTAGGATTTAATTCAGCATCTTTAACATGAAACATTTTTATTTTTTCATGATAAATATCTATATGAGCCAAGTAATCTAAATTTTGTAAAACATAATGGCTAGGATCATAAAGCATATTACATCTTTTATGATTACCAACTTTTTCTAAAAACATTTCAAATGTAATACCATCATGAAGATCTTCACCTGGATGTATTTCATAACAAAGGTCAACTCCATTTTGATCGAATTGATCAAGAATTGGTTTCCATCGATTAGAAAGTTCATTAAATGCGTTTTCGATTAGTCCTTCTGGCCTTTGTGGCCAAGGATAAACATAAGGCCAAGCTAGTGCTCCTGAAAAAGTAACATGCCTATCTAGCCCAAGATTTTTTGAGGCCTTAGCTGCCATCATCAATTGATTTACTGCCCACTCTTGTCTTGCTTTTGGATTTCCTCTAACTTCAGTTGCTGCAAATCCATCAAATGCTGTGTCGTATGCTGGATGTACCGCAACTAACTGCCCTTGAAGATGTGTTGATAGTTCAGTGATCTCGAGATTATATTTTTTGGTTATTCCTTTGATTTCATCGCAATAATCTTTGCTTTCAGATGCTTTCTTTAGATCAATTAATCTACCATCCCAACTTGGAATTTGAACACCTTTATAACCTAATGAAGATACCCATTTACAAATATTATCTAAAGAATTAAATGGTGCATCTTCACCTACAAATTGTGCTAGGAAAATTGCAGGACCTTTTATATTGTTCATAATCTCCCCCTTTTTTTAAATATATTTACAATTTATTTTATATAAAAAAAAATACTAGCAGCCACAACTCATCTTGGATAGACTATTCTTCAGAAAAATAAACTAAGAGGAGATAAAATGAAAAAAATAATGATTTTATTGTTTGTTTCTCTATTTTCGTTCTCTGTAAATTCAAATGCTAAGTCTATAACATTAGGATGGGCCGCTTGGGACCCAGCTAATGCTTTGCAAGAATTAACTAAAGAATTTACTGCTGAAACTGGGATAGAAGTTAACTTTGAGTTTGTACCATGGCCAAATTTTGCTGACCGTATGTTAAATGAACTTAACAACAAAGGTAAAACATTTGACTTATTAATTGGTGACTCGCAATGGATCGGTGCTGGAGCTGTTTATGGGCATTACGTAAAATTGAATGACTTCTTTGATAAAGAAGGAATTTCAATGAGTGATTTCTCGCCAGCTACTGTATACGCCTACTCAACTTGGCCCAAAGGTAGTAAAAACTATTATGCATTACCTGCTATGGGAGATGCATTAGCTTGGGCTTACAGAAAAGACTGGTTTGATAGACCAGAACTTAAATCTGAGTTCAAAAAGAAACACGGATATGATCTAGGAGTTCCAGCAAACTGGAATCAATTATATGATATGTGCACTTTCTTCCAAGGAAGAGAAATTGATGGTCAAAAAAGATATGGGGCCGCAATTAACACAGAACGTGGATCAGAAGGTATCACAATGGGTGTTACGGCTGCTATGTATGCATGGGGCATGGAATATGAAAATCCTAATAAGCCATACGATATGGAAGGATACTTTAATTCACCACAAGCTGTAGAAGCAGTTGAGTTTTATAGAAAGTTATATGAAGACTGCGCACCTCCAGGACACTCTGATGCTTACATGGTTGCAAACTTAGATGCTTATAAATCAGGACAAGTTGCATTCCAAATGAACTGGTATGCTTTCTGGCCTGGTGTTTCTAAAGAGGACAGTGATGGAAGAGTTAGTGGATTTTTTGCAAATCCAAAACAAAATGTTGCAGCTGCAACATTAGGTGGACAAGGGATATCTGTTGTTAAATACTCAGACAAACAAGATCTTGCTCTTGAATACATTAAATGGTTTGCAAGACCAGATGTACAGCAAAAATGGTGGGATCTAGGTGGATACTCATGTCATAATGATGTTTTAAATTCACCATCATTTCCAACATCTACTGTTTACGCACAAGGATTCTTAGACTCAATGGGAATTGTTAAAGATTTTTGGCAAGAACCAACTTTCGTTGAGTTAATGCTTCCTATGCAAGAAGCAATACATGACTATGTTGTAAATGGAAAAGGAACTGCTAAAGGCGCTCTAGATAAAATTATCGAAGAGTGGGTTGAAGTGTTTGAAGCAGACGGAAAACTTTAACATTAATAGTTAAGAAATTAAAAATTAGGGGGGGTTAAACCTCCCCTTTTTTTATTAAAATTCATATGAGCGTTAAAAAAAAATTTAAGGGACTTTCTGATAAAGCTGTAGGTTGGCTTTTTATCGGGCCAACTGTACTTCTGCTACTGGCTATTAATATTTATCCATTGGTCTATGCAATTAAAATGTCATTTACAAATTTTTACGCAAACAAAATTGGAAGAGAGCCACAGTTTGTAGGTTTAAAAAATTATATTAAAGTTCTTAACAAAGAAGCAATATGGGAAAAAATGCAAGTTACAGCAAGTTTTATGTTTTGGACTTTGTTGCTTCAAGCAATAATTGGTTTGGGTTTAGCATTGCTATTAAACAGAAAGTTTAAGGGTAATGAACTACTAACCACATTAATTGTTTTACCCATGATGTTATCACCTGCAGTAGTAGGGGTATTTTGGACTTATCTTTATAATCCTCAAGTAGGTCTATTTAATTACGTGGTAAATTTTTTCTATGATTTAGGAAGCTTTGATATGATCGGTTCAAGTACGCTTGCTCCATGGGCTATTGTTATTGTTGATACATGGATGTGGACACCTTTTACAATGTTAATTTGCTTAGCAGGTCTAAGATCTGTTCCAAATTATTTATATGAAGCTGCAGAGGTTGATAGAGCCAGTAAATGGCAGCAATTTATTTATATTACTTTACCTTCTGTTTTACCATTTTTATTATTGGCTTTGCTATTTAGAGGGATTGAGAATTTTAAAATGTTTGACATGGTTGTTGAACTGACCTCAGGTGGACCTGGATCTGCGACTGAGCTTGCTTCAATAAATTTAAAGAGAGAAGCGTTTGAAAAATGGAAAACTGGTTACAGCTCAGCATTTGCCGTTATCCTTTTTGTTACCATATTTGGTTTTGGAAATGTCTATGTAAAAGTAATGAACAAAATAAAGGAACGCTGATGGATACTTCTAGATCATATTTGGAACCTTCGTCTTTTTCAAAAAAAATGGCTGCTGCTATTATAATAGTTTATGCCGTAGTTACTTTGATACCAATATCTTGGATGGTAATGACAAGTTTTAAAAATGTTGATAGTGCTATTTCATATCCACCAGAAGTATTGTTTGAACCATCGCTAGAGGGATATGTTAACTTATTTACCAATAGATCAAGACAATCACAGGAATATCTTGACTCATTGCCACCCCCAGAAAATTGGTATGAAGAACTAGTTAGAAGCAGAGAGATGGTTATAACAGGACCATCGAAATTTTTAGGAAGATACTCAAACTCAATGATAATTGGTTTTGGTTCAACTTTTGCGTCTGTATTCTTAGGAGCTTTGGCTGCATATGCATTTTCGAGGTTTAGGGTTCCTTTAAAAGATGATTTATTATTTTTTATTCTTTCGACCAGGATGTTTCCCCCAATAGCAGTGGCCGTTCCTATTTTTATTATGTATAGAAAATTAGGTCTTGGGGATACTCACCTTGGAATGATTATATTGTATACCGTTGTAAACTTAAGTTTAGCAGTATGGTTATTAAAAGGATTCATGGATGAAATTCCTAAAGAATATGAAGAAGCAGCTATGATCGATGGATATTCTAGACTTCAAGCTTTCTTTAAAGTTGTTCTTCCACAAGCAATGACAGGTATAGCTGCAACTGCAATCTTTTGTATGATTTTTTCATGGAATGAATACGCTTTTGCTGTTTTGTTAACTCAATTCAATGCACAAACTGCTCCACCATTTATTCCTACTATCATTGGCGAAGGTGGTCTTGATTGGCCAGCAATTGGAGCAGGAACAACTTTATTTCTATTACCGGTTATGATTTTTACAATAATTTTAAGAAAACATCTTTTAAGAGGTATTACCTTTGGAGCAGTAAGAAAATAATGGAAGAAGAAAAATCATTAATAAGAAAAATATTCAGAAGAGTTTACTGGGAAAACCTATCGACGATACTAATTTTAATTGGTGTTTTCATGTTGTTACAACCATTTGCAATGTGGATGTTTACTTATTCTTTTATTGTAATTTTAGTAGGAACTATAGGTTTCATAATCACAAGCCACTTTCCGGATTAATATGTCTCAAATTAAAATAGAAAATCTACAAAAATCATTTGGTGATTTTACTGCAGTTAAAAATTCTAATTTAACAATAAATGATAAAGAGTTCTTTGTTTTACTTGGGCCCTCTGGTTGTGGAAAAACTACAACTCTACGTATGATAGCGGGATTAGAGTTACCTACATCTGGTCAAATATATCTTGGTGATGAAGAGGTTGGAATGTTGAGAGCATCTGAAAGAGATATTGCTTTTGTTTTTCAATTATTTGCTCTCTATCCACACATGAATGTAAGAAACAACTTATCATTTCCTCTAAAAATGCAGGGTTATAAAAAAAGTGATATCAAAAGTCGAGTTGAAGAAGCTGCAAAACTTTTAAGAATTGATCATATTTTAAATTCTAACATTTCCTCTCTTTCAGGTGGTGATCGACAACGGGTGGCTTTAGGTAGAGCGCTAGTAAGAAGACCAAAAGCATTTTTAATGGACGAACCATTGGGAACTTTGGATGCTGAATTTAGAGAATTAATGTGTCTAGAATTAAAAAAACTACATTTAGATATTGGAGCAACTACAGTTTATGTAACCCATGATCAGTTAGAAGCAATGTCATTAGCTGACCGAATTGCAGTTATGGATGGTGGTGAAATATTACAAGCTGATGAGCCTAATATTATTTACAATAAACCTAAAACTAAATTTGTGGCCTCATTTATAGGATCTCCAGGTATGAATTTTTTTGAAGTTAATGAGGGAATTTCTAAAGATCAATCATTTATAAATATTGAAGGAGCTAAATTTGATATTCCCAAACAACTTGAGGAATCAAAAGGAAGTAAAAATTTCTTTGGTATACGTCCAGAAAATTTAACTCTAAATAATAATGAAGGTCTAAAAGGTTCAGTTTTTGGAGTAGAGTATTTAGGATCAAGAAAAATAATTACAGTTAAAACAAGTTTGGGTGAAATCAAAGTTAAAACAGATATTTCTGTTAACGTTAAATTGAATGAAAATGTGCAAGTTAAACCTTTAAATAATAATATTATTATTTTTGACGGTGAGACAGACAAATCTTTAAACAGCGAGTTTATAAAATAATGGCAAAAGTAGAATTAAAAAAATTATTTAAAACTTATAACAAAAAAATTAAAGCTTTGGATGATATAAATCTTACAATTGAAGATGGTCAATTTTTTGTATTACTGGGTCCATCTGGTGCCGGAAAAACTACAACACTTAGATGTATAGCTGGTTTAGAAAAAATTGACTCTGGAGATGTATTATTCGATGATGAAAATATAACTCATGATCAACCTGCTTCAAGAGATGTGTCTTTTGTTTTTCAACAATACTCTCTTTATCCTCATTATACTGTTTATGAAAATCTTGCTTTTCCTTTAAGGTCTCCAATGAGAAAACTTCCTGAGGAAGAAATAAAAAATAAAGTAGAGACAATTGCTGAAATGCTCAAAATTACAAGCAAATTAAAAAATAAAGCAACTGAACTTTCTGGTGGAGAAATGCAAAGGGTAGCTATTGGTAGAGCTCTAGTTCGTGAACCAAATATTTATTTAATGGATGAGCCACTTTCCTCATTAGATGCTAAACTAAGAGAAACCCTTAGAGTTGAATTAAAAAATATTCAATTAAATCTAAATGCTACTATACTGTATGTTACACATGATCAGGCAGAAGCAACAACATTGGCAGATAAAATTGGAGTTTTAAAAGAAGGCAAAATTGTTCAAATTGGAACGCCTGAAGAAATTTATGAAAATCCAAATTCAATTTATGTATCCCAAAGATTGGGGTCACCAAAAATAAATATTTTACCTGGTTCTTTATTCAAACTAGATAACAACATACCAAAAATTGGACTTAGACCAGAAAATATAGAGTTAGGTAATGGACCATACGAAGGAAGGGTTATTTCTATAGAAAATTTAGGTTCAGAGACTGTGGTAGCTATTAATTTTCAAGACAATGAAATATTAGCTTCAATTCAGGGTAGCTATAAGTCATCAATTAATGAAAAAATTAATTTTGACATTAATACGAATAAAGTTTTAAAATTTGATAACGGAGACCAAAGGATACATGAGCGTTAATTTTTTAATTTCTCAAGCAAAAAATATTCAAATAGTTATTGATGAAAATGCTGCAGAAATTGAGGCACTAGATCAAAATATTGGAGATGGGGATCATATATTTAATGTGCAAAGAGGTCTCAAATTAGTAGTTGAGCTTGAAAATGATATTAAAAACCTACCTTTGCAAAAAGGTTTAAATATGATTGCTATGAAAGTCTTGTCAGGTATTGGTGGTTCCTCTGGAGCTTTGTTTGGAACTTTCTTTATGTCTATGGCTAAAACACCAGATCTAGATAAAAATATAGATTTTAACAAAGCATGTGAAATGGTTATAACAGGAATTAATGCAATGAAGGAAAGAGGAAAAGCGGATGTTGGAGAAAAAACAATGATGGATGTTTTGATTCCAGTATCAGAAAAACTTAATGAATTAAAAAATTGCAATACCGATATGAATGAAGGGTTAAGTGAGATAATAAAAATTGCCGAAGACAGAATGTTAGCAACAAAAGACATGCTTGCTACTAAAGGTAGAGCTTCATTTTTAGGAGAACGTGCAAAAGGTCATATAGATCCAGGGGCTCGTTCATCGCAACTTATAATTGATACAATATGCAAATCACTAATTAATAAATAGGAGGAAATATGAAAAAATTTATAAATAATGTTGACGACTTTTTAAAAGAAAGTCTTAATGGATTTGGTAAAGCTCATAGTGATATAATCAAAGTAAATTTTGAACCAAACTTCATTTCTAGAAAAACAAAAACTAAAGAAGGAAAAGTATCTTTAATTTCAGGTGGAGGGAGTGGACATGAACCAATGCACGGTGGTTTTGTTGGTCATGGAATGTTGGATGCAGCGTGTCCAGGTTTTGTTTTTTCAGCACCTACTCCAGATCAAATGCAAGCAGCTGCTGAACATGTAGATAGCGGTGCTGGTGTTCTGTTCATAGTTAAAAATTATTCTGGTGATATTATGAATTTTCAAATGGGTGCTGAAATGTACTCAGGTAAAAATGATAGCATCATTACTAATGACGATGTGGCTGTTGAGGACTCTACTTTCACAACTGGTAGAAGAGGTGTGGCTGCAACAGTTTTGGTCGAAAAGATAGTTGGATCACTTGCTGAGAATGGAGGTTCGTTGGAAGAATGTAAAAAACTTGGCGAAAAAGTAAACAAAAACTCAGGAACTATGGGCGTTGCTTTTACTAGTTGCACAGTTCCTGCTGCAGGCAAACCAACTTTTGATATTGGAAATGATGAAATGGAATTTGGAGTAGGTATACACGGTGAACCTGGAAGAAAAAGAGAAAAAATTCAACCATCAAAAACAATAGTAAATAACATGTTGGAAGCTATACTTGATGATTTAAAACCACAAAAAAATGAAAAAACACTTCTATTTGTAAATGGTATGGGCGGAACTCCTCTTACTGAATTATATTTAATATTCGACGATGCTTGTGAAATTTTAAAATCTAAAGGAATTGAAATTACAAGAAGTTTAGTTGGTAATTATTGTACATCACTTGAAATGCAAGGAGCATCAATAACATTCTTAAAATGTGATGAGGAAATTTTAAAAAATTGGGATGCACCTGTACATACTGCAGCTATGCGTTGGGGTATGTAATAATTTCAATTAGAAATTGAAATTTTTTTTAAAAATTGTTCAATATGGGTCATTTTGGCTCATCTTTTAGAAAGACTCTAATCTGAATCTATGTTTTATTTTCAACAGTTAATTAACTAGAGGAGAATAAAATGATTAAGAGTAAAAAATCATTGAAGGGTTCTAAAACTCCTTCAAGAAGAAAGTTCTTCAAAGCAGCAGCAGCAACTGGTGCAGCAGCAGCAACAGCTGTAGCAATGCCAAATGTAGCTTTTGGTGCTCCACAAACATTAAAGATGCAAGCAGCATGGCCTTCAGGTGCTAACATCTTTTTTGAAATGGCCGGAGACTATGCCAAAATGGTTGGAGACATGTCAGGTGGAAGTTTAAAAATTGACCTTCAACCTGTTGGAGCAGTTGTAAAAACTGGAGAAATTGGACAAGCTGTAAGTGATGGTGTTCTTGATATGGGACACTGGGTTACTGCTTATTGGTATGGAAAAAATCCTGCCGCGTCTCTTTTTGGAACTGGCCCATCTTACGGTCTATCATCACAAGAAGTAATGGCTTGGATGGAAGAAGGTGGTGGAAGAGCATTATATGAAGAAACATTAGCAAAAGTTGGATACGACTATGTTGGTGTTTTTGCGATGCCTATGCCAGCTCAACCTTTTGGTTGGTTTAAAAAGAACGTAACTAAAGTAAGTGACGTTAAAGGTATGAAGTATAGAACAGTTGGTCTTGCAACTAACGTTCTTACAGCAATGGGTATGGTAGTTAGACAATTACCAGGTGGTGAAATTCAGCCAGCTATGAAAACTGGTTTGATTGAAGCTGCTGAGTTTAACAACCCTACTTCAGACTCTCAATTTGGTATGCAAGATGTTTCTAAGCATTATCACTTAGGATCTTTCCACCAATCACAAGAGATGTTTGAAATACCTATTAACAAAAAAACATTTAATAGCTTATCTCCTGCAAACCAAGCAATATTAAAAAATGCTTCGTATGCAGCAAATACCGCTAACTACTTTAAAGCTTTGGTAAGATACTCAGCTGATTTATCTAAATTGATGAATGAGCATAAAGTAAACGTTTACCAAACTTCAGATGCAATTTTAGCAGAGCAGTTAAAAGGTTGGGATAAAGTTGTAGGTGATTTCTCTTCTAAAGACCCGTTCTTTAAGAAGATTGTTGATTCACAAAAAGCTTACGCGAAAAGAGTAATGAAATACTTACTAATGAATCAGCCTAACTACAGACTTGCTTATGAAAATGAGTTTGGTCCGTTAGCGAAAGTTAAAATCTAAGGTTTAAAAATATAAAAAATTAAGGGGGCTTTTTAGCCCCCTTTTTTTTAATTGAATTAATTAAGAAAATTAAGATAAGCTAGTTAAATATGTACTCTTATATAAAATTTGCAGATACTCTTAGTACCTCAATGGGTAAAGCCTTTTCATGGTGCATAGTAATTTTAATGGGTGGAACATGTTATGAAGTAATCATGGCTTACGCATTTAATGCTCCAACCTTATGGAATTTTGATTTTAGTTTACAAATGTATGGAGCAATATTTATGATGGCTGGAGCTTATACTTTAGCAACAGAGGCTCACGTTAGAGGGGATGTTATTTACAGGTTGTTCCCAACTAAAGTTCAAGGATGGATTGATTTAATATTATATTTCATCTTCTTTTTTCCAGGGGTAATTGCACTTGCATTTTATGGATATGAATATGCAGCTAAAGCATGGATGGTGAAAGAAACAAGTTGGAATAGTCCAGCACAAATTCAAATTTATATGGCAAAATCATTAATACCTTTATCAGGGATACTTCTTACTCTCCAAGGAATTAGTGAAGTTTTTAGAGCAATTATTTGCATTAGAACAGGACATTGGCCAGAGAGAGATGCTGGTGCAGAAGAAACAGAGAAAATTTTAATGAGAAAATCTAAAGAGGAAGAAAATATAGATGTTGTTTAGTCTAACAAATCCAGAAATTGCAATTTTAATGATGGTGATATTTCTGTTTGCTGTATTACTAGGATTTCCTATTGCATTTACTTTAATGGCAATGGGTTTAGGATTTGGGTATTACGCATATTTTGATCCGTCAAGAATGGATCATCTATTAGATAATAGGATATTTAATTTATTTGTTTCAAATACCTATTCTGTCATGGATAACCATGTCCTCACCGCCGTGCCTTTATTTTTATTTATGGGCTATTTAGTTGAAAGAGCAGGTATAGTTGCAAGATTGTTTTACGCCATAAGACTTGCATCTCATTCGCTACCAGCTTCGATGGCTGTCGCTGCCCTTGTTACTTGCACTTTATTCTCTACAGCAACAGGTATAATAGGAGCAGTAGTGACTTTAATGGGTTTGCTTGCTTGGCCTGCAATGGTGAAGGCTGGTTATGATAAAAAATTTGCATCAGGAGTAATATGTGCTGGAGGCTGTTTAGGAATTTTAATCCCCCCTAGTATTATGCTTATTGTTTATGCAGTAATTGCTCAGTTATCTCCATTAAGATTATTTGCTGCAGCAATATTTCCTGGTTTGATGTTAGCGGGTTTATATATTTTGTATGCAATTATTTTGGCTTATTTTAATCCATCAGTTGCACCCAAGCCTCCTAAAGAAGAAATCCCTCCAAGATCAGTGATTTTAAAAGAAGTTTTGGTTTCATTCTTACCATTATTTTCATTAATTATTTTAGTATTAGGAAGTATTCTTGCTGGTTTGGCTACTCCTGCAGAAGCAGCAGGTGTTGGAGCTTTTGGAGCATTAGTTTTATCTTTCTTTTATAAATCTCTAAAATGGAAAAATTTTAAAGAGTCTGTCTTTCTAACCGCAAAAACTACTGCAATGATTATGTGGTTGTTTATTGGATCTTGGACGTTTGCGTCAGTATTTTCATATTTAGGAGGACATGAAGTATTTGAGCATTTTTTTAAATCAATGGATATACAGCCTTGGCAATTTTTAGTAATTACACAAATTATAATTTTCTTATTAGGTTGGCCATTAGAGTGGACTGAAATATTAATTATATTTGTTCCAATATTTTTACCTTTAGTAGAATTTTTTGGAGTAAACCCTTATTTTTTTGCTATGTTAATTGCGTTAAATTTACAAACATCATTTTTAACGCCCCCCATGGCCATGTCGGCTTATTATTTAAAAGGTGTACAATCTAAAAATGTTGAATTAATTGAGGTATTCAAAGGCATCATGCCATTCTTGGCGATAGTTATTTTTGGAATGGTTTTGATGTATTTATTTCCAGGTATAGCTCTGTGGTTACCTGATCAATTATTTGCAAACTAATTTAATGAATGAAATTGTAAATTATTCTGTTGAAGAATTAATAAATAAAATTTCAAATTCTCAAATTACTTCTGTCGAAATATGTGAAGCTTACATTGAGAGAGTTAATAAGTTTGAAAAAGATATAAATGCTTGGGCTTTTTTTGACAAAGAATTGTTATTGGAAAAAGCCAAAGAGTCAGATGCTTACAAAAAATCTGGAAAACCAACTGGACCGCTACATGGTATTCCTGTAGCTGTTAAGGATATTGTTGGTACTTTAGATATGCCAACAGAATGTGGAACGCCAATAAGAAAAGGAAAATCTTATTCACAAAATGCGGAAATAATTGATTTATTAACATCTTCAGGGGCAATTGTGATGGGTAAAACAGTTACAACAGAATTAGCATATTTAAATCCCTCTAAAACAAAAAACCCACATGATTATTCGCGAACACCAGGAGGGTCATCAAGTGGATCTGCTGCAGTAATTGCATCTTATATGGCTCCACTTTCAATTGGATCACAAACAGGTGGCTCAATAATCAGACCAGCATCTTATTGTGGTGTTGTTGGATACAAACCTTCATTTGGCTTAATTTCTAGAAATGGAGTATTAAAGACTTCCGAAAAACTTGATCATCTAGGAGTTTTTGGAAAAACAGTCGAGGACATAGCTTATTTAGTTAAAGAGTTAATTAAAAAAGATTCCCATGACCCTGCCACTGTTTATTATTCCTCGAATAATATGGTTGATGCTGTAAAAAAAGGTCCTTTATATGAACCTAAGTTCATATTTTATAAAACTGAATTTTGGAAATCAATTGACAAAAAATCTAAGGAAGCTTTTGAATATTTTATAAAGTCGTTTAAAAAAAATATAGAAGTTCATGATACTCCTTCTTATTTTAAAGATATCCATAAATATCATCAAATAATTCATGAAAGTGATCTAGCTAATAATTTTAGTGATTATTATAAAAATTATAAATCAAAACTTTCAAAAATTATGCAAAATGCAATTGCAAATGGAAGAAAACATACTGCAAAAGAATATGCTGAAGCAATAGATTTTATGAAAAGAAGCTACGATTCTTATAAAGAAGTATTTGAGGACTATCACGGGGTTTTATCCCCATCCAGTCCAGGTGTTGCTCTAAAGGGTCTTAAGAGCACTGGATCAGCTGATTTCAATAAAGTTTGGTCTTATTTAGGAACTCCTTGTATTTCACTTCCTTTACTTCAGGGTGAAAATAATTTACCATTAGGAATTCAAGTTATTGGAGAGAGATATGACGATAATCGTTTCTTAGGAGTTTCCAGTTGGCTTGAAAAGGAAAGTGAGAAATTTAATGAATAAACTTGTAACACTAATAGGACTTTCTTTTGCAATCTTTTTTCTTGTTGGTTTAGCAACAACACTTACAAGATCTATGATGATAGGTTTCTTTGATGTATTACCAGTTTACATATTGATGATACTTGCGATATCGATGATGCTTTATGAAGCCTTTTTTGATAAAAAATAAATTTAATAATTCCTAAATTTACTACCTCTGATTGTATTATATTCTTTAACGGGAATTTTAGTCTAGACTTAAACGCACATTTGTAATTTACTCTTTATCGTTAATTAACAAAGAAGAGGAGAGAGTAATGATTAAAGAAAAAAAATCATTGAAGGTGTCTAGATCACCTTCAAGACGTAAGTTCTTTAAAACTGCAGCTGTAACTGGTGTTGCTGCTGTTGCTTTATCTGCTCCAGCAGTTGCTAAAGAAAGAGTTGAAGCTTCTATGGTAGCTACTTGGCCTAGAGATTTTCCAGGCCTAGGAACTGGTGCACAAAGACTTGCTCAAAGATTAAGCGATATGAGTGACGGTAGAATTCAAGTTACTTACTACGCTGCTAACGAGAGGGTAAAAGCATTTGACTCTTTTGACGAAGTTGCATCAGGTAACTCTCAAATGTATCACGGTGCTGATTACTACTGGGTTAAAAAACACCCTGCATTTGGATATTTTACTGCCGTTCCATTTGGTTTCACATATGCTGAAATGAATGCGTGGTTAAAATTTGCTGGTGGACAAGAGTTGTGGGACGAATTAACAGATGATTTCGGAACACAAAGTTTTGCTGCTGGTAACACTGGAGTGCAAATGGGTGGTTGGTTTAACAAAAAAATTAGATCAGCTAATGACTTTAAAGGTTTAAAAATGCGTATGCCTGGTTTAGGTGGACAAGTTCTTGGAAAACTTGGTGGTTCTCCAATTTCACTTCCTGGTGGACAAATTTATGAAAACCTTGTGTCTGGAGCAATTGATGCAACTGAATGGGTAGGACCTTGGAACGATGAAGCTATGAAGTTCCAGGAAGCTGCTAAGTATTATTACTATCCAGGAATGCATGAACCAGGATCTACACTAGCTTGTGGAGTTAACAAATCTTGGTTTACTAGTTTGTCAAAATCAGATCAGTTAATTATTAAAACTGCATGTGATTGGGCTGACACAACTACAATGGCTGAATACAATGCTAAAAACGGAGCTGCACTAGCGCGATTAGTTAACGAAAGTGGAGTTAAACTAGAGAAGTTTAACGATAAAGTTTACGATGCTTTCGCTAAAGGTGCTGCAGAAGTTTTTGATGAAGTTCAACAACATAGTGCTCTTGCTAAGAAAGTACATGCTGCCTTTGTTAAAGGTCGTAAGGAAATTGGTGCTTGGACTAACTTGTCTGACGGGCCATATGTTGCTCAAAGAAATAGAGCATTAGGAGTATAATTTAATTCTAATTATTACTAGAGGGCCCTTAAATGGGCCCTCTTTTTATATATCAATAAAAGATTTAATATGATGGAGAAAAATAACTTATCTATTTTAATAAGAATATTTAGTTATTCTATCTTAGCTTTAACTTTTGTTTTTTTAGTAAATAATGTTTTAACAGTTTGGTTTGATTGGCCAGGAGTTAAAAAACTTTTCGCTCATTATGAATTATTTGGATTTAAAAAATTAAATAAGCCTTTAGAGGGGCTTGCAATAAACTTATCATATATTCAATTACTATTTTATTTTGTATCTTTAGCAGGAGTTATATTTTTTGTTTTGAAATCCATAAAACAAACATTGCAAACAGACTCTGAGATCTTATCGAAAATTACAGCTTACGTAGTAAGGTCCTCTTTCTGGGCTGTACTAATTGTTGGAGTAGCAGACTTTTTAATCTCATTCATGGTAGTAGAAAAACTAGTTGAGCCAATTTTTGGAGAACAACTTAAAATTAATTTAGTAATACCTGCTTTTAGAATTACATATATACACTTTCCTTTAATATTGGCTTCTTTTGTAGTTGGTTATTTTACAAGATCTGTAGGGTTTATTTGGTTAGCAGTTTTAGTAGTTGGAAGTGAATTTTTAATTGTATTATCAAGATTTATTTTTCAATATGAACAAGCATTCCAAGGCGACTTAGTTCGTTTTTGGTATGCAGCCCTATATTTATTTGCAAGCGCTTATGCGTTAATTCATGAAGGTCACGTAAGAGTTGATGTTCTTTATACTGGTTTTAGCGAACGTAAAAAAGCATGGACTAATGCAATTGGGTCATTAATTCTAGGAATTCCTTTATGTTTGATTGTAATATTTTTAGGCATGGGGGGTAAAGCTAGTATCATCAATGGTCCTGTAATTTCATTTGAAATCACGCAGCAAGGTTCAAACGGATTATATTTACTTTATCTAATGGCAGTTTATTTAGCTGTGTTTGCAGTAAGTATGTTAACTCAATTCACAAGCTTCTTTATGAGTAGCAGTTATAAACTTTTAAAAAATTAAATAATGGAACATTTATTTTTAGCTTTACTTGTAATTATAATGATTGGAGCATTAGCTTCTGGTTTTCCAGTAGCTTTTGCATTACCTGGATCAGCAATAATTTCAATCGGGCTTGCTGCTTTTTTTGGTTACTTATTTGCAGGAGATAGTAGTGCTTATTTTGCTGTCGATGGCCCCAAAGAATGGCTAACCGCCGGTATTACAAACTTTAGGAGTAACTACTGGGATGTAGAAACTGATACTTTAATTGCAATTCCTTTATTTATTTTCATGGGGATCATGCTGCAAAAATCAAAAATTGCGGAAGATCTTTTAGTTACGATGGGGCAGTTGTTTGGACCTATCCCTGGAGGCTTAGGAATATCAGTAATTTTTGTCGGAGCATTACTTGCTGCTACGACAGGTATCGTTGGCGCTACTGTAATAGCAATGGGATTAATATCACTACCAACAATGCTTAATAATAAATATGATAAAAGCCTTGCAAGCGGAATTGTTTGTTCCTCTGGAACCCTTGGTCAAATTATACCTCCTTCAATTGTACTAATTATTATAGCTGATCAATTAGCTAGTGCAGCAGACGTTGCAAATACTATGCGTCAGACTGATTACAAAATTTTAACTGGTGAATTTAATATGCCTGGAGAATTTAGAGTGGGCTCAACTTCGGCAGGAGATATGTTTTTGGGGGCACTACTACCAGGATTAGTTTTAGTTGGTTTGTATATGATTTATGTATTTGTGTACGCAAGATTAAATCCTAAGGCAGCTCCTCCTGTTCCATTTAGAGGAAATTTTGACTCAAAATTTTGGATTAGAGTTTTGATGGTAATTATTCCACCTCTTGCATTAATTTTTGCCGTTCTAGGATCTATACTTTTGGGTATTGCAACTGTTAATCAGGCTGGATCTATTGGAGCAATAGGTGCAACTATGATGGCAGGTTATCGTTTACACAAAGGAAAAAAAGATGCTTATTATCCAATTATAATTGCAATTTTATCTATCATTCCAATTTATATTTTATCTAAGAATTATAATTTAAATATTAAGGCTGTAGAAACTAGAGATCTTACAGCAATTTTTATTACGGGATTTTTTACAATTACTTTTTTAATAGGAATTATTTGGAGTTTTTGGAGAGCATATAAAGTTGAAAATGTTTTAAGAGAAGTTGTTACAGAAACATGCGTAACTACTTCAATGGTCTTTATAATTTTATTGGGTGCAGCAATGTTAACCTCTGGATTTAGAGCATTTGGAGGTGAAGAGCTAGTAAGAGATTTTCTTCAAGATTTGCCAGGGGGATTTTGGACTCAGTTCATTGTTGTAATGGCAGTGATTTTTTTATTAGGTTTCTTTCTTGATTTTATTGAAATAGCCGTTGTTGTTGTTCCTATCATTGCTCCGATATTATTAGCTGAACCAGGAGCGAATATAAGTGCAATTTGGCTTGGTGTGATGATTGGGGTAAATTTGCAAACTTCATTTTTAACCCCTCCATTTGGTTTTGCTCTATTTTATTTGAAGGGTGTAGCTTCAAAACTTGTTACCACTTTAAATATTTGGAAAGGTGTGGTTCCATTTATAATTTTACAATTGATAGGTCTTGGAATCGTTGGTTTTTATCCATCATTAGTAAATTACTTACCAGCAAGAACATATTTAACATCGAATGTCGCTCCACCACCGATGAATCCAAAGCTTCAATATTGCTTACAAGAGTACAAATTTGCGATTTACAATACTGATGAACAAAGAATTACGAATGTAATAAAAGATATGCAGAAATTAACTCCCACAAATCTTCCAATGGATAAATTAGATATTTTTGAAGAGCATTTTGATAATGCTCTTGGGACTTTTACTATTGTAAAAAAACTTCAAAAAACGGAAGAAGAATATGAATTATTTACAAAAGATTATAGGGACTTGCATTTCAATGTAAGAAAAATTGAGAAAAAAATTAGAAAAATAGACCAGAAAATTAAAAAAACAAAAGCTGAAATTAGAAATTTAGATGATGATAACTCATCAGATAAAAATAAATTAGAATTAAAGATCGAAAATTACGAGCTAGAAATTAAAGAACTTCAAAATAAAGTTCCTGAAAATTGGAAAGCTAAAAATGGAGAGTTTGAAATATTGCACAAAGCAAAAAACACAAGAACTAAAAGATATAGAAAAAACGTTGATGAAGCTTATGAAACTCTGGATCAAATAGTAATGTTTATAAATGATAATGAAAAATTAAAAGAACTTTCACCAGAAATAAAAGAATTAAAATATAATATTGATAATAAAAATTACGAAAACACATTATCAATAATTGACAGTCTTTTTGAAAAACTAGGAGAAATTTCTGGAAGTGAAGAATTTGCAAATAAATTAGACGACCTAATATCTGTTATAGATAATGATGAGGTAGATGAGCAAAAATTAATTGAAGTAAGTTCTGAAACTTTTGATCTTTTCAATTTAGAAGTTTCATGGAGAGATGATGCTAACAAGAATTTGATGCCTGAATTAATTAAATATAATGATGTTATCAAACATAACATTGGTCTAAGACTTCAAAACAGATTAACTAAAGAACAAGCTAAATTTGTTGCAAGGTGTAACTCAGTTCATAGAGATATATCTTTAAACTTTTAATTAATGGAAAATTATATTTTACCAAAAAAACAGGCTATTGTTGTTTTTTTTGTATTTGCATTTGGTTATTTTTTATCTTGTTTGTTGCGTGCAATTACTGCAACACTTTCCCCTGTATTAACTTCAGAATTTAATTTGTTAGCAGCTGATTTAGGATTGTTAGCTGGGGGTTATTTTTTAGGTTTTGCTTGTATGCAAATACCTCTTGGATATTTGTTAGATAAATATGGACCAAAAAAAATTGTTTCTTCTTTTTTATTAATTGCATTAGTTGGAACAGGATCATTTGCTTTAGCTGAAAGTTTCTCTGGATTATTAATTTCGCGAATTCTAATTGGAGTAGGTGTTAGTGCTTGTTTAATGGCTCCATTAACTGGTTACAGAATATGGTATGCAGAAAATCAACAACAAAGAGCAAACTCATGGATGCTAATGATTGCATCATTAGGTTTTTTGTCATCTACATTGCCTGTGCAACTTTTATTGCCTAGTCTCGGATGGAGATGGATATTTGGCGGCATCGCTATCTTAATTTTAATTAGTATTTTTTTAATGTTAGTTTTCATTCCAAAATGGAATTTAACTAAAAACAAAGAGTCAGAAGAGCCAAGCAATACTGGAACCTTATCTGAAGTTTGGAAAAATAGATTTTTTATAAGTGTAATTCCAATGGGTTTATTTAATTATGGGGGCTTAATGGCTATACAAACTTTATGGGCAGGACCATGGATGACTAGAGTTGCTGGTTATACACCACTACAAAGCGCTACAGGATTATTTTGGATCAATGTAACTATGTTGGTATCCTTTTTTTTATGGGGTTATTTTTTACCAAAAATTTCAGGAATAGGGTTTAGCGCTAAAAGAATACTTAAATTAGGTTTGCCAATTAGTTTTTCTGTAATGTTAGTGATAATTTTATTAGGTCCAAAAGCAGGGGCTTTTTACATAACTTTATTTATTTTAAGTTCAATTTTTTTATCAGTTACACAGCCAGCTGTGGGCCTTTCTTTTTCAGGTTATTCTGCCGGTAAAGCACTAACTTCATTCAATTTATTAATATTTGCAGGAACATTCATAATGCAATGGCTAATGGGCTTAGTGATAGATATTGTTAAAGGGATGGGTCACACAGAAATATTTGCTTTTAAATCAGCTTTCTCAGTTTTCTTAATCTTAAGTATTATTTCTTATATATTTTTTTTAATATTAAATAGAAAAAATTATGAAAATAAAACGTAGGAATTTTTTTTTGGAATTATTTATTGGTATTGTTGCTATTTACTTAATCGTTTTAATTTTCTTATTCTTTTTTCAAAGAAATTTAATGTATCATCCTGATGAGAATAATTATTCTGGAGATAATTTAGAAGTTAACATTGAAAAAGTTACTATCAAAACAACAGATAATATTAATCTTTTAGGCTGGTTTCATAATAAAAATTTAAAAAGTTATAAAACAATAGTTTATTTTCATGGAAATGCAGGGACACTTGAAAACAGAATCCATAAGTTAAATCATTTTAAAGACATGGATGTTAATTTTTTAATTATTGCATGGAGAGGGTTTAGCGGCAATAAAGGAAAACCAAGTGAGGAGGGTCTTTATACAGATGGTGCTAGTGCAATAAACTGGCTTAAAGAAAAAGGTCTAAAAGAAGAAGAAATAATTATTTATGGAGAGTCATTAGGAACTGGCATTGCTACTGAAATTACTCAGAATAAAAATTTTGCAGGATTAATCTTGGAAACACCTTTTACATCAATGATAGAGGCTGCGAAAAATTTTTATCCATATATTCCAGTTGGTTTAATTTTAAAAGATAAATATGAAAATAATGAAAAAATTAAAAATATTAATATTCCAGTATTAGTAATGCATGGTGAGGCTGACCAAATAGTTCCATTTTGGATGGGTAAAAAAATTTTTAATTTAGCAAGTGAACCTAAATATTCATATTTTACAAAATATGACGATCATATGATGGAATATGATGATAAACTTGTATTAGCTCTTAAATCGTTTGTTGATAGTTTAAATTAAGCCATAATCTAAACAAAGATAATTCAAACTTTTTTTTTAAGTTAATTTATGAAAAATTTTTTCTTATTTTTTATTGTTCTTTTTTCTTTAAATAATTTATCAAATGCCAAAGAAAATTTAGCATCTGTAGACAGCCTTTTTCATATTGATCAAATGAATTCGCACGATGAAAATTTTGCATTATATTTTAAAACCCGTGAAAAAGCTGTCTTGGCTCGAGGAGAAAATTCAAATTATATTAATGATTTTCCAAAAGATCTTTATATTTATAACTACAAAACAAAAGAGTCTTTGCCATTAATTTCTTATGAATGGTTTCCCAAAACAGCAAAATATTTTTTGCAAGAGTATGATTTCCCAGTTTTTCCAGATGATTTTGCATATTATCTTTTAAAAGATAACAAAACTCTGGTGATGATTAGTGCTGTAAAAAGTCTAAAAGCTAATTTTAAATTTGATATTGTTGAAAAAAAGTTAGAGCTATATCCTATAAATGGAAAATTTGATTTTATTATTTCTTCGATAGCTAAAAACTGTGGACATTATGAATTTAAAGAACACTACAAATGTAGTTTTTATAAACCTTTAATTTCTAGTACCTTAATTAATTAATTTGAGTAAATGCCTCTGCAAATTTTTCGGCCTCAAAAATTTGTAAATCATCTTCTTTTTCACCTAATCCAAGTGCAATAATTGGTAGTTTATATTTCTTAGCAACAGCTAAAAGAATACCTCCTTTTGCTGTGCCATCTAATTTTGTCATAATAAGACCAGTTATTGGAATAATTTTATTAAATTCTTCAACTTGATTAATTACATTTTGGCCAGAAGTTGCATCCAAAACTAAAATAACATCATGTGGAGCATCAGGATCAATTTTTTTAGTAACGTTTGCAATTTTTTTATATTCTTCCATCAAATTTTTTTTATTTTGTAGTCTTCCAGCAGTATCAATTAAAACTTGGTTAAAATTATTGTTTAATGCTTCCTCAATAGCCTTATAAGCGACTGATGCAGGATCAGAGCCTTGAGATGATTTTGTAATTTGAACATCAACTTTGTTTGCCCAATTTTCTAATTGTTCTATAGCTGCTGCTCTAAAAGTATCTGATGCAGCTAGCATTACTTTATTTCCATTACTCTTTAATATTTTGCTTATTTTTCCAATAGTAGTTGTCTTTCCAACACCATTGACACCT
Organism: uncultured Pelagibacteraceae bacterium; assembly: GCA_902593285.1. Taxonomy (GTDB): domain Bacteria; phylum Pseudomonadota; class Alphaproteobacteria; order Pelagibacterales; family Pelagibacteraceae; genus Pelagibacter. The sequence goes on from CACJHW010000004.1 coordinate 70,760, forward strand.
GAAATTAATGTTGCATTTAATTTTTCTTTTTTTTTGAAGAATTCAATATTTTCTAAAGGTTTCATAATTGAAATAATATAATTTTTTAAAATATTATTTATTTCATCAGTTAAATCTTTATTGGGATCAATTTTTGTTTGAGAAATTATTTCTCTTATTTCTGAAGCAGAAACAATACCAACATCGGATTGAATTAAGTAATCTTCAATTTTATCTAATGTTTTGTCATCAATCTCTTTTTTTACAACTATATCTCTTAAACCCGTTGTAAAAGCTGAGGCACTTTTTTTAAAACCTGATTTAAATTTTTCAAAAATTCCCATTAAATTTTAAAATTTATCTCCTCAATATCTGAAACTGGTCCTTTCATATGAATACTATTGTTTTCATCAATTGAAATTGTCAATCTACCTGTAGAAAATTCAATATCAACTTTATCATTTACCAGTCCGTTTTGTTTTGCGGCAAAAGCTGTTGCGCAAGCTGCAGTTCCACAAGCTTTGGTAAGTCCAGCTCCTCTTTCCCACACTCTAACTTTTATCAATTCTTTGTTTACAACAGTTGCTAAAGTAACATTACATTTTTCTGGAAATAGAGAGTGGGTTTCGATTTTTGGTCCAATTTTTTCAATTTCAAAATTTTCGTTATTATCAACAAAAAAAACTACATGTGGGTTTCCAACATTTACAGCAGTTCCGCCAGAAAATTCGTTATTATTTTTGTCATTAATTTTAATTCCTAAATTATTTGTATTTAATTCTTTAGACAATGGAATCTCATCCCATTTTGTTTTTGCAACACCTATTTCTGTAGAAACCATTTTTTCTCCAACAATATTTGATTTTAATTTGCCAGATAAAGTTGTTAGGATAATTTCTTTTTTGTTATTTTCTTTGCCTAATAAATCAGCAATACATCGCGTACCATTACCACACGCACCTGACATTCCTCCATCTGAATTATAAAATTCTAGTGAAGCATCTGAAATATCATTTTTTTTAATCAATATTAGTTGGTCACAACCAATAAATTTTCTGTCACAAATCTTTATTATTTGCTCTTTCGTCAAATTTGTAATTGTTTGCCTATTATCTATGATGACAAAATCATTACCTAAACCGTCCATTTTAAAAGCTTTAATATCCATATATAGATATTTAACTTATTTATTGACTTTTTGAACCTCTATTATAGGTTGATGCCGTTTCCGCAAAAACATTAACTTTGCGGTGTCTTTGGAAACAAAGAGATCGACACTAGTCAGCGAGGGTTCGCCCACTAGTGCGTTACTGCTATGTGTAATAAATATGTTTGAAAATTTAACAAATAAATTTGAAGAAATTTTTTCTTCTCTGAAAAAGGCACCTTCACTTGATGAAGCTCAAGTAGATGAAGGTTTAAGAGGCATTAGGCAAGCCTTACTTGAAGCAGATGTCTCATTGGATGTTGCAAAAGATTTTATTGAAAAAGTTAAGCCAAAAGCATTAGGTCAAGAGATAATAAGGTCTACCTCTCCTGGGGATATGGTTGTTAAAATTGTTTACGATGAGCTTGTAGACTTACTAGGTGCAACAAATAATGAGATAAACTTAAACGCAGTCCCGCCTGTGCCAATGATGTTAGTTGGGCTACAAGGTTCTGGAAAAACAACAACAACAGCAAAATTAGCAAAATTTATAGAAACTAATAAAAAGAAAAAAGTAATGATGGTCAGTCTAGATATTTACAGACCAGCTGCACAAGAACAACTTAGATCTTTAGGAGAACAAAATAATATTTTAACTTTACCTATTATAGAAGGTCAGCAACCTGCTGATATTTGTAGAAGAGCAATAAGTGCCGCTAATTTAAATGGAGCTGAAATAATTTTATTTGATACTGCTGGTAGAACTCAAATCGACTTACAAATGATGAGTGAGATTAAGCAAATTGAAGCTGTTATTAATCCAACAGAAACCTTCTTAGTTGCAGACTCTTTAACAGGTCAAGTTGCAGCCTCAGTGGCAAAAGAATTTAAAAATACAGTTAATTTATCTGGAATTATTTTAACTAGGGCTGATGGTGATGCAAGAGGTGGAGCCGCAGTGAGTATGAAATATGTTTCAAACGTTCCAATTAAATTTTTAGGTATAGGGGAAAAAATAGATAATCTTGAAGTATTCCATCCAGATAGAATTGCAAACAGAATACTTGGTATGGGGGATATCGTATCCCTTGTAGAAAAGGCGGCTCAAGATTTAGGAGAAGAAAATCTTAAAAAAGCAGAGGAAAATTTAAAAAAAGGTCAATTCTCTATGGAAGATTATTTATCTCAATTAAGACAAATGAAAAAAATGGGTGGCATTGAGGGAATTATGTCTTTTATGCCAGGAGTTTCTAAAATTAAATCTCAAATGGACTCAGCGGGAATTGACGAAAGTATAATTACTAAAAATGAAGCTGTTATTTTATCAATGACAAAAAAAGAAAGAGAGAATCCAAAAATAATAGATGGTTCTAGAAAAAAAAGAATTGCTAATGGTTCTGGCACAGATCCGGCCACTATCAATAAATTGCTTAAGCAATTTAAAATGATGTCTGAAATGATGAAAAAGATGTCAAAAGGAAATCTGAAAGGTATGTCTGATAAAGGTATACCGCCAGAGCTATTTAACCAATTAAAGTAAAAAGGAGAAGAAATGTTAAAATTAAGATTATCAAGAGGTGGAACAAAAAAACGTCCTGTTTATAAGGTTGTTGTTGCCGACAGTCGTTTTGCAAGAGATGGAAGATTTATAGAAAAAGTTGGTTTTTTTAATCCTCTATTACCAAAAGAGAAAAAAGAAAGAGTGGGTCTAGAAGCTGAGAGAATTAAATATTGGCTTGGTCAAGGAGCTCAACCAACAACTAGAGTAGCAAGAATTTTAGGTGAGAACGAGCTAATGCCTATGCCTGCAAATGGAAATAATCCAAATA
>CACJHW010000005.1 GCA_902593285.1 uncultured Pelagibacteraceae bacterium
TTTAGGAGCTTGGATTTTATTTGGACCAGTTGCGGCCGCAACGTGGGGTGGAGTAGGTGCTGTTATTGGTTATGCATTAGGCACAGCTTTTCCAATGATTTTCTTAATTTATTTTGGAAAAAAAATTAGAAATGAGTTTCCAAAAGGATCTTCTTTAGTTGAGTTTATGAGAAAGAAATTTGACAAGAGTCTATTTAAGTTAATTTTGTTAATGACAATCTTTTATATGTTCATTTTTCTTTGTGCAGAAGTAACGGCAGTTGCTGTATTAATTAATTATATATCTGGAACAGAATTGTGGATTACAGCATTAATAGTCTTGGTAGCTACCTTAAGTTACACTCTTTATGGGGGATTAAGAGCATCAATATTTACTGACAATATTCAAATGATTGTAATTGGTGTTTTGTTATTTATTTTGATTTCAATTATTATCTCATCTTCAGGAGATAATTTTTCATTTTCTTTAATTAATGAGAAAAACCCTCAACTAATAAGTTCAAATTATATTCCAGGATATACTGCTGGGTTAACTTTCTTTATAGCAGTTGCAGCAACTAATTTATTTCATCAAGGAAATTGGCAAAGAGTATATGCAGCAAAAGATTATCAAACACTAAAAAGTAGTTTGATAATTTCTTTCTTTATTATTGTTCCAATAGTTTTTTTAATGGGTTTTATTGGAATGGTTTCATTTTCAATTGATCCATCTGTTAGACCTGATTTAGGATTTTTTAGTTTGTTATTAAAAGATCAAACCGAGATTTTATCCTTATTGATCATTATCCTTGGTCTTGCATTAACAATTTCTACTGTTGATACTTTGGTTAATGCTATTTCAAGTTTGTTTGTAGTTGATGGCAAAGCAACTTTTAACTTAGATAAAAAAACTGATTACTTAAAAATATCTAAATATTTTATTTTAATCTTGTCTGTAATTGCTTTTGGAGTTGCTTCAAAAGGATTTGATATTTTATATTTATTCCTTCTTGCAGATTTATTTTGTTGTGCGTTTGTAGTGACTGTTTTTTATAGTTTCTATAATAAAGTGAATGAAAAAACTGCTTATGTTTCAATTATAATTGGTCTAGTTGCCGGATTTTTAATGTTTCCATTTCCAGATTTTTCTAAAAGTTTGTTAGTAGGAGTATTTTTGTCTAAAGACTTGTTTTCACCTTTTATATCTCAATCTTTATTATTTTTATCTTTTTTGATTGCAACTTTCTTACCTGTAGTAATTTTAAAAATTAAATTTAGATAGAGGATTTTAAAGCATCATAAATAAGTTCTTTGGTAGTCTCACCAATACTTCTGTAAACTTCTTTATTATCTTTAAAAATTAAAAGTGTTGTTTGATATTGAACATTAAAAAATTGAGCAATTTCTTTATTTGTTACATCAAAAGCAAAGTATTCCATATTATCAAAATCTTTTTTTGCTTTTTTTAATACTTCCATTTGACCTGCACATGATGAGCAATATTTTATCCATGAACTTACCACAACAACTTTTCCCTCTGATAGAGCTTTATCGAACAATTCTTTACTGTAAGTAGTTTCTTTTCCAATTGCTTTGGTGCTAAATGTTAATACAAAACAGATAAATATTAAAAATTTTTTCATTGTTGAATATTAGGAATATTAAAATTTATTGTAATACCATAAATTGTCTCTATATATGCTTATCTAAATGTCAAACGATCAAATAAGCATAAATAACCTTTCAAAAGTATACGACAATGGTTTTGAAGCATTAAAAAACATTAATCTTAATATTAAAAAGGGCGAAATTTTTGCGATGCTTGGACCAAATGGCGCAGGAAAAACAACACTTATAAGTATTATTTGTGGAATAGTAAGACCATCTTCAGGCAAGGTAACTGTAGATCAATTTGATATTATTGATAATTATAGAGAAACTAGATCAAAAATTGGTTTAGTTCCACAAGAGTTAACTCTGGAACAATTTGAAACAGTATTTAATAACGTTTCCTATTCCAGAGGTTTGTATGGAAAAAAACCTGACCCAAAACATATTGAGAAAGTTTTAAAAGACTTAAGCTTATGGGATAAAAAAGACTTAAGACTCAGACAATTGTCCGGTGGAATGAAAAGAAGAGTTTTGATTGCAAAAGCATTATCTCATGAACCAACTATTTTATTTTTAGATGAACCAACTGCTGGAGTAGATGTTGAGCTTAGACAAGATATGTGGAAAGTTGTTGAGAGTTTAAGAAAAACTGGTGTTACAATAATTTTAACTACACACTACATAGAAGAAGCAGAGGCTATTGCGGATAGGGTGGGAGTTATCAATCAAGGAGAAATAATAATTGTTGATGAAACAAAAGAATTATTAAAGAAAATGGGTCATAAGAAACTTACAGTAGACTTACAGGAAGAGGTCAAAGAAATACCAAGTAGTTTAGTAAAATATAATCTTGAGATTGGAAAAGATAAAATGTCAATTGATTATACTTACAATGTACAAGCAAAACAAACGGGTATTACAAATTTACTTCAAGATTTAAAAGATGCAGGATTTAAACTGAAGGATCTAAAAACAGAACAGAGTACACTAGAAAAAATTTTTGTAAGTTTAGTAAAGGAAAACAATGAAATTTAATTATTATGCATTTAAAGCAATTTATCTTCATGAGATGGATAGATTTAGAAGAACATTGATGCAATCTTTATTATCGCCAGTTTTATCTACTTCTTTATATTTTATAGTTTTTGGCTCAGTAATTGGAGGATATGTTGAAAACATTGATGGCATTAGTTATGGATCATACATCGTACCTGGTTTGTTGATGCTTACATTATTAACCCAATCAATAAGTAACACGTCTTTTGGTATTTTTTTTCCTAAATTTAATGGAACAATTTATGAAATTTTAGCTGCACCGATTTCAACTCTAGAAATAGTTCTTGCATTTGTTGGTGCAGGAGCAACCAAAACATTAATTGTAGGTTGTATGATATTTATCACTTCAACTTTTTTTGTTGAAGTTGAAGTAAAATTTCCAATATTAATGATTTTTCTTTTGATATTAGTTTCATTTACTTTTGCATTATTTGGTTTTTTAATTGGATTGATGAGTTCTAATTTCGAACAAATGTCAATCATTCCTACACTTGTTATAACTCCGATGGTTTTTTTAGGTGGAAGCTTATACTCTTTAGACATGCTTCCAGAGTTTTGGCAAATAGTTACATATTTTAATCCAGTAGTATATTTGATCAATGGATTAAGATTTTCATTTTATGGAGTATCAGATTTTAATATATGGATAAGTGTTGGTTTAATGTTAAGCTTTTTGATTATTTGTATAGTGATTGTAACAAGTCTTCTTAAAAAAGGTTATAATATAAAAGCATAAATAATGATTAAATATATTCTCCCAGCTATTATTATTTTTTTGATTGTTTTGTTCTGGGAGAAAATTACTGAATTTGTAGAAAAAAAATTCAATATTAAACTCAATTATATTGTCGTTAGCTCCATAATTGCTGCAATTGCGGTAATCCTATTGCTCCTGAATTACTAGGATTTATGAATATTCTTGATGTTTCAAATTTTGAAATAAAGAAAACAGATGGAGTTTTTACTTTTAAAAATGAAAATACAACAATAGGCTTTGTTAGATTTAATGAGAAAGGTGAGGTAGAGTATATTTTTGTTAATCCAATTTTTAGAAAACAAGGGATAGCAACTAAATTATTACGATTAGTAAAACAAAAAACTGGAAAAGAAATAATACTTCAGGAACCAATTAGCCCTTTAGGATCGAAATTATTAAACTCATTAAATAAATGGAAATAAATTTATTATTTTTTTTTACAGTTGTTCCAGCCATAATTTTATACGGAATTGCAAAATCAGGCCTAGGTGGATCCATGACTTTAATTTCTGTTCCGTTAATGACAATAGTGATGCCGCTAAATCAAGCTTTAGGAATTATTTTACCAATTTTAATATTTTCAGATTTTATTGCTGTTTATAAATATAGAAAAGAATTTGACTTAGGAACTTTAAAATTAATGGTTCCATTTGCAGGTATCGGTATAATTATTGGATCTTTAACTTTCTCATATTTTTCAGAGGAATTGCTAAAATTTATTATAGGAGTTATGGGCTTCTTATTTGCTGGTCATTACTTTTTTTTTAAAAAAAACAAAGAAAAAAAATCAGAAAAAGACTTTTTTAAAGGTGGTGCTTGCTCGGTTGTAGCAGGATTTACAAGTTTTTGTGTACATGCGGGAGGGACACCAACCAGTTTATACTTACTTCCACTTAGAATGAAAAAAGAAATTTATGTAGGAACAAGAATATTTTTTTTTACTTTTGTAAATTTAATTAAACTTCCGTTGTATATTAGTTTATCTATGACAAATTTTGAGTCTTTTAAACAGTCAGCAATATTGTTTCCAGTTGCATTACTTGGAATATTAATTGGATATCAATTACTTAAAATTATAGAGGAGAAATTATTTTATAATATTTTATACGCTTTAATTTTTGTTACTAGTGCAAAACTTTTGTATGATTATCTGGTATGATTTAATAGCACATTAAAAATTTAAAATAGATGTTAGATAATAATTATTATTAATATGAAAAAAAAATTTAATCCAAGAATTAAAGCTAGATTAAGAAAAAATAGACAAATTTTAAGTAAAAATATTGATAATTTTTTTGGGTGGGTTAAAGGTGCAAAACTTGTTGAGCTTAAAGAATGTAATCCAGAAGAGGATCCTGTAAGACCAGAATTGGATAATAAGTTTAGAACAGGATATGGAAGAAAAATTTTTGGTGTTGAATATCAACGAGAAATTCATGCCGTAATGTGTTTTGCTTATACAAATGAAATTCCAAAAAGTGTTGAAGAGTTAGAAAAACTTAGTACTGACGCATTTCTACAAACTGCTATGAGAGATCAATCGGGTGGTCAAATAGCAATTGCTTACACTGTATGGTCTAAAAAAAAGGGAGGAGGAAAATTAATAGTAAAAGAAGTATTCAAAAAAATTAAAAAATCTAATCATTTAAATAGATTAGTAACCCTTTCACCTCTAACAGAAATGGCAACAAATTTTCATAAGAGAAATGGTGCTAAATTAATTCAAATTAATGAAACTACACAAAATTTTGAATATAAAGTTATGTAACAATGAAAATTATTAAACTTTATTTTATAGTATTTTGTACTTTATTTATTTTACCTTATTCTGCAGTTATGGCTTACGAAGAAGCAAATTATGAAATTGTCTCTAAAAATGAAGTTTATGAGATTAGAAAATATTCTGATCGTTTAGCGGTTGAAACTATGACATCTGGAATAGACAGTAATTTTAGAAAGTTATTTAATTATATTTCAGGTAGAAACGATACCCAAGAGAAAATTAAAATGACTACTCCAGTTACTCAAGTTGAAAAAAATGGAAATATGAGCATGCAATTTTACTTGCCCTCTAAATTTAATTCAGAAAATGCACCCAATCCAAGCAGGGAAGATGTTAAAGTAGTTAATATCGAAGGAGGATACTACGCAGTGCTGAGATATTCTGGACGAGCATCAGATGGAAATTTTCTTAAGCATAAAGAAATTTTAGAAAAAGAGTTACAAAAAAATAATATATCAATTATAAGCCCACCAATTAGAGCAACCTATGATAGCCCGTTTACTCTTCCAATGAATAGAAGAAATGAGGCTATGTTTAAAGTCGAATTAAATTGAAGAAATCAAAATTTAAAGCAATGGTGTTGTCTTGTATGGATCCAAGATTTCAACATTTAGTTCACAATCATTTAAAGAAAAAAAAATTAACAGGAAAATACAGTGCTTTTACAATTGCAGGTGCAGCGGTTGGGATTACACATAATAAATTCAAAAAATGGCATAAAACATTTTATGACAATTTAGCAACCTCTATTGAATTGCATAAAATAGAAAAATTAATTGTCATTAATCATGCAGATTGTGGTGCTGCCAAAATTGCAAATGGAAAAAAGGAATTTAGCCCAGCGAATGAAAAAAAAATTCATAGAGAGTCGTTCTCAAAAATTAAAAAACAAATAAAAAAAAGATTTCCAAAATTGAAAGTAGAATTAAATTTAATTTCTTTGGATAGTAAAATTACTAAATTCTAATTATTGATTTCTTATTAAAGGATAAACTTTAGGATTTAGATATTTTAAGTTTGTTAGCAATATTAAAATTAAAGTAACAAAGCCAATTGAAAATCCTAAATAAATTAAAACTTTAAAGTCAAACATCCAAACTAGCTCAAAAATATTTTCCATAATAAATTTTGAACCAATCACTGCAAAGAATATTGCAATTAAAATTACAGATTTAAAAATAATTATGAATTCAATTAGTGATGAAAAAACAATTTGTTTTTTTGAAAAACCCAAAATTTTAAAGACTAAATTTTGATATTCTTTTACTTTCCCTTGAACCATAATTGCACTTGAAATTACAATTAAACCAATAACAATAGTAACTGCTGAAATTAAAGTAACTGCAATAAATACCTTATTTAAAACAGCTGTAACTTTAGATAAATAATCTGCAATTTTTATCATTGATAAACTTGGCATGATTTCAAGCATTTCAGTTTCATCAAATTTATTTGAATTAAATTTTGCAGTGGCTAAATATTCATGCGGAATATTTTTTGCAAATTGAGGATTAAATAACATTGCAAAATTGATGCTTAAATCTCGATAATCTACCGCTCTAAAATTAATGACCTCTCCTTCAATTTCACGTCCATAAACATTTAAAGTAAAAATATCACCTAACTGAATGTTAAAATCTTTAGCAACTTTTGAATCTAGAGATATTTGAAGTTGATCAGGGTTTGATAAATCCCACCATTTACCTTCTATAATTGGATTATCTTCAGGTATATTTTCCACCCATGAAGATCTTCGTTCGCTACCAATTACCCAATAACTATCATTATCTGGTTTAATATAAGTGTTAGGATCTACACCATTAATTTTTACAATTCCAGAGGATACCATTGGCACAATTTCAATAGATGCATTTGGATCCATATTTAAAATACCTTGTTCAAATTTCTCTCTTTCACCTTTTTGAATACCGACAAAGAAATAATCAGGTGCAATATCAGGAATAGATTTCGCAATTTCTCTTTGAAAATTTGTACCAACTAAAGCTAATGTTAACAACAAAGTAACCCCTAAGCCAAGAGACATAACTGTAATAGGAGTAATACTTTTTGTTTGGGTAATATTTTTGATTGAAACTTTTAAAGAAATTATTGAACTAGATTTGAATTTTTTTAGAAAAAAAATGATTAATTTTGAAAGTAAGAAAAATACAATTAAGCACACAAAAAAAGCAGCAAAGTAGCCTAAGCTATAAGAAGGCTGTTCAGAGCCAATAGTGAATAACAAAATTAAGATAGATAACAAAACAAAGCTAAGAACAACTGATCTCTTAGAATAATAAAATTGAAGGTTTTGAAATACGTTTCTAAATAAATTAGATGCTTTTACTTGGTCTATAGAACTGATTGTTGGGATAGAAAAAATTATTAGAACCAATAATCCCACTAAAAATATTTTTAAAAAATTTAGTAAAGAAAACACTGGATAAACATTCAATCCTAATCCATCAGATAAATATTTATCTGCTATTGGTACAATTAAAAAACTTGACCCATAAGCAACAACAGTGATAATAAATAAAAGTATAAATAACTGCAGATAATATAGTGTTTTAATATTACCTGAATAAAAGCCAACTGCTTTTCGTACAGCTATCGACATATTGTTTTGATTAATAAAAGAAAGCAAAGTATTTGCTATTCCAATACCCGCTATCAACATTGCACTGATAGAAACAAGTGACAAAAATTGAGAAAAATTATTAATAATTCTCTTTATACCACTTGCAGAATTTTCAGGATATCTAAGTTTAACTTTTTGATCTTCTTTAAATATTTTTTCAATTCGTTTCTCAATTTCTTCAGGCTTATCATTGTCATTAAACTTTACTTTATATTCATAGTTTAAAAAGCTTCCAATTCCGTTTAGTTTTAAAATTTCTAAAGTTTGTTTTCCTGCTAAAGCCCAATCGCCAAATGCAACAAATCCACTTACATCTGGTACTGATTTAATAATTCCAATTACTGTAAAATTTTGATCTTGAACTTTTACTATTTCGTTAATTTTAATATTTAGGGTTTTTGATAAATTTTCATTGATCAGGATAGTATTAGGTTTTTTTTGCATTCTTTCATAAGCACCCATTGGTTCATAAACAACATTTCCATATAAAGGATATTTTTCATCCACAGTTTTAATTCTAGTAAATAATGATTTATTTTTTTCTCTGCCAGTAGTTGAAAGCATAGTGCTGAACTCAATCATTTGAGAAACAGTTGCAAATTCTTTTACTTTGTTAACTAGATCTAAATTTCCTTGATTACGATTGTAATCAATCTCTAAATCTCCACCCAAGAGTGCTTTGGCATTATCATTAAGTTCTTTTTTAAGACTATCTTCAATTGTGAAAATAGCACTTAAGATAAAAAGACTTATAAACAGCGTAAGAATGATACTAGAAATTTTATGATAATTTCTACTTAAGTCTTTTAAAGCATATTTAAAAATCAAACTAAATTCTGAGGGATTATTTAATTTTTCCATCTTTAATTTTTATTTTTCTTTTAGCTTTGTCGGCAAGTTTAGGATCATGGGTTACCATGATTAAAGACGAACCTTCTTCTTTGACATACTTAAATAAAATATTTGCAATCATGATAGAATTTTCAGTATCTAAGTTTCCTGTTGGTTCATCTGCTAAGATTAATTCTGGTTTCATCGCAATTGCTCTAGCTATAGCAACCCGTTGCTGTTCACCACCTGATAATTGACTTGGTAAATTATTAAAACGATGTTTTAAACTAAAACGATCTAATAAAATTTTAGCTTCTTTTTCTGGATTTTTAAAATTATTAAGTTCAAGTGTTAAAGCAACATTTTCAACTGCTGTGTAATTAGGAATTAAATAAAACGACTGAAATATTATTCCAATATTTTTCTTTCTTATCTCCGACACTTCATCTTCACTAAGGCCTGTTATTTCTTGATCATTAAAAATTATTTTACCAGAAGTAGGTTTTTCTAAGCCTCCAATTAACATTATTAAACTTGTTTTCCCTGAGCCACTTTCTCCAACTACTGAAACAGTTTCTTTTTTCTTAATATTTAAATCAATATTCTTTAAAACACTGATACTATCTTTGCCAGTTTGGTATTTGAGATTTATTTTTTTTAATTTAAGAAGAGTACTCATGAGTAAAACTATATTTATAAAAATTTTAATAATCTTTCTAGTGCACATAAACGCAAGTGCAATAGAAAAGGTAGTTTTGTTTGGTGATAGTTTGATGGCTGGATATGGATTACCTAAAGAACATCATTTATCAATAGTTTTAGAAAACGATCTTAAACAAGCTGGGTTAAATATTAAAGTCATTAATGGAAGTGTCTCTGGAAGCACATCATCTGGTGGATTGAATAGAGCAGATTGGAGTTTATCAGAGCCAGGTATTGATTTAATTATTTTAGGATTAGGAGCTAATGATATGCTTAGAGGAATTCAACCAGAGGAAACAGAAAGAAATTTAGAACAAATAATAAAAGTTGCTCAGAATAAACAAATTAAAATTATTTTAGCTGGAATGGTAGCGCCAGATACTCATGGGGAAAAATATAAAAAAGAGTTTGATGCTATTTATCCAAAATTATCAAAAAAGTATAATTTAGCATTAATCCCATTTCTTCTTGAAGGTGTGGCACTTAATCCAAGTTTGAATCAACAAGACGGTATACACCCCAACAAAGATGGAACAATTAAAGTAAGTGAAACAATTAAAAAAACTATTATTAATATAATTAATTAAATGAAAATCTTTCTATCAATATTTAGCTTATTATGTTTTTTTAGTTTTGCTCAAGCTCAAAATACAAATATTACACTAAATTCTGATTTGAACTTAAATTGTAAATTTGAAAAAGTAATTTTAAAAAATCCAGACCATAACTTTGAATCTTTCACAAAAGATCAAATTAAAAGAAAAGATATTAATAAGTTAATAATCGAGTCTAAAACACCCGATGTTCTAAATGTTAAAAATTTATCAGAATTTTTTAATAATATTGATTTAGAGGTTAAAATTTCAAATAAGGATATATTTTTAATTCAAGCATTCGACAAAGAGAGGAATTATTCTGAGTCTGCAGTCTATACTAGAAAAACAGGCGAACTTATTCACGAAATTACAACCAATATAAAACAAGAGGAAAAAGAAAAAGATATTTCTTTTTATAGTTGTAAAAATAACAACAAAGACACTTAAGACCAAAGACTCTAATTCTTATATTTGATAATATTAAAATATGAAGAAGTTATTCTTAGTAATTTTGGTTTATTTATTTTCACAGATTAGCTCTTTAGCAAATGAAAGAGATACTAGACTTAACCAATTGTTTAATGAGTTAAAAGCAAATAAATCGAAAGTAGCTTTTATAATTGAACAAGAAATTTGGGCTTTATGGAGTACACATCCAACAGATGAAAAACTTACAGCGAGATTAGAAGAGGGCTCTCAATTTGTGAGAGATCAAAACTATATTAAAGCAAAAGATATTTTTACTGAAGTTATTAATCTTGATCAAAATTGGGCTGAGGCGTGGAATAAAAGAGCAACTGTACTTTATATGCTAGGAGAATTTCAAAAATCTCAAAATGATATAGATCAAGTATTAGCCTTAGAACAAAGACACTTTGGTGCTTTAGCAGGGCAGGGTTTAGTAAATATTCAACTTAAGAATTATGAAAAGGCAATAAGAAGTTATGAGCAAGCACAAGAAATTTATCCTGCAATGAGATCACCTAAAATAATGATCAAGCAAATAGAAGAATTAATGAAACAGCAAACAATATAATGTGCGGAAGATACGTAGTAAAAAACCCTGTAACAAAAACAAATAAATTAGTTAAATCTGCAATTCAGGTTGAGGATACTGAAAACTATAATGCTCATCCATATCAAAAACTGCCTGTAATAAAAAAATACAAAAATGGAAATACTTTAGAAAATCTACAATGGGGTTTAGTTCCAGGATGGGCTAAAGATAAAGATTTTAAAGCTTTAATTAATGCAAGATTAGAGACCATTGATGAAAAAGTTTCTTTTAAAAAATTGATTAAAAATAGCAGATGCGTTGCGGTTGCAGATGGTTTTTATGAATGGAAAAGAGAAGAAAAAGAAAAAACTCCACACTATTTTACTCGTGAAGACACAAATGTTATTTATTTTGCTGGGATCTTTGAAAATGATCAGTTTTGTTTAATTACAGAGGAAGCAAAAGAAAACATAAATGAAATTCACCACAGACAACCAGTTATTTTAAATCAAGCTGATATTAATCGTTATTTAAATTTAGAATTACAAGGTTCAGCGTTTTTAAAAGAACGTAAAATTCCAAATTTAATTTTTCATGAAGTTTCAAAAGACGTTAATAAACCCACAAATAACAGCGCTTCTCTAATTCAAAAAGTATAATTTTATTTACGTTTATTTTTCTTAAATCTAAAATTTTTAGGTCTTTTTCTATTTTTAAATTTTCTTTTGTTATTTTTATTTTCGAATTTTTTAAATTTCTTCTTTTTACTTAATTTATCATTAGAAAATTTCTTTTTAAATTTATTTTTAAATTTATTTTTTTTATTAAATTTCTTTCCTTTTTGATTATTTGGTTTTGCTTCTTCTTTAACTTTAAAGTCTGGATCAATTAGTTTTTGAATTGATCTCCACATATTTCTGTCATTGTTAGTTAAAAAAGTTAAAGCCGAACCATCTTTTCCAGCTCTACCAGTTCTTCCTATTCGATGAATATAATCTTCTGGTACCTGTGGAAGATCATAATTAATTACATGTTTTATAACTGGTATATCTAAACCTCTTGCCGCTACATCAGTTGCAACTAAAATTCGACTGTTACCATTTCTAAAACCTCTAATGACACGATCTCTTTTACTTTGTCTTAGATTTCCGTGAATAGCATCAGCTTTATGCCCATCATATTTTAATCGTTTAACTATTTTATCAGCACCATGTTTAGTCTTCACAAAAACTAAAATTGAACCACCTCTTTCTACTAACTGATTAATTAGTTCATGATATTTTTTGTCAGGTGTAATTTGAAAAGTTTCTTGTTTAATTTTTTCAATTGGTGTTGATAAAGATCCAACTGAAACTCTTTCAGGATTATTAAGATATTTTTGTGAAATTTTTAAAATATTTTCAGGCAATGTAGCTGAAAATAATAATGTTTGATGTTTCTTTGGCACGAATTTTAAAATCAATTCAATTTGCGGGGTAAAACCCATATCTAACATTCGATCAGTTTCATCAAGAACAAGATAATTTACTTTTGATAGATTTAAACTTTTACGCTCTATATGGTCATTAATTCTTCCTGGTGTTCCAACTATAATTCTTGCTCTTTTATTTAATTGTCTTAGCTGTTTTTGCATACTCTCGCCACCAATCAATAGGGCGTTACCAATTCTGATTTCTCTTACATTTAGCTTTAAAACTGTTCCCATTACTTGTGTTGCAAGTTCTCTTGTTGGACAAATAATTAGTGCCATTGCTTGTTTGTCTTTAAGAAGTTTGTTCAACATTGGGATCGTAAAGGCTAAGGTTTTACCAGTACCTGTTTGTGCGGTACCCAGAACATCTTTTCCTTCTAAACTAATCGGTATCGACTGACTTTGAATAGGTGTTGGAACTTTAAAATCAGCTAATTCAATTGATTTTTTTAGTTTGTTTTCGATATTGAGATCAGAGAAATTCATTATGCAGGGAAAGATATATATTTAAGTAATTGAGTGTCTGCTTATATCTTTTTTTACTAAATACAACAAATAGTTTGAGAGAATTAATCTCTAAAGTTTACAAAGTCTATTGGAAGATCAATATCAATTCCTTTGATTGCAGCGATAGCTTCTTGAAGGTCATCTTTTTTTTTGCCATCTACTCTTAATTCATCGCCTTGGATTTTAATTTGAATTTTAAGTTTTAGTTTTTTGATATCAGCAATAACTTTTTTAGCATTTTCTTGGCTAATGCCTTCTTTTAATTCACTGACTTGTCTAATAGATCCTCCTGAAGCTCCTTCAGAACTTTTAACTTCTAAAACCCTTGGGTCTACTTTTCTTCTAACTAAATGGGTTTGAAATAATTCATTTACTTGCTTTAATTTTAATTCATCAGGTGCATTTGTAGTCACCGTTTTATCTTTTCGTTCAATTGAAATATGAAGACCTTTAAAATCATAACGGTTACTGATTTCTCTTAAACAATTAGCTAAAGCATTATCAAATTCTTGATAATTTATTTTACTAATTACATCAAATGAAGGCATATTTATATTATACAGTATTAATGATCAAAATTTAAACTAAATTATAAATTCTAGCAATAATAAGGCATTTTAGCTTATTGAGTTAATTGTAAATAATAATATATTTAATGCATGCTTAGTTATATTATTCCATTTTTAATACTTATTTTAGTAGTCGTTTTTATACATGAATATGGACACTACTATTTTGCAAGAAAATATGGAGTAGGTGTTACAGATTTTTCAATTGGTTTTGGTAAAGAGTTATTTGGTTGGAATGATAAATCAGGCACAAGATGGAAAATATGTGCAATTCCTTTAGGTGGATATGTAAAATTTTTTGGAGATAGGAATGTTTATTCACAAGCGGACCATCAAGAAATTTTAGAAAAATATAACGAAGAAGAACGGGAAAAATTATTTATTTTAAAACCTTTATACCAGAGAGTTTTAATAGTGTTTGGTGGACCTTTAGCTAATTTTTTATTAGCTTTAGTAATATTTTTTTCAATCTATACCTTTGTAGGTAAAGATTTTACTCCTGCAGTCATAAACGAAGTTCAAAAAGATAGTCCTGCAATGGTAGGAGGGCTAAAAGCTGAGGATATAATTTTAGAAATAGATGGTAATGAAGTTAAAAGTATTATGGAAGTTTCTAAGTTTATCACTATGTCTACCGGTGAATTTATAGACTTTAAAGTTAAGCGTTCTTATGAAGAATTGATATTAAAAGTAAAACCTAATATTGTTGAAGGTGATGATGGATTGGGAAACAAAATTAATAAAAGAATGGTTGGTATTAAGCTTGGGGCTTACAATAATAAAGTAAACCATGTTAAATTAGGACCCGCTCAAGCTTTATATCATGCAGGCTATGAAGTTTATTTTGTAAGCATTTCCTCTCTAAAATACATAGGAGGAATGATTGTAGGTAAAGCAGATACTTCCCAATTGGGAGGGCCAATTAGAATTGCAAAAATTTCTGGACAAGTTGCAACCTTTGGAGTGTTAGCATTCATTAGTATGATGGCCTATATTTCAATAAGTTTGGGGCTTATAAACTTATTTCCTATACCAATGTTAGATGGAGGACATTTAATGTTTTATGCATTTGAAAAAGTTTTAGGACGACCTTTGTCTCAAAAAACTCAAGAAGGTTTTTTTCGAATCGGATTGTTTTTGTTACTATCATTGATGTTTTTCACTACATTCAATGATCTAAAAGACCTAGGTTTATTTAAATAATTCACATTTTAAAAAGTTTAAAAAAGTCAATAAAAGCAACATTTATTTAAGTTTTTACTAGATATTGTATGTTTTTAAAAACAAAACACTAAAAAAAAGCTTGATTTATCAACGTTTATGACAAGTATAAATATTAACCAACAAAACCGGAGCTAAAATGAACAAAAAACAACTAATTGCTAAGCTTTCTGGCTCATTAAATTTGAGTAAAGCAGATGCTGAGCGAACTTTTGATACAATTACCAACACTATTTTAGATGCTCTAAAAGGTGATGATTCAGTAAAAATTGCTGGGTTTGGTACATATAAAGTTGCAAAGAGAAAAGCAAGAGTTGGAAGAAACCCTAGAACAGGTGAGCAGATTCAAATTGCTGCTTCTCAAAAGGTAAAATTCTTACCAGCCAAAGCTTTAAAAGAAGTATTCAACAGATAATATTTTTTTTCTACAGCCCTAAACGTTTAAAAAACTCGTTTAGGGCTGTTTCTATATGCAAAAACTGCATAGCCACTTTTCCTAATCAGCGTTACTTTTAAATTTAATTAAAACTATAAGACATCATTTAACAAGTGGAGGTCTTATGACTAAATTTATAAAAAAAATGTCCGCACCAATTCTTAGTTTGATATTTTTATTAAACATGAGTAGTGCGGGTATGGCAGAGACAACAGTTTCTGCTGAAGTTCAAGCAATATTCAATTCACTATTGTTTTTAATGTGTGGTTTCATGGTCATGTTCATGGCAGCGGGTTTTGCAATGCTAGAATCTGGTATGGTAACTTCCAAAAGTGTTTCTGTAATTTGTGCAAAGAACATTGGTCTTTACTCAATTGCCGGAATTATGTTTTGGTTATTTGGATATAACTTAGCGTATGGTATACCAGAAGGTGGATATATTGGAACATTCACACCTTGGTCTGATGCAAGTTCAGTTGATACTGGATATGCTGATGGGTCTGATTGGTATTTTCAAATGGTTTTTTGTGCAACAACAGTTTCAATTTGTTCAGGTGCAATGGCTGAAAGAGTAAAACTTTGGCCTTTCTTTCTATTTGCAGCTATCTTATCTGGAATTATTTATCCAATCGTTATGGGTTGGCAATGGGGTGGAGGCTGGTTAGCAGAACTAGGCTTCTCTGATTTTGCTGGTTCAACACTAGTTCACTCAACAGGTGGTGCAGCAGCTTTAGCTGGTATTATGTTGTTAGGTGCTAGATATGGAAGATTTGGTAGTAAAGGTGAAGCGAAAGCTATTAGACCTTTTGCTGCTTCTTCAATTCCGCTTGTAACAGTTGGTGTTTTCATCTTGTGGTTGGGTTGGTTTGGATTCAATGGTGGATCTCAACTTGCTATAGGAACATTTGATGATGCAGTTGCTGTATCAAGTATTTTTATTAACACTAATCTTGCTGCTGCTGGTGGTGTAATGGCTGCTGCAATAATCACAAGATTAATGTTTGGTAAAACTGATGTTATTCAAATGTTAAACGGAGCAATTGGTGGTCTTGTGGCTGTAACAGCTGAACCATTAGCACCATCGCCTTTAGCAGCTATTTTCATAGGAGCTGTAGGTGGTTTAATCGTTGTATTTGGAACTAAATTACTTTTTAGCTTCAAACTTGACGATGTAGTAGGTGCAATTCCGGCTCACATGTTTGCTGGAATATGGGGAACATTAGCTGTGCCATTAACAAACACTGATGCATCTTTTAGCGCCCAATTAATTGGTGTGCTATCAATTAACATTTTTGTATTTGTGGTGTCGTACATCGTGTTCTCTGTTATGAAAGCTACTTTTGGAATTAGACTAAGTAAAGAGGCAGAAGCCAAAGGTACTGACGTAACTGAAACAGGAGTAATAGCATACGCAATACGTGACTAATTGCATGCAATATAGAGGCTCTTCGATCTCCATGTCGTTATCTCATTGAAGAGCCTCTAATAAAAAGAATTAACTATAATCTCTCTCTAGTTAGTTAACTAAAGGCCCCTTAGAAATAAGGGGTCTTTTTTTTATTTTTTTACAATATTTTCAAGAGTTTCTAATACTTCTTTAGCATGGTCTTTAACTTTAACGTTGTTCCAAACCTTTAGTATTTTACCTTTTTTGTCTATCAAATAAGTCGTTCTAATTATTCCCATAAATTCACGACCCATAAATTTTTTCTTTCCCCAAACTTTATATTTTTTAAGAACTTCTTTTTCTTCGTCAGCAAGTAAATCAAACTTAATTTTGTATTTATCTTTAAATTTGTCATGACTTTTTAAACTGTCCTTTGACATCCCATATATTTCGCAGTCTAATTTTTTAAATTTAGAAAGAAGTTTATTAAAATCATTAGTTTCAATAGTGCACCCTGGTGTATCGTCTTTTGGATAAAAATATAAAACCAGATATTTTCCACTAGAGTTTTTTAATGAATATTTACCAACTGAAGTTGCAGGAATTTCAAAACTTGGTGCTTTAGAATTTATTTTTAATGTCATATTTTATTTTCTTTCCATAATTTCTCATAATCTATCAAAGGTGATAAACCATAGATTGAATTTATGTTAGTAAAATGAACTGCTAAAGCAGGCATAGGACTGATACATAATTCCTTTTTATATATATCATGAAATGGTTTTTCAAAAGGATAATGTTCAAACTCACAAGCGCTTACAAATTTTTTAAAATGTTTATTTATTATTTTTTTGCTAGTTAAAAAAGTACATAAAGACTCCTCTATAGATCTCCAGTGACAGTTATTACCTAGAATTATTTTAGAATCTTCTAATTTATTATAAAGATATGGATAGTCAGCAGGACACATAATTAATTCTTTACCTATTTGTGAAGAAATCCTTTCATAAGAAAGGATCATTTCCTCTATAGCATCTCTTTTGTGTAAGTAATCATCCTCTACAAAATAAACTAAATCATCACAGTTTTTTCCGATATTAAGTGATTGGTTAATATTAGACATATTTGAAATTTGATTATCCGTAACTTTATTTCCTTGTTGATTAAATTTTTTAATATTTTTTTTATAAAAATTTATATTTAAATTAAGAATTTCACTTTTAAAAAACTCTTTTTTTAAAAGTTTTTTAAATTTTTCAATAACTTTAGGATTAGAGTTATGATCGATTATAGTAAGTTTGACTTTGATGTTTTTAAATATTTTTTTATTATTGTTGATTGAATTAATAAGTGATTTTAAAGTTTTTAAAGAATAATCTTTTTTATTTGATTTAAATATCCTTTTCTTCGATTGAGTTAGCATGTTTACTGAGGCACATGTTCTTAAAATTATGTCCAGTGATCTAATTGGTCTTTTTATTTTAATTCTACCCATTGGTAAAACAAGAGACTGTATTCCTAAATTAGATAAGTTTTTAGAACCTTTTTTATTAGTTGTTGGAAAACTAAGATCACCTTGATCGACAATTTCATAATCGAAAAATCTACAAAATTTTATAAACAGTTTTTTAAATAAACTAGATTTTCTTGTTTTATTTTGAACTTTCATAAGTTAGAAATAATTAATTATGACAATTAAATCAATTCAAAGTTTAGTTAATTCTGCAATGCAGGAAATAAAAACTATTACCGCAAATGAAGCTTATGAAATGCTTGAAGGTAATAATTGTAATTTAATTGATATAAGAGAGATAAATGAATTAGATAACACTGGTAGAGTTGAAGGTGCAAATCATATCCCAAGAGGTATGCTAGAAGTTTATTTAGATCCAAATAGTCCAATTATACAAAATGGACAGGTTGATAAAAATAAAGAGCTTATTTTATTTTGTGCAGGAGGCGTGAGATCTGCTTTGGCCGTAAAATCATTGAAAGAAATGGGCTATGAAAAAATTTCTCATATTGATGGTGGATTTGCTGCAATGAGCAACAGTGGCTTTAAAATAATTTAATTATTATTTACCTCTTCTAAAGCATATTCAAGTCTATCTTGTCCCCAAAAAGTTTTATTATTAACTATAAAGGTTGGAGTTCCAAAAACTTCTCTTTGAAAAGCATCAGCAGTTAATTTAATCAATTTATCTTTGATAGATTGTTTTTTTATAGATTTAAAAAATTCATCATGATCAATATTTAATGTATTTAATAATTTAGAAAAATTTTCGATATTTGATAAGTCCTGATCATCTTTCCAATAAGCATCAAAAAAACAATTTAAGTAATCGTTTTGCTTGTCCTTACCAACACTAATATATCCTCTCATTATACTTAGAGAATTTATTGGAAAATTAGAATTCCATTTGAATTTAATGTTATTTTTTTCAGATACCAAATTGCAATCATTAATATTATTCCTTAATTTATATTTATTAAATGCAGGAGAATCAATTCCTGCTAGCTTATGAAGACCCCCTAAATAAATTGGTTTGTAATTAAATACAATATTTTTATGTTTAAGAATTTTTTTGTGTGCAATATATGCATAGGGACTAATTATATCAAAATAAAAATCTATATGATTACTCATATAAACTAATTCTTTTTGCGTAAAAAATTCTAATTATCCAATATAAAAATAGACCTATTGGACCAATTAAATAAGTCACAATTAACGGCACAGCCATTAAAACTTTATTAATAGAAAACTTCTGAGAGTCTTTAACAATCCAGCCACCAATAAATAAGTTTATTGCTATGAAGTGAGTCCAAAATATCATTATGTACAAATGGTCTTCAAACAATCTAGATAACTCACTTAGACCTAGGTAAAGAGAGAAATTTCCATCAAAATCATAACCAATTAAATAAGATTTGTATAAAATAAAGATATACACACCACTTAATATGAAAAAAGGAAAAATTGATGTAACAAAAATTCTACTTAAATGTGATTGCGGAAACACTATCAAGATAAACCAAAAAGGTAGAACTCCAAGGTTGATCCACATGTAAAGTGTCTCAATTGTGAAATAAGTATAAATTTGTCCAATCATATAGATATATTATATTAAATCTAACAATGATTCCTATAAGAAATAGAAAAAAAACGCTCCAAGTAACTGTTGATGAGATGCGTAATTTTGCCTTTGCATATGTTGAAAAGTATGCTCCTTCAAAACAACAACTCAAAACTTATTTATTAAAAAAATACATGAAATTATCAACATCAAATGTAAGAAAAAAAGATGTAAATAAATTGATTGATATTGTTTTGTCTGATCTAGAAAAAAACAAATTTATAAATGATCAATTTTATTCTGAAAGTAAAGCCAAAAGTATGATCCAAAGAGGAAACTCAATTAATAAGATTAGAAATTATTTAATTGGAAAAGGAATTAACGAGATATTTGTTAAGGATACGGTCGACAAAATAAAGGAAGATAATTCTGATCAAGATTTTTTTTCAGCAATAAAATTATGTAAAAAGAAAAGAATTGGCCCAGCTAGAGCAGAGGATAATAGAACTTTATTTTATAAAAAAGATATATCTCTACTTGCAAGAAATGGTTTTGATTTTGAAACATCAAAAAAGGTAATGGATATAGACAAAGATGAATATCTAAAAATAATAAATTTACTTTAATTTTTTATCATTTTCTTCTTTTACGAGCTGATTTATTTTATTTCTTATATAATTTTTTACAAAAACAAACACTAACAATCCAAAAATTGAAACAGATACAATAATTATTAGTATTATTCTTAATTGTTCATCCATTATAAAATATTTTTATTTTTCAAAATTATACTTGGATTTTTTAAATCTTTTTTCCCATACAAAATTTCATTTCCTTCAAAATCAGTTACAGTTCCACCTGCATGTTCTAAAATTGCGTGACCAGCTGCTATATCCCACTCATATGCCCTAGGTTCTGCAACATAACCATCATATTCACCAGCTGCAACGACGCAGAATTTCAAAGAACTTTTCATTCTAATATTTTCTTTTACTCCTAAATCATTATAAATTTTTTGAATTTCAGGCTTTATTTTAGTTGAGTATGAAATAAATTTTAAATTTTCTGTTTTCTTAGCAGGTAAATTGCTTAAGTTAATATTTTTACTGTTTCTAAGCTCAAAAGCATTACCTTTTTCATATGAATAAAACATTCTTTTTTTTGCAGGAGCATTTATTAAACCAGCAACAGGTTTGTTGTTAATTATTAAACCAGCATTAATGGTAAATTCTTCTAAATTATTAATATAATCATAAGTTCCATCAATAGGATCAATAAGCCAGAAATCTTTTAAATTTAGGTTATCTTTATTTTCAGAGGTCTCCTCTGAAATGATAGGTAAATTAGGAGTAATCTCTGAAATTTTTTTTGATATAAATTTATTAACTTCCAAATCACCATTACTTACTGGCGTATTGTCTGATTTTATTTTTTTTATCAAACCTTTTTCTCTTAGTTGGATAGCCAAATCTCCAGCCTCTAAAAAATTATCAATTAAATTTTCAACAATCTCTTTCAAGTTTAACTTCATTTTCCTAGTTTTTTTAATTCAATGTTTTTTGCGTTAATTACTTTTTTTCCAGCATTTTCAAAATTAACTGTCACTTTATCGTTAATTATAGATTGCACTTGCCCAATTCCCCATTCTTTTTTTTGAGGGTTAGTGACTTTGTCACCTGGTTCATAATCTAAAATCATTTAATTTAACTTATATTGTAAATAAGTATAAATACCACCTTATGAATAAAGATTTAAATTCTATTGGATTAGATAAAAAACCCTCAGATACTACTGTAGTTGTAGCAATGTCGGGTGGAGTAGATTCTTCTACTGTAGCAGGCATCATGAAAAAAGAAGGTTATAATGTAATTGGTATAACACTAAAACTTTATGATGATGGTAAAGAGGTGGCTGCATCAAAACAATGTTGTTCAGGTCAAGATATAATGGATGCTAAACGTGTTGCACATAAGTTAGGTATAGAGCATAAAATTTTATATTACCAAGACAAGTTTAAGCAAGGTGTTATAGATAATTTTGTTGAAAGTTATTTAAAGGGTGAAACTCCAATTCCTTGTGTTCAATGTAATCAAACTGTTAAATTTAAAGATTTATTTGAAGTTTCAAAAGAACTCAAAGCTGATGCATTAGTTACCGGTCATTATGTAAAAAGTATTACAGAAAATAAAACCACAAATATGTATAGAGCTATAGATGAAAATAGGGACCAAAGTTATTTTTTATTTAATACTACGAGAGAACAATTAGATTATTTGAGATTTCCATTAGGTGGAATGTTGAAAGATAAAACTAGAGAAATTGCGAAAAATTTAGATTTAAACGTTGCTGATAAACCTGATAGTCAGGACATATGTTTTGTTCCAAATGGTGATTACGCTTCCGTAATACAAAAGTTTAGACCAGACTCCTTTCAGAAAGGAAATATAAAAAATTTAGATGGTGATGTACTTGGTGTTCATGATGGAATTATTAATTTTACAATTGGACAAAGAAAAGGAATTAAAGTTTCAGATAAAGAAGCCCTTTATGTGTTAAAGATAAATTCGGATAAAAATGAAATAATAGTTGGACCTAAAGAAAAACTTGGAAAAAAAACAATTTCTTTAAAGGAAATAAATTTATTAACTAACAAAGAGGATTTAGATCAAAATTTATTTGTTAAAGTTAGATCTACTGGAAGTCTTCTAGAAGCAAAAGTTGATCTTATAGACAACAGTAATGCTATAGTTAATTTAGCAATTCCTGAAGATGGCATTTCACCTGGACAGGCATGTGTTTTTTATCGTAAAGACCAGTTTGGCCACAAAGTGCTTGGTGGTGGTTGGATTAAAGAATAGCAGAAAAATTATTTCTTCTTATTTTTTCTTTTTGCTCTTCTTTTTTTAGACCCTTGTTTTCTTCGGCCTCTATGTTTCTTTGGGTAACTCATTAAGTCCTATTTTAATTTTATTGACGTTTTTCATGGGATATAGCATTGTCTTAATAACATATCAAATTTATTATGGGTAATTCCTTCAAGACTTTCCTGAAACATACAGCTAAAGATTTTCATAATCAGTCAGTAAATCCTCCTGTGGTTAGAGCTTCAACTATTATTTTTAAATCTATGCAGGATATTAAAAAAACACAGAATAAATATTTGAAAGATCCTGTAAGTGGAAATTTTGATTATGGTCGGCAGGGAACATCCACAACATATGCTTTACAACAAATTTTAAGAAAAATTGAAGAATGTTATAAGGTTTATCTAACCCCTACTGGTTTTGGTGCAATATTTCTTGGTGTGTTAAGCGTTATGAAACCAGATGATGAAATACTTGTTACAGATTCAGTTTACTCGCCATCAAGATTTTTAACAGAAACATACCTTAAAAAATTTAATATCAGAGCAATATTTTATAATCCAAATGACTTAAATGATCTAAAAAGTAAGATTACAAAAAAAACAAAGCTTATTTTTGTTGAAAATCCTGGAAGCAACACTTTTGAATTTCAAGATTTATCTAAAATAGTTGCATTGGCAAAAAAAAATAAAATTTATACAGCCATAGATAACACTTGGGGAACACCTTATTTTCTGAAACCAATAAAGCTAGGTTTTGATATGTCGATTGTCTCTGCAACAAAATATTATTCTGGTCACTCAGATGTAATGGGCGGCAGTTTAGCTATAAGTAAACGAGTTTTTAAATTAGTAGAAGCAACAAATAAAGTTTCAGGATTAAGATTAGGTCCTGATGATGCTTATTTAATTCTAAGAGGTATTCGAACTTTAGATGTAAGATTGGAAAAACATCAGGAAAATGCACTTAAGGTCTCCAAGTTTTTATCAAAACAGAAAAAAATAATTAAAGTTTTTTATCCATATAAAAAAGGTAGTCAAAATTATAAATTATGGAAAAAATATTATTCTGGAGCATCTGGTTTATTAGGATTTAAAATAAAATCAAAAAATAAAAACTCAGTGTTAAAATTTGTTAATTCTTTAAAACTTTTTGGGTATGGATTTAGTTGGGGAGGTTTCGAAAGCTTAGCACTATATCAAACACACCAAGCACTAGGTAAGAGACAATTTACACATGTAAATAAAGACGAACATATAATAAGGATGCATATTGGTCTTGAAGATCCTAAAGATATAATAAATGATATAAAACAAGCATTAAAATTTATTAAATGAGTTCAGAAAGTTTTACTATTAGCAAAAAAGCACTAATCACTTTAATTGCTGCTTCTATAGTTGTAATTATTTCTTTAGGAATAAGACAGACCTTTGGATTGTTTTATTTTGATTTTAATACTGACTTAGATATTTCCATTTCTCATTTTGGTTTTGTTATGGGATTGCAGTTATTACTTTGGGGAGTATTTAGTCCGTTGTTCGGTGTAATTACTGATAAATACGGAGGAGCGATTGCAATATTTATTGGTTTTGTTTTTTATTTAGTTGGGATTTTGCTTTTTTATTCTGGCTATAATACTGGAGGTTATTTTACTTTAACTATAGGAGTGATGATTGGAATTGGCTTGGGTTCCACTGCAATAGGTATACCAGTATCAGTAGTAGCTAAACATTTTCCAGCATCTAATAGAACTATTGCAACAGGAATTGTTACGTGTGCAGGTTCATTTGGATATTTTGTATCACCTTTACTTGTAAGATATTCCTTAGTTGAAACAGGCTGGGAGAATACTCTTTTATATTTTTCTCTTCTTTTAGGATTAGGATTGGTGGTAGCTTTGTTTGTTAGTACTCCAAAAATACCTGTAGGAGTTAATCAAGATAATAATCAAACAGCAGGAGAGGCTCTAAGAGAGGCATTTGCTAACAAAAGTTTTATTTATCTCACTTTAGGTTTTTTTGTTTGTGGTTGGCATATTGCTTTAGTGGCGACACACATTCCCACTTATATGGCTGATAAAGGTTTGCCTGACTGGACGCCTGCAATGGTTTTAGCTTTGATTGGTGTATTTAATATGGCCGGCACGATTACCAGTGGTTATTTAGCAACAAGGTATAGTAAGAAAAAAATTTTAAGTGCCATTTATCTATTAAGAGGAGTTTCTATAATTTATTTTATTTTCTTACCGCCAAGTATATTTAACTCGGTAGTTTTTGGAGTTACTTTTGGTTTTTTATGGCTATCCACAGTTCCTCCAACAAATGGAATTGTTGCACACATATTTGGTACAAAATATGTTGGACTTTTATATGGAATAGTTTTTGTAAGCCATCAAATTGGTTCTTTCCTAGGAGCATATCTAGGTGGTGTATTTTATGAATTAAACGGAAATTTTGACTATGCATGGTACGGATCTATCGCATTATCATTATTTGCAGGTCTGATACATTTACCTATAATAGAGAAAGCAATTGAAAGAACTCAACCAGCATAAGTTTAAATTTAATCCCTATCTAGAAGATCTGTATCAATCAGATAAACCTTTAATTATTTATAAAGTAGATGATGGGTATAATATTTACACTGATTTTTCCAAAAAAATTGTTTTAACAAAAAAAAATACACATAATTTTCTTAAATCGTTAGAGAAAAAAAAATACAAAAAAGAAACAGATTTATATCTTGGTTTTTTTGGTTACGAAATTTTATGTAATTTAATTGGTATTAATTTAAAAAATAAAAAAAGGATAAATTTTTACAAAGGGGTTTTTTATAAACCTGAGACAATAATTAAAATTAGAAAAGATATTAAAGTTATATCTAGTATAAAAAAACATACATTCAATTATCAATTTAGCAAAACTCAAATATTAAGTCCTTTTAAGATCAATATTTCTTATGAAAAATATAAAAAAATATTTGAATTATTTTCAAAAAAAATAAGACAAGGTGAAACTTATCAAATTAAAATTTGTACAAAATATAAAAATAAATCTTTAATTAATCCTATTAATTTTTTTTGGAAATTAATGCGTGTTAATGCTTCCCCAGAGTCATTTATGATAAAAGACAAGGATTATTCTATAGTAAGTTGCTCTCCAGAAACATTGATAGATAAGAAAAAAAACAAAATAATTACAAAACCAATTGCTGGTACTTTTAAGAAAAAATACTCTTCTAACAAAAATGCAGCTCTTAAATATTTTAAAAATAATGAGAAAGAAACCAAAGAACACAACATGATAGTTGATATGGAAAGAAGTGATTTATCTAAAATTTGTAAACCAGGAAGTGTTAAAATACTAAAAAAAAAATATGTTGAGGAATACAAGCATCTTTTTCATTTTGTGACTTCAATAGGTGGAATATTAAATAAAAATACAAAATTGATTGATATCATTAAAGCAATGATGCCGGGAGGATCCGTAATTGGTTGCCCTAAAATTAGAACATTAGAACTTTTAAATAATCAAGAAAAAGAAAGTAGAAATATTTTTACAGGTAGTTTTGGATTTATTAAATTTAATCAAGATATGAAGTTTAATATTATTATTAGATCTATATTAAATTATAAAAATCAATCAGAGATCTCTGCTGCATCTGGTGTAGTATTAGATAGCTCACCAAAGAAAGAGTTCAATGAAAATTATATTAAAGCAAAATCTTTACTGGAATTATTTAAATGATTTACATAATTGATCATCAAGACTCTTTTACTTGGAATGTGGTTCATCAATTTGCAAAATTTGATAAAGTAATTTGCGCAAACTATTATGAAGTAAATGATAAATCGCTTGATAAAAGTGATACGATTGTTTTATCTCCAGGACCTGGATCACCAAAAGATTATCCAACAACATCAAAAATTTACAAAAAATATAAAGGAAAGAAAAAAATTATTGGTATTTGTCTTGGTTATCAAATGATTTTGTATAATGAAGGAGGTAAAATCATACAGCAAAAAAGAATATATCATGGATTTCAATCCAAAATAAAAACAAATAATCAAAGTAAAATCTTTAAAAACAATCAACAATTTAAAGTTGGTAGATATCATTCATTAAAATTAATGGAGCCATTCAAATCGAATTCAATTAAAATAACTATGAGATGTAGTAAAACAAAAATACCTATGGGCCTTGAGGATAATCAAAACAAAATATATGGATTTCAATTTCATCCAGAATCTTTTTTAACAGAAAATGGCAACACTCTTATTAAAAAAATCTTATCAGCTTAGTAATCTTAAAGAAGTTAATTTCAATGATCTTTGGGGGTCTAGAGGTGTATTCACCACAATGCGAATGGTTGGAAAACCTCCTAAGTTAATACTTTTAAAACCACATTTAGAGAACTTAATAAAATCTACAAAAAAATATGGAATAAGAAAAAACAATTTAAAAAACATTATTAAAGATTTAATTAACAAAAATACTCTATACAAAGGTTCTGATAATTTATTTCGTATAGCGTTAAATAAAAAACTTATATCAGTCTCAATTAGAAAAAGACCAAAACCAAAAAATAAATTTAATCTTTTATTGTTTAAATATAAACGAGTAGAACCAAATTACAAAAATCTCTATTATAAAAAAATATTAGCAAAATTAAGCAAAGTTGACTCCACTAAATTTGATATAGCCCTAGTTGCTAATGATAAAATTTTAGAAACTGGTACTTCAAATTTAGTTTTTGTGAAAAATGGAGAGATTTTTTCACCTAAAAAAAATTGTTATTTTGGAAACACAATTAAATTTATAAGTAAGAAAATTAAAATTAATTTTAAAGATATTTCTATTAAATCAATTGATGATTATGATGAAATAATTCTTATTGGATCTGGTAAAGGAGTAACATCAGTTTCAAAAATAAATGATCTTAAATGGAAGAGAAGAAAGACTGGTTGCTACACTAAGTTAAATAAACTATATAATTCTCTCGTTTAAACATGAAAGATCCAAACAACCCTTGTATATTTTGCAAAATTAGAAAAGAAGAGCTGCAGTTTGAAAACCACTTGGCTTATTCATCCACAGATAGCTACCCTGTATCAGAATTTCATAGTCTTATCGTTCCTAAAAGACATGTAGAGACATACTTTGACCTTACTAAAGAAGAAATTCAGGCATGTAACGAGTTAATTTTAAAAACTAAAGAAAAAATTTTAAAACAAGATACTAGTGTAAAAGGTTTTAATATAGGTACAAATGCAGGAAAATCTGCAGGCCAATCAATTATGCATTGTCATATTCATCTAATTCCAAGAAGAGAAGGGGATGTTGAGAGTCCTCAGGGTGGTGTTAGGTCAGTGATTCCCAACAAACAACACTACAAACGTAAACTCTAAGTTGTTATTAAAGACAAATTGACCAATACTTTTGGTTGAACTATATAAATTTCTAGAATAGAAAACCTTAAATTAATTCAATTTTATATTACAAGGGTATAAAAAATGTTTGCAACAAATCCTTTTTCAATTCTAGCTGAAACAGTTCCATCTATAGTCATGCAAGGTTTTGTGGTGTTAATGGTTTTATTAATAGTTGCAGGCACTCTTTTAGACATAATCCATAAAAAGAATGTGAAATACTTTTTTGAAAATGCCAAGAAAGCAAAAAAAAATGCGACCAAAGAACTATCGACTAGTGAAAGAATTGCAGTTGTTTCAAAAACAATTGCATACGACATCGGAACTACATCAGAACTAGGGGCGGGCAAAAGAAGATTAGCACATGTTCTTGGTATGTACGGTACTATATTGTTTTGGGTTGGCTCTGTTGTGATGATATTTTGTTATTCATCAGCAAATGCAGAAACTCCGACTGTTTGGCCAATGATCTGGCATATTGGCGCTTTGATGACGATTTTGGGTGGATCATGGTTTTGGTTCTTCTTAAGAGTTGATGTTTATTCTGAAGCGCAACCTTGGTACAGAATTATTAAAGCAGATTTATTTGTATTAGCTCTGATTGCAACTTCCTTAACTGGATTTATTTGGTCATATCTTCAAGGTTTAAATTTAGAAGGAAGATGGGATGCAAATTTATTTTTATTATTATTTGTAGTTTCAAACCTACTTTTATTTGGAGGAGTTTATTGGTCAAAATTTGCTCACATGTTTTATAAGCCTGGTGCTGCAATACAAAAGAATTTAGCTGAAGCAGATGGTTCAAGAGATAATTTACCACCACCTGCAGATGCACCTGAACAATTTGGTTTGGGTATCAAAAGAGAACAACCTAAACATTATTAATTATGATAAAATTTAAAAAGGAGAGAGAATAATATGTCAACATTTGTTTATATGACAAGATGTGATGGCTGTGGTCATTGCGTAGATATTTGCCCATCAGATATAATGCACATTGATGAAAACATAAGACGTGCAAAAAATATAGAACCTAACTTTTGTTGGGAATGTTATTCTTGTGTCAAAGCTTGTCCTAACCACGCTATTGATGTTAGAGGATATGCAGACTTTGCTCCAATGGGGCATAGCGTTAGAGTAAGAAGGGAAGAAGAAAAAGGAACAATCTCTTGGAAAATTAAATTCAGAAATGGAACTGAAAAAAACTTTGTATCCCCAATTACAACTAAGCCTTGGGGAAAATTTATTCCTAAATTAGCTGAGGGGGATAAACCTAATCAAGGTGAGATAAATTCACAAAGATTATACACCGAACCAGAAGGGTTAAATATAGATGGAGAGCTTCCGAGTGTTCCCAAAGAGTCATTCAAAAAAGGAGTTTACTATTAATGGCTAGTCATAAAACACATTACGAAGATTGCGATATATTAGTTGTTGGTGGAGGTATGGCTGGAACTGGTGCTACCTTTGAAGCAAGACACTGGGGTAGAGACATGAAAATTGTTTGTGTTGAAAAAGCTAACATTGATAGAAGTGGAGCTGTTGCTCAAGGACTGTATGCAATTAACTGCTACATGGGAATGCAATGGGGTGAAAACCAACCAGAAGATCATGTAAGATATGCAAGAAATGATTTAATGGGAATGGTAAGAGAAGATTTAGGTTATGACATGGCTCGTCACGTGGACTCTACAGTTCATATGTTTGATGAATGGGGTCTACCTATGATGAAGAATGAAGAAACTGGAAGATACCTAAGAGAAGGTAAATGGCAGATTATGATCCATGGCGAAAGTTATAAACCGATTGTTGCAGAAGCTGCAAAAAAATCTGCAGATAAAATTTATAATAGAATAATGATTACTCATCTTTTAATGGACGAGTCTCATGATAACAGAATTGGTGGAGCAGTTGGCTTTAATATGAGAACTGGTGATTTCCATGTATTCAGAGCAAAAGCGGTAATTGTTGCTGCTGGTGGAGCTTCGCACATCTTTAAACCAAGAGCGGTTGGAGAAGGAATGGGTAGAACTTGGTATGCACCATGGAGTAATGGATCTGCATATGCATTACCAATTGCAGCAGGTGCAAAGATGACTCAAATGGAAAATAGAATTGTATTATGTAGATTTAAAGATGGTTATGGTCCAGTTGGAGCGTATTTCCTTCATTTAAAAACCTATACTCAAAATGCTAATGGCGAAAATTATGAGAAAAAATGGTATGACCAAACTAAAGAGTTAGTTGGAGAGTACATTGATCATCATCCAACACCAACTTGTTTGAGAAACCATGCATTTATTCAAGAAGTAGCTGCAGGTGGTGGACCAATCCATATGGTAACTACTGAAGCTTTCCAAGATCCACATTTAGAAACAGTAGGTTGGGAAAATTTCTTAGGAATGACTGTTGGTCAAGCTGTAGTTTGGGCATCTCAAAACATTGATCCAAAATACACAAATCCTGAGTTAACTACATCTGAGCCGTATGTAATGGGATCTCATGCTACTTGTTCTGGCGCATGGGTGAGTGGCCCTGAGGACTTATCACCACCAGAATATTTCTGGGGTTATAACAGAATGCTGACTATTGACGGTTTATTTGGTGCAGGAGATACAGTTGGTGGAAGCGCACATAAGTTTTCATCTGGATCTTTTACAGAAGGTAGATTAGCTGCAAAAGCTGCAGTTAAATACATTGAAGACAAAAAAGCCGAAGGGGTTAAAGTTTCAGATAAACAGTGTGAGGATTTCAAAACTGCAGTTTACAAACCACTAGAAAACTACACAGTTGCTAGAAATGAGATCACTGGTGGAACAGTTTCTCCTAGCTATATATCTCCAATCCAAGGTCTTCAAAGGTTACAGAAAATCATGGATGAATATGTTGGTGGAATTACTTCAAATTATATGACTAATGGTAATATGTTGAAAAGAGGACTTGAGTTGTTAGATTGGCTTCAAGAAGACCTAGAGCATGTTGGAGCTGAAGATTATCACCAGCTTATGAGAGCTTGGGAATTAAAACACAGAGCTTTGACTTCTCAGTGTGTAACAGAACATACATTATTTAGGGAAGAGACTAGATGGCCAGGCTATTATTATAGAGGTGATCATATGAAACTTGATGATGAAAATTGGCATTGTTTAACAGTTTCTAGACGTGACCCTAAAACTGGTAAGTTTAGTATGGAGAAAGTTCCTGTCTACCATATAGTGGATGAGAACGAGAAGAAAAAAGCTTCGTAATAAATAATTTAATTAAATCACATGGATATTTTATCTAAATCAGATGATGAAATATATGAATTAGCCAAACCTATTTGGGATAATTTGGTTAAATCATCTAATCTTAAAGATTATGGCGGGTTTACTAGAGATTTCTCTACTCAAATGCTTTTTGGCGCTAACGAAGTAGAGCTCGGGAAACAGTGGGCCAATAACAAGCTAATCACTAATCTTAAAGAGACTTTTGAACCCTTCGGTTGCCTTAGAAGAGGAGATCACATAACTGTTTTGATCAAACAGACAAATAAAGAGATACCAGGAGAGTTCCTTGGAAGGTTGGTGTTAGGAGTTGAGGACGATACAATTAAAGTTTTTGGGGCTACCATCTACTAGGCAAAAAAATTGCTTAATAATAAATAATTGTTTGACAAATTTCGTTGTGGGTGTATTGACGAATTTAATGTTACTTTCTAAAGTAAAAATTATCAATAAACTCTCAAATTTTAAAACTACATTTATTAAGGCAGGAATTATAGCAAGCTTAACAGCTTACTGGGGAGTGATTTTAGTTGGAACTTTTATCACTTTTAACTAAGTTGTTTTTTAACAACTTTTAAATTTTTTATGGAAGTATTTTTACCGATAGCTCAAGTTTTTGTTAACCCTATCGAGATACTTTTATTAAGTGCGATTGTTGGAGTACTTTCAGGTTTATTTGGTGTTGGTGGTGGGTTTTTGATGACACCTTTCTTAATTTTTTTAGGAATACCTCCTGCATATGCAGTTGCTAATGAAGCAAATAATATTTTAGCCACCTCAGTTTCTGGATCTACTACGCATTATTTAAAAAATACTTTAGATTATAAAATGGGTTCAATGATCGTGATTGGAGGTGTAATTGGAACCTCTCTAGGAATTTACACTTTTACATATTTTAAAGGTATTGGAAAAATTGATACAGTAATCTCTCTAGCTTATATGTATATATTGGCAATAATTGGAACTTTAATGTTGGTTGAGAGTTTAGGTGAAATAGATAAAGCAAAAAGAAACATTGTAGTTAAAAAAAAATTACATGTTCATTATTGGATACATGGTCTTCCATTAAGAATGAGATTTCCAAAGTCTAAATTATATGAGAGTATTTTTACACCAATTATAATTGGTCTATTAGTTGGATTTATTGCAGCCATTATGGGAATCGGAGGTGCTTTTATTTTAGTTCCTGCAATGATTTATATAATTAAAATGCCTACTAAATTAGTTCCTGGTACATCTTTATTTGTAACAATTTTTGTAAGTGTGGTTGTTACTTTTCTTCATTCATTTAATTATGGATCTATAGATTTATTTCTAGTTCTTATGTTGGTTGTAGGATCTATAATAGGAGTTCAAGTTGGACAAAAATTAGGAGAAAGAATTGATAGTTCTGGTTTAAGAGCTTTATTAGCAATTTTATTACTGATAGTAGGTATAGCGATAGCATACGACACGTTTTTTGCAGAAAAAATTATAAATGGAACTGCTAAAGCAACTAGTTCAGATTTAAACTTCTTTTCTGAATTTATAATTGATTTTTCTAAAGAGATGCCTTTCTTTTATGGATTATTTACAATTATGTTTGCAATTATTTTAGGTGTTGGAGCTGCTTTTATAAGACGATTTATTTCAAATTTTAGAAAAAAATTATTAGTCAAATCTTAATTGAAATAATTTATATATAATTCGATAGTTGCAATACAAACTAATCCAACGGTTGCCATACCTATAAAACCAACAACAAATGGTTTGTAACCCATATTTTTAATTTCTTTTAGGTTGGTAGAAAGACCAATTGCTGCCATCGCCATTGTTAAAAATATTTTTGAGGACAAATGAATACCCTCAATTGTAACTAACCATTTGTAGTTATTTGAGAACATTAGATCACCTAAATTTCTGATTATTATCATGGCTACAAAACCTAAAACAAAGTAGGGAAAAATATCTATTATTGAGTATTTCTTTTCTGCAGTTTTTCCTCGATTATAAAGAAATGCAAATAAAGGGATCATGATAATCAAAAAGGTATTCCTTATTAATTTCGTTACTGTTGCGATATTTAAAGTTTCAGGACTATTGAATTGTTGGTCATAAATTAATCCTGCAGCTGCAACTTGAGAGGTTTCATGGATAGATGTTCCCAGAAATAATCCTATTAATAATGGCTCACTTTCAAAATAAAAGTCAGCAAAATAAGGATAAATTAGCATCGAAAGTATTCCAAACAATGTAATATTAGCAATTGCATAAGACACCTCGTTTTTTTTTGCACCAATAACAGGGGCAGTAGCCATAATTGCTGTAGTGCCACAAACAGTACTGCCTATTGATATTAAGTAAGCCATTCTTGTCGGTATTTTTAATTTTTTAATAAGAAGTTTAATTACTATTAACACACTGATTATACAGATTATAATTAATGGAATTGCTATTGTTCCGAATTCTAAAAATTCAAATGGCTTCAATTGAATACCTAAACAAATAATACCTAGTTTAAGAATATATTTTTGTGTAAAATCTAGACCTCTTAAAAAACTTTCTCTTATTTGAAAAATATTTCCAAAAAGCATCCCTAATAAAATAGCAATCATTGCAGTAGATATTGGGCTTTTTTCATAGCCCAATAACTCAATACCGAGAATATTATTGAAACCTTGAGATAAAGTGTAAAGAACAAATGCCAATATAATACCTGGTAATACAACTAGGTATTTCTTTAAATTCATGAAAGACTAAAGTTAATTAAGCACTTCTGTAAAGTTTAGTCATAACAAATTCTTTATGACCCAAAGCTTCAGCGCAAGTTAATCTGCCGTTTGCTACTCTTAGTGTAGTTTTAATTAATTCATCACCTGCTTCAGACAAATTCATTTCTCTTGAAAGAATTTTTGAAACATCACAGTCAATGTGCTCTCCCATACCTTTTACAGTTAAAGGATTAGCTGTTAATTTAACAACAGGTTCAATTGGATTTCCAACGATATTGCCTTGTCCAGTTGGAAATAAATGAATATTAAAACCAGCAGCAGCTTGAAGTGTCACACATTCTGCAGCAGCAGATGATGTGTCCATAAAATACAAGCCGTTTCCTTTAGTTGGTTCTTCTGCTGGTTCAAGAACATCAATAAATTTACAATTTCCAATTTTTTGAAAATTACCAAAAGCTTTTTCTTCAATTGTTGTAAGTCCCCCAGCAATATTTCCAGCTGTTGGTTGACTTTCAGAAAGATCATCTGTTGCTTCTTTTAAAATAAAATCATTATAAGAGCTCCAGGTTTTCATAAATTTTTCAGAAGCTTCTTTTGTAGCACCTCTAGTTGCACAAACTTGTTCTGCACCAGTTAATTCAGATGTTTCACCAAAACATAAATGAACACCTAATGGCTCAAGTTTATCCATTAAGTTTCCAACAGTTGGGTTTGCGGCTAGTCCTGAAGTAGTATCAGACTCTCCACACTTAACTGAGATCCATAAATCACTTAAAGGACATTCTTCTCTTTGTTTTTCTGAAGCCCACATCACAAATTCTTGTGCTTTTTTTGATGCTTTCATTGTCGTACCTATGTCTCCTGTACGCTCAATATGAAATCCTTCAACTGGTTTTCCAGTTTTAGCAATTCCATCTACAATTTTTTTTGTCCATTTAGGTTCAATACCTATGACAATTACTGCTGCAACGTTTGGATTACATCCAGTTCCTATCATTGTTCTAAAATGAAGCTCTAAATCTGCACCAAATTGAAGTCTTCCGTAAGAATGAGGAAGAGCGATTGTGCCTTTAATGTTGTTTGCAACTGCCTCTGCACATGCGTTCGAAATGTCATCAACTGGCAAAATAATTACATGATTTCTTGTTCCGGCTCTACCGTTTTCTCTTTTATAACCTAAAAAGCTCTTTGGGATTTCCATACTATTACCACTTCTTTGTTTTTACATTGTGAACATGTACATGCTCACCTTTTTTGATTGATTTAACAACTTTACCAATATCGTGACCATACTTTAAAATAGTATCGCCCTCATTAAGGTCAACCATTGCAATTTTATGACCTAAAGGTATTTCATCTAAGGATTGAATATGTGTTGAACTGTCGTCTTCCATTATCCAGCAAGCACAGTCTTGTTTAGGACTGATTTTTTCAATAACAACTACTCCCACGTTGTCTTTTTTATCATGAATGATTATATCTGTTGCCATATCGTGTCGATTTGTTTGTTTGAAATTCGTAAAAACTTATATATTAATCGCACAAATTAACAAACGAATTTTATATATATAATAATTACACTTTAGAGAGGTTCTAGTTTTATGACTAAAATGACAACAGAAGAAGCTTTTGTAAAAGTTTTACAAATGCACGGTATTGAACATGCGTTTGGAATTATAGGTTCAGCCTTTATGCCAATTTCAGATATTTTTCCAGATGCAGGTATTACTTTCTGGGATGTCGCTCATGAAACAAATGGAGGTTTAATTGCTGATGGTTACACAAGAGCTACTGGTAAAATGTCAATGGTTATTGCTCAGAACGGACCTGGAATTACTGGATTAGTTACACCAATCAAAACAGCTTATTGGAATCATACTCCTCTTTTATTAGTTACACCGCAAGCAGCGAACAAAACAATGGGGCAAGGTGGATTTCAAGAAGTAGAGCAAATGAATTTATTCAAAGACATGGTTTGTTATCAAGAAGAAGTAAGAGATCCATCAAGAATGGCTGAAGTACTAAATAGAGTTATAGAAAAAGCTATAAGAGGATCAGCACCAGCACAAATTAATGTTCCAAGAGATTATTGGTGCCAAGTAATTGATATTGATCTCCCTCCGATTGTAAGACTTGAAAGACAAGGAGGAGGAAATGATGCTGTAGCTAAAGCAGCTTACTTGCTATCTAAAGCAAAGTTTCCAGTAATACTATCAGGAGCAGGTGTTGTTATTGGAGGAGCTATAGAAGCTACAAAAAAACTTGCAGAAAAATTAGATTCACCTGTTTGTTCAGGTTACCAACATAATGATAGTTTCCCAGGAAGCCATCCTTTAGCTGTTGGTCCTCTAGGATATAATGGATCAAAAGCTGCAATGGAATTAATTTCAAAAGCTGACGTAGTGTTAGCATTGGGAACTAGATTAAATCCATTTTCTACTTTACCTGGTTATGGAATTGATTATTGGCCAAAGAATGCAAACATTATTCAAGTTGATATTAATCCTGATAGAATAGGTTTGACTAAAAAAGTTACTGTAGGAATAAGTGGTGATGCAAAATTAGTTGCTGAACAAATTTTTGAAAAATTATCTTCAAATGCTGGTGACACTGACAGACAAGCTAGAAAAGACTTAATTCATCAAACAAAGTCAGCTTGGTTACAAAAACTTTCAAGTTTAGATCATGAGGATGATGATGAGGGAACAGTCTGGAACAAAGAAGCAAGAGAAAGAGATGCAGATAGAATGTCACCAAGACAAGCTTGGAGAGCAATTCAAGCAGGAATGCCTGATAATGTAATTATATCAAGTGATATCGGAAACAATTGTGCGATAGGTAATGCTTACCCTACATTCGAAAAGCCAAGAAAATATTTAGCACCAGGTTTATTTGGTCCTTGTGGTTATGGTTTTCCATCAATATTGGGAGCAAAAATTGGTTGTCCGGATACTCCTGTTATCGGATTTGCTGGTGATGGTGCTTTTGGAATAAGTATGAATGAAATGAGCTCTTGTGCAAGAGAAGAATGGCCTGCAATAACAATGGTTATTTTTAGAAATTATCAATGGGGAGCAGAAAAAAGAAACACAACACTGTGGTTTGATAATAACTTTGTTGGTACAGAGTTAGACCCAGAGCTAAGTTATGCTAAAGTTGCTGATGCTTGTGGTTTAAAAGGTGTAACTGTTAGAACAATGGAAGAGACCACAAATGCAATCAAACAATCTTGTGAAGATCAAAAGAAAGGAATTACAACATTTATCGAGGTAATTCTTAATCAAGAGCTTGGAGAACCATTTAGAAGAGATGCTATGAAAAAACCTGTAAGAGTAGCTGGCATTAAAAAAGAGGATATGAAGAAGCAGCCTTCTTTAAATTCTTAATATCTTTTAAATAACAACCAATTATCGTAATCTTCTCTCATGGAAGTTGTGAACGATAATAGCTGTAGTTGGATTAATGATATAAGTCCAAGAAATAACATTAAAATATTATCATTCGATTTAGATTGTGAATGGCTAATTGTAGGAGCGGGTTTTACAGGATTATCTGCAGCAAGAAAATTAGGTCAACTTTACCCAAATCAAAAAATATTATTAGTTGATGCTCAGCTAGCAGGCGAGGGTGCTAGCTCAAGAAACTCAGGATACTTAGTGGATACAACACTCAATGATGGTTTTACCTCTAATAAAGAATTAGATAATTATAAAAAAAAAGTAGATATCTATAAATTGGGAATAGATGTTATTAAAAAATTTATAAAAGAATTTCAGGTAGATTGTGATTGGAATGAATGTGGAAAATATTTTGCATCATCAAAGAAAGAAGATAGAAAAATATTAGAAAATTTTTCATACACTTTATCAAAATTAGGTTTCGAACATAATTTGTTGTCAAATAAAGAACTTAAAAAAAGATTGGGTACCAATTTTTACAATATTGCTCTTCATACAAAGGGAGGGATTTTATTACATCCAGGTAAATTGGTTAGAGCTATGATTGATACATTACCAGAAAATGTAAATCTTTATGAAAATTCTTCGTTATTAGATTGGAAAAAGAAAAATGATACAGTCATTTGTAAATTTAAAAATGGTTCAATTAAAACTAAAAAGATTATTTTTGCTACAAACGGATTTCTGAAGTCTTTAGGAATAAAATCAAATTATAATTTTCCAATTACTTTAACAGCTAGTATGACCAGAACTTTATCAGAAGAAGAGTTCATATCACTTGGTGAGCCTAAAGAGTGGGGAGTTTTACCAGTAAGACCAATGGGGGCTACTATCAGGATGACTAAAGATAGAAGAATTTTAATCAGAAATACTGCAGAAGTTTATAATCCTTATCAAATGTCTAAATCTGAATTAACCAAAAGATCTTTAAAACAAAAAACAGGCATTAAAAAAAGATTTCCGGAATTGCCTGATGATATTATTCAATCTTCGTGGTCAGGAATTGTTTCAAGAACTAGAAATAGTTCTCAAATTTTTGAAAAAATAGATAACAACATATTTGTTGCAGGTTGTTATAATGGCTCTGGTATTGGAGTTGGTACTTTATTTGGAGAGCAAATAGCAATCAAAGCAAGTAATGAAAACACAAAAGAGATAGAAACTATTGAAGCAAGAAACAAACCTACGTGGCTACCTCCAGATCCAATTTTAGGTTTAGGAGTTAGAGCTAGATTAATTTATGAACGTTTCAGAGCAAAAACAGAGATTTAGTTTAAAACAGACATTGGATCTAGACGTGTTTGAAACCAATTAACTCTAAAGTCTAAGTGAGGTCCAGTTGATCTTCCAGTTGAACCTACAGTTCCAATTATGTCTCCTTGATTTATCTGATCACCAACTGAGACTAAAACATTTTCTAAATGAGAATATATTGTTGATATTCCATGACCATGATCCATTATAACTGTTCCACCAGTATAATATAAATCATCTTCAGCCATAGTAACAACACCCGAACCAGATGATTTAATCATCGTTCCTTGTTTAGCTGCAATATCAATTCCATAGTGAGGCCATCTTGGTTTACCATTTAAAATTCTTTGACTACCATAAACACCACTGATTATTCCTTCAACTGGCATGATAAATTTTTCTTTAAAAAATTGTAGATCCGAATTAATTGCTCTTGCTTCTCCAATTGCATTATTTTCTTTTTTAATTCTTTTATAAACAGACTCAGGAGGGGTGACTTTATTTTCTGCCAAACCATCTATTCTTTGTATATTATATTTTCTTTTTAAAACTTTTTTTGTAATTATTGAATTCTTTCCATCAATAATTTTTGTAAAAGTTAGGTCGTATTTTTGATCTCGATCTATACCAAAGACGAAAAAACCATCTTTTGATACTTTAACTTCTTTTTTTCCAACCAAAATTTTAGCATTAGGGTCAGTTTTACCTAATATAAAATGACCTTGTAGAAATTTACCTTGGAATTCAATAGCTTTAGCTGGAGATATAAAAATTAAAAAAACAAAAAAAAATCTATAAATTATTGAGCTGTCCATCCACCATCTATAATTATTGATGTTCCAGTTATCATTGAAGATGCTGATGATGCCAAAAAACATACAGTTGTAGCCACATCACTTTCAGTAGCAGCTTTACCTATAGGAATATTTCCAAGTGCTAATTTTTTAAATTTTTTATTTTTAAAAAAATTTTTAACCATAGGTGTTTCAACAAAAGTAGGTGCTACAGTGTTAACTCTTATATTTTTTTTTGCTAACTCTACTCCCATTCCTTTTGTTAACCCTTCAATTCCAAATTTAGTCATATTGTATACATTTCTTCCGCCCATACCCACATGACCGAGCTGTGATGACATATTTATAATCGAACCAGGTCTTTTTTTATTTTTAAGCATTTTTTTTACAACAAGTTGCGCCACGTTAAATGCTGCCTTGAGATTTAAATCTACTAGGTAATTCATGCTTTTTTGTTTGATTTTTTCAAAAGGTTCTGGAATGTTAGTTCCAGCATTATTTACTAACACATCAATAATTTTAATTTTATCTAATTTTTTTTTTAAATCTTCATAATTCATTACATCGCATGAAACCTTAATAATTTTACCTTTAACTTTTTTGATATCCTTTTCTAATTTATTAAGATCCGAAGATGTTCTGCTTAAAGCTATAACTGTTGCACCTGCCTCAGCTAATGCAATTGAACATGCTCTTCCTAGTCCTTTACCTGCACCTGTAACTAAAGCATATTTGTTTTTAAGACTTATTTTTTGAAGATACATTAAAAGAATAATATTTTAATATCTGTGTAAATCAACTCAACAGCTACAATTAAAATGGCTAATAATCCAAGCCAAGCTATCCATCTATATTTTTTAATCCATCCAGAAATTAAAGTTGCTGCAGTTGCCATTAAAATAATTGATAAAACTAACCCAAAAACAAGAAGTCCATAGTGATCACCAGCTGCACCGGCAACACCCAAAACATTATCTAAACTCATTGTAAAATCTGCCAGTAAAACAGTCCAAATTGCTTTGAGAAAACTTGAATTATCTACTTTTACATTCTCTTCTGTTTCTGAACCTTTAATTACGTCTACATAAAGCTTGTACACAATATAAAGTAACAACAATCCACCAATTAATCTTAAACCAGTGATTTGCAGAAGATAAGCTGTAAGCAAAGTTAGTATGATTCTTAAAATTACAGCACCACCTATTCCCCAAAAAATTACTTTTTTTCTTTGTTCGACTGGAAATTTAGATGCAACCATTCCAATTATTATTGCGTTGTCACCCGCTAAAACTAAATCAATAAGAATTATTTGAGTTACTATTGCTATTTGTTCAGGTGTAAAAAATTCTGCAAACATTACTGCTGTAGTATCATGTCTGCACCTTTTTCTGCAATCATTATTGTTGGAGCATTAGTATTTCCTGAAGTGATGTAAGGCATTACTGATGCATCAATCACTCTTAAGTTTTTGACTCCATGAACTTTCAGCTGATCAGACACTACTGCATTTTCATCTTTACCCATTCTGCAAGTACTGACAGGATGGAAAATTGTATTAGCGTATTTTCCCGCTTCAACAGCTAACTGCTCATTGTCAGTAATATTTATACCTGGTCTTAATTCTTCTGGTCCGTAATCTTTATAAGCTTTTGACTCCATAACTATTTTTCTTACTATTTTAAGAGACTTACCTGCTATTTCTCTATCTTCATCTGTAGATAGATAATTCATTTTAATTTTTGGAGGAATTCTCGTATCAGAAGATTTAAGTTCAATAGATCCTCTGCTAGTAGGCCTTACATTAGTAATGGTGGGTGTGAATGCAGGAAATTTATGCAATGAAGATTTTCCTAAAAAATCTGTACTAGCAGGAGAAACATGAAATTGTAAGTTAGGAGTTTCTAAATGTGGATCACTTTTTACGAAACCACACAAGTAACTAGCACCAACTGTAAGTGGACCAGTTCGTGTTAAGAAAAATTTTAATCCAGTAAATATTTTTTTTGTAAAACTATAATAAATATCATTTAAAGTTTCTAAATTTTTTATTTTATACACAGGTCTTAACATTAGATGATCTGTTAAGTTTTGGCCTATGCTTTTATTGTCCATTATAACCTCAATGCCGTTATCTTTTAATAATTTAGCAGGACCCAAACCTGAAGCTTGAAGTATATGTGGAGATCCAATAGTACCAGCGCTTAAAATGATTTCGTTATTTGCTTGAACAGTATTTAACTTATCACCAGTCCAAAAATTAACTTTTTTGGCAATTTTATTTTCGAATTCAATATTTTTGATGTGAGCTTTAGTTATTATTTTTAAATTACTTCTATTTTTTACTGGATTTAAATATCCAACTGCAGTG
The DNA here is from genome assembly GCA_902593285.1 of uncultured Pelagibacteraceae bacterium. Classification (GTDB taxonomy): domain Bacteria; phylum Pseudomonadota; class Alphaproteobacteria; order Pelagibacterales; family Pelagibacteraceae; genus Pelagibacter. The sequence continues at coordinate 41,765 of CACJHW010000005.1, forward strand.
CTACATCTAAAACCATTTTTTACTGTTAAGGGAAAATATCCCATCCCCTCATTATCACCATTATTAAAATCGTCAGTTTTTTTATATCCAAATTCCTCTGCAGCTTCCAAAAATAAATCTAAAACTTTAAAAGTAGATCTAATTTTTTCTACTTTTAAAGGTCCACCAGAACCATGAAATTCATTTTTTCCAAATTGGAAATCTTCAGATTTTTTAAAATAAGGTAGCACGTCATCCCATGACCAGCCTACATTACCTAATTGTCTCCAATAATTATAATCATTTGATTGCCCTCGAATATAAAGCATTCCATTAATAGAAGAACTTCCTCCAAGAGTTTTTCCTCTTGGGTAAGTCATCTTTCTATTATCACAGAAAGGCTCTTCTTCTGTGTTAAAACACCAATCTGTCTCAGGATTATGCATTGTTTTAAAATACCCTCCTGGAATATGTATCCATGGATTAGTATCTTTACCACCAGCCTCTAAAAGTAAGACTTTATTCTTAGGATTTGATGAAATTCTGTTAGCAAGAACACATCCAGCTGATCCAGCACCAATAATAATATAATCAAAATTATCCATTACTTAGAACTCTTATAAATTAAAATTTTTTTTATTTGTATCATTTCTGTACACAAAAAAATTGAAATAATCCAATATTAACACTTGTTTTAGATTTCATTCTTTGACAAGATTTTGTTTTTAAAAATAAAGAGAGGGAAAACGATATGAAAAAAATCATTTCAATGTTATTTGCAGTTGCTATGGTATTTGGATTTATTTCGAATGCTAATGCTGCAAAAACACTAAAATGTCAGACAGTTCTTAATACTAAAGCTGATGAAGTTAAGATGTTAAAGGACTTTACTGATACAGTTACTGAATTAACTGGTGGATCTTTAAAATTCGAAATCTTACCTGCAGGAGCAGTTGTTGGAGTTAAAGAGACTCTAGATGCTGTAGACAAAGGTTTGATTGACTGTGGATTTGCATGGACTCACTATTGGTCAGGCGAACACCCTGCTGCAATGCTATTTGGTTCTCCAGTAGCTGGTGGTGGAATAGGTATAGATAATTTAGCATTTTTATCTTGGTTCCAATATGGTGGTGGAAAAGCGCTTTACGATCAATTATGGAAAGAAATGGGAAGAGACATTAAAGGATTTATGCTTCAACCTGTTGGACCAGAGGCTTTAGGTTGGTTTCCAAAACCAATTAAAGATATGGCTGATTTTAGAAAATATAAATTCAGAACTCCTCCAGGAATTCCAGGACAAACTTATAAAGACATCGGTATAGCATCTGTTGCGATGGGTGGTGGAGACATTCTACCAGCTTTAGAAGCAGGAACTATTGATGCTGCTGAATGGTGTTGTCCAAAGCCAGACTTAACTTTTGGTTTCCAAAAAGTTTTAAAGCACTATTATTTACAAGGTTTACACCAAGTAGTGGTAAATGCTGACTTTTATATTACTGGAAAAACATATAACGCTATGACTGCACATGAGAAGAAGTCTCTTGAAGTTGCGGCTGATGCCTCTTTGATAAAATCTTTAAGTTATAGAATTTTATCAAATGGTGAAGCTTTACAAGAACTTACAACAAAACATGGAGTGATTTTAGAAGATACTCCATCTGACTACTTCACTGAGTATATGGCAGCTGCTAAAGCAACTTTGAACAAAAATGCTGAAAAAAATGCATTTTTCAAAGAAGTTTATGACTCTATGAAAGTATTTGCTGATAAAGCAGTTCCTTTCTGGAGTGGTGCTCAAATGTCAAATGCTAAGCTAGGAATGGCTCACGCAGCAACATTAAAGTAATCATTAAATAATTAGAATATTAGAGCGGACTAACAAGTCCGCTCTAATTTTATTTAATAAAAATTTTTATGGCTGAAGAACAAAGTAAATTAGATATTTCAGATGAAATGATTGCCGAAAGGCGAGGTGGTTCGGGAAAAATGCCAGAAGATATGCCATCTTGGATGGCAAAGTCTATAATTAATATAGACAAATTTAGCAAGCGAGTTGGTAGTGTAGTCTGTTGGATATTAATGCCACTTATTTTTGCTATGACCTATGAGGTACTTGCTAGAAAATTATTTTTAGCACCGACAATATGGGCTTATGATATTAGCAGATTTTTATACGGGGCTCTTTTTATGCTGGGTGCAGGTTATGCACTTTCAAAAGGAGTTCATATTAGAGCAGATTTTTTATACAGAAATTTTAAAATTAAAAACCAAGGATTAATAGATTTTTGGCTGTATCTTTTATTTTATTTTCCAGGTCTAATAGTATTTTTTTATATGACTTTTGGATTTGTTGTAGAGTCTATTCAAAGAGGTGAAAGAGGAATGGATACTACCTGGATGCCATATATGTGGCCAATCAAAACATGTTTATTAATTGGAATTATATTTTTACTTATCCAAGGATTTTCAGAATTACTTAAGAGTTACTGGGCAGCTAAAAAGGGTGAGTGGCCAGGAGAGGATAAATGATAGCAGAATTAATTGATCCTGCTATTTTAGGTTTTATTTTAGTTGGGGTAATGCTTTTTGCAATTTTTGTTGGATTTCCAATTTCTTTCACTTTGATTTTTTTAGGTTTTGTATTTGGTTATTTAGGATTTGGAAAATTAGTCTTTTATTTAATGACACTCCAATTTTCGATGGTGATGACCGAACAAACTCTTGCCGCCGTTCCACTCTTTGTTTTTATGGGAATTATGATGGAACAAGCAGGTTTAATGGAAAGGTTATTTTCAGCCTTCCAGATGATGTTAGCTAGAGTAAAGGGCTCATTATATTATGCCGTATTGTTTGTTTCAGTTATTTTTGCAGCTGCAACTGGAATAGTTGGTGCTTCAGTTACTATCTTGGGAATTATGGCTGCAAAATCAATGAACAGATCAAATTACGATGTAAAACTTGCTGCAGGTACAATTACAGCTGGTGGAACTTTGGGAATTTTAATTCCACCCAGTATCATGCTTGTAGTTATGGGACCAATAATGGAAATTCCAGTTATAGATTTATTTGCTGCTGCAATTGTTCCAGGAATTCTTCTCGCAAGTTTATATGCAGGCTACACCACAATTAGATGCATGATAAACCCAAAACTAGGGCCTGTTCTTCCAGAAGAAATGCGAGCTGCTAGTATGAAAGAAGTTTGGATTGAGTTTTTTTTAGGCTTAGTTCCACCCGCAGCATTAGTTTTTGCAGCATTAGGAAGTATTTTATTTGGTTTTGCTACACCGACAGAGGCTGCAGGGTGTGGTGCAATGGGTGCATTGATACTTTCATTAGCATATAAAAAATTAACATTATCAAAACTTCAAGAAGCTTTAGTTAAAACTTTAGAAATTACAGCTTTGATTATGGTTTTAGTTGCTGCCTCAAATTTTTTTGGAGCAGTATTTGCAAGATTGGGAACACCAACTTTATTAACAGAATTTTTATTAGGTTTAGAAATGAATAAATATCTGATCTTAGGAATGATTATGGTCATGATATTTTTGTTGGGTTGGCCATTAGAATGGGTACCGATAGTTATGATAATTGTTCCAATAATTTTGCCATTAGTAGAGGCGTTAGGATTTAATTTAACTTGGTTTGCAATATTAGTAGCTGTTAATCTCCAGACCGCCTGGCTATCTCCACCTGTTGCACTCTCAGCATATTTTTTAAAAGGTGTAGTTCCAGAATGGGATTTAAAAGATATTTATTACGGAATGATGCAATTTATGGTTCTACAAATAATAGGTTTGGTTTTAATTATTATATTTCCTAAGATTGCCTTATGGTTGCCAACTCTCTTATATGGACAGTAGAATTTATTAGTTTAAAATAAATTTAGTGAATCAGCCAAAAGTAAAATATTCTCTTTCAAATTGGGACCTGGTGACAGTTAACCCAAATTACAAAACTTGGAATTGGAAAGATCTTTTTTGTCTTTGGGGCGCTAATGTACAAAGTGTAATTGGTTTCTCATTAATCTCTTCGCTTTACTTAATGTATAGCTTAAATGCATTTGTAGTATTTTTTGGAATAATATTAGGATCTTTTTTTGTTTATTTATTTTCAAATGCAATTGGGAGGCCTTCTCAAAAATTTGGTCTACCTTTTGCAGTATTATTAAGATCCTCGTTAGGATTTAATGGTGCTAAATTATTTGGATTAATCAGAAGTTTGGTTGGGATTTTTTTATTTGGTATCCAAACTTATTTTTTATCAAAAATTTTAGTTTACTTGATAAGGATAACAATTTTTTCAATTGATAATTCCTTATTGGAGCAAGAAATTTTTATTATCTTTTATTTTGGTTTAAATATTATTGACTGGTTTGCAATAGTAATAACAATTGTTCTACAGACTTTGTTTTTTACTGTTGGGATGCAGTATAATAAAAAAATAATTAATTTTTCAGCGATTACAGTCTATGCTGGTATGCTTATTTTTTTCTTTGTTGTTTTATTAAGTGATGTAAAAATAACTACACAAGCTTTTTCAAATATTTTTAATTTAAATAATTTTTTAGATGTTAATAATTTAGCACCTTTATTGACCGTTGCTGGAACAATATTTGCCTATTTTTCAATTTTAATAATTAGTTTTGGTGATTTTTCTAGATATGTAAAAAATGAGAAAGAATTAAAAAAAGGAAACCTAAGTTTAATTTTGAATTTAATTATTTTTTCTTTTTTATCAGTTTTTATTGTGACAGGTTCCGATGTTTTTCTTAATCAAAAATTTTCAGATATAGACAGAATTTTTACCAACCCAACCGATATAGTAGGGAAATTTGATAATATACAAATAACAATAGTCGTTTTATTTTTTATTATAATTGCTTCAGCTTCTACAAATTTAGTTGCCAATTTCATTCCATCTCAATACTCTCTAATAAATTTTGCTCCTTCAATATTAAGTTTAAAAAGCGCTAGTTATTTAATTGCCTTTTTTGGTTTGTTGATCGCAATCTTCTGGCTAACTATATTGAGCCAAATAGGAATTTTATCATTTGTTGATACTTTTGGTGCTTTCTTTGGTCCTTTATTTGGAGTGATGGCAGCTGACTATTATTTAATTAAAAATCAAGAATTAAGTAATAAAGATTTATATTCTATAGATAAAGAGAGTGCTTATTATTATTCAGGTGGTTGGCACATAAAAGGTGTTTATTCTTTAGTTATTGGATTTATATTTTCAGCATCTACAATTTGGAACACTAATTTAATGTTTTTACAGTCCTACGCTTGGATAATAGGTGCATTTGTTGCGTGGATGACATACTACTTGTTAGCAAAAAAATAATTTTAATGCACACATTTGATTTTAAAAATAGAACAGCTGTAGTTACTGGTGGTGCCCAAGGGTTTGGTTTAGATGTTGCAAAAAGATTTTTAGATTCTGGTGCTAAAGTTTTTATATGGGATATCGATGAAAAGCTTCTTAAATCAGCAGTTGATGAAGTAAAAAACTCTAACTTATTTTACAGTGTCGTTGATATATCAGATTATCAAGATGTGGAGAAAAACGTTGCAGATATAACCTCAAAATCAAATATAGATATTTTAATCAATAATGCCGGGATAACAGGTCCTACAGGTCCTTTGTGGGAGTATGATGTCGATATGTGGAATAAAATAGTACAGATAAATTTAATGGGTACTTTTAACTGCTGTCGAGCAATTGTCCCAAATATGATTAAAAACAATTATGGAAGAATTGTTAATGTAGCTTCTGTTGCAGGTAAAGATGGTAATGCAAATGCAAGCGCGTATAGCTCCGGAAAAGCTGGCGCAATTGGGTTAACTAAAGCTTTGGGTAAAGAATTAGCTGATAAAGATATAGCTGTGAACGCTGTCACTCCAGCAGGTGCTAAAACTAGAATTTTAGATCAAATGAGTAAAGAGCACGTACAAAGAATGCTGTCAAAGGTACCAAGAGGAAGATTTCTTGAAATACATGAGTTTACTTCACTAGTTTGCTGGCTTTCTTCACAAGAAAACACTTTTTCTACAGCTGCGGTATTTGATATCAGTGGTGGTAGATCCACATATTAGTCTCAAAAATTTGAAACTATTTTTAGATCTTTATTTTGATTTTTAATAGAATTTTTACCCATAACAGGCGCTGTGATCATTATTGACCAATAGATAAGAAGTATAAAAACAGAAATTATTTTCATATTATTCATTTAGCAATCAATCTTGTATTTAGAATGTTTAAATTGTGACTGAATATTGAATTTATAAATAATTTATCTATAAGAAGATCATGTTTAAATTTTTTTATATTTTTATTACATCATTAATTTTTCTTAATTCTGCACTGGCTGAAAATGTGAATATTTTTAAATTTACAGAGCAAGAGCTTTCAGAACTCGATGTTCGTAAGGTTAGAGGAGCAGATAATAAAACAGTTTATACTGTTGGATCAAATGAGAATGGTAATTTTTTAAAAGCCGTAGCTGATAACGCTGCTTCTGGCCTTGGAAAAGAGGTTAAAATCGATCTAAATAAAACACCTTTTATTAATATTACCTGGAAAATTGAGAAAGATTTGCAAGGTATTAATGAGAATTCAAAAAAAGGTCATGATTTTGCAGCTAGAGTCTTTGCTGTAAAAAAAACAGGAGCAACACCACTTTCAAATAGAGCAATTAATTACGTTTTTTCAAGCAATAGTGTAGTTGGCCAGAGTTGGCCAAGCCCTTATACAAAAAAATCAATAGATAATGTATTAGCAACCACAAAAGATAATCTGAATGTTTGGGTAACAGTGAAAGCCAATGTTAAGGAAGATTTTAAAAAATTTCATGATTTAGATGTGAATGAATTAGATGGCTTAGCTATAATGGCTGATACTGATAATTCTAAAATGAAATCAATTTCTTATTTTCAGAATATTTATTTTTCAGCAGATTAATTACCATTTTAAATACTTTTTTAATATAATACTTAAAAACGATAATAAAATAGCTGCAACAACATCAGCGATTGGAATTGCATTTGGAAATCCAAAGTTCCATAAAATTACACCAATTAACCAAATTAAATAAATTTTCATTAAAGATATTATATCTTAGTTTATATTAAATTTTTATTTATTTGATATTATTAACTTATGCATAAAAACTTTACTCATAATGTTAAAGTGTATTATGAGGATACAGACGCTGGCGGAGTAGTGTACTATGCTAATTATTTAAAATATTTAGAAAGAGCTAGAACTGAAGCGTTATCAACTATTGGATTAAGCAATACAAAAATAAAAAATGATTTTGGTGCTCTAATAATTGTTAAATCGTGCAATATTGAATATAAAAAATCTGCATATCTAGAAGATGATTTACAAATTAAATCTTTTGTTGAATTTATTTCAAAAACTTCTTTTTTAATGAATCAATCAATATTTAAAGATGAGATATTGATTGTAGAAGCTAAAATTCATCTAGTATTTATAAACGAAAAATTCAAACCAGTTAAAATTCCAGAAAAATTTTTATCAGAATTTAAACCTTATACTTCTAGTTCATAGTTATTTTTCTAGCTTTTTTAAATAAATCTACAATCATTCTTTCAGATACAAGCTTAGTATTTACATTTCTGGGGCTAGGGTGGTAACAGGCAATTAATTTAATATTTCCTGGAAGTAAATAGGATTTTCCATGAATAAATTTTATCTTTTCTTTTAAATTGTATTTTTTTTTATAAAATTTAACACAATTATCAAATGCCACTTTTCCTAATGCAATAATAGTTTTTAATTTTTTTAAATTATAAATCTCGCTATCAAAGTATTTTGAACAATTATTAAGCTCTTCTATTTTAGGTTTGTCTCCAGGAGGAACACATTTTAAAATGTTAGTTATATATGTTGATTTTAGTTTAAGGCCATCATTTAGATTTTCTGAATTTGGTTGGTTTGAAATTTTAGCTTTAAATAAACATTTAAATAAAAAATCTCCAGATTTATCACCTGTGAATGCTCTTCCTGTTCGTGTGCCTCCATGTGCTGCTGGGGCCAATCCAATTATTAAAATTTTTGCATCAATTTTGCCAAAACCTGTAACTGGTTTTCCCCAGTAAGTTTCATTTATGTTTTGTTTTCTTTTTTCTGTTGAAATTTTTTTTACAAAATTAACAAGTCTTGGACATTTTTTACATTTAAGAATTGTTTTATTTAAACTATCTATTTTAATATTCATAAATGAAAATTTTAAATTATTTAGTCATAATATTTATATGCATTAATCCCTCAGTTAAAGCAGATTCAAAAAAAACTTTTATTAATGAATTGCAAAAAGGTGGAAAATTAATTTTTATAAGACATGCTTACGCCCCTGGTGGCGGTGATCCAGATAATTTTGATATTAATGATTGTAACACTCAAAGAAATTTAAGTGATAGGGGTAGAATTCAATCACAAAAAATTGGTAATTTTTTTGAAAAAAATAAAATCTTAATTGGAAAAGTTTATTCTAGTGAATGGTGTCGATGTAAAGAAACAGCATCTATTGCTTTCAAAAAATACGAAACTAAAAACTTTTTAAACTCTTTTTTTAGTACAAAATTTATTGAAAATAGAAAAAAGCAAATTATTGATTTTAATAAATTTCTAAGCACTTGGAATGAAGATCAAAATTTAATTTTCGTCACACATTATGTTGTAATTTCTGAAATTTTAAATTATGCACCTTCATCCGGTGAAATTATCATATCAGATAAGAGCTTAAAAGTTATTGATACTTTGGAAATTGAATATTAAATTAAATAATTATGTCATCAAAAAGAGCTATGAGACAAGCACAAAAACAAGCTTACGCAAAGCATCGTTCAAATATTACAAATAGTAGATTTGAACTCAAAAAAAAGTTTCAAACAAAAAATATAGAGGCAAAAAAAAATAAAAATTAACTTTGTTGATCAAATTTTTCTATTTTTTTACAAGTTGACATTTTTGATAAACTTTCAACGTTGTTTAAAACAGCTTTGATATAAATATCTGGTTTATCTTTTTCAAATAATATTTGGGTGTAAAATTGAGGATATCCATGTTTTAGAGTCAGTATTTTCCCCTCCTCCTCATAAATATTTCTAACGTAAGTGTTAGATTTTTTTACACTTAAATCTGTTATTCGGTATTTTTGATATGTTTTTTCGTTATAAACATAATTTCTTGTCATAATTAATTCATTAAGATTCAAAACATATTCGTTTTTTAAAAAACCGTCCTCTTTATGATCACATTTGCTCAACACAATTATTTCTGAGTGAGAATTAAAGGATATAAAAAAAAATAATAAAAAAAATATTAAAAACTTATTTTCTCTCATTCTTATCTACAAAAAATAAGGCTATAATAAATATTACAGTCCAAGCAAATACAGACAATGTTTTTAAAGGAGTAGTATCTGCTCCCCAAACATCAAAGAATAAAGCCCCAATAATTATTCCTATAGCATATATAATACTTACAATTTTAACTTTACTCATATTTTATATTATTCTTTAGTTAAGTTTTTCTTGAAAAGAGACATGCCATTCTTGATTTTATAAGAGTAAGATTCTTTAAAACTTTCAAGCTGCCAACCAGTAAGCCTTTTTTCGATTTCAATAATATTTTCTTTTTTCCAATCATCTGTTGTTTCTTCTAGCTTCCAAAGTCGTTTTTCTTCATTACTTCTTCCACAACCATAACAGTAGCCTGTTGATGGATCAGTTTTACAAATGCTTATGCAAGGTGAAATAATCATATTTTATAAATTAGTATAAATTTTATTAGATAAATAGATAATTTTTTAACAATTGTCATTGGACAAATAGTTTCAATAATATATAAAATCTCGTAATTTGTGGGGCGATGGCGGAATTGGTAGACGCGTTGGTCTTAGGAACCAATATGGCAACATGTGAAGGTTCGAGTCCTTTTCGCCCTACCATTAAGATATTATGAAAGTTACAGTAGAAAATAAAAAAGGTTTAAATAAAGATCTTAAAATTTTTATTGATAAAGAGACGATGAACTCTTATATGGATGAAAAATATGAAGAGATCAAAGGCAGTGTAAATCTTAAAGGATTTAGACCAGGTAAAGTTCCAAAAGAAATTTTAAAAAGACAATTTGGTAAAGCAGTTTTTGGAGAAGTCTTAGATAAAGTTTTAAAAGAAACATCAACTAAAGCACTAGAAGAAAAAAAGATCAAACCAGCTGGTCAACCAAAACTTGACTTAAAGACATACGGTGAAGACAAAGATTTAGAATATGTTCTATCGGTCACGGAATTACCAAAAGTAGAAATTAAATCTTTAGAAAATATTAAATTTGACGAATACACTGTAAAAATTGACGATAGTGAAACAGATAAAAGAATTAAAGAAATTGCCAAAAACCAACCAAATTTTAAAGAAGTAAGTGCTGATACAAAAGCTAAAAAAGGTGATTTAGTTTCTTTAGATTACAAAGCAACAGTTGATGGTAAGGATTTTAAAGGAAGTGAAGGAAAGAATACTCAGTTAACTTTAGGTAAAGACTTATTTTTAAAAGGCTTCGATGAACAATTAATTGGAGTTAAAAAAGATGATGAAAAAGTTGTAGAAGCAACTTTGCCAGAAAATTTCCCTGAAAAAGAATTAGTAAATAAAAAAGCTAAATTTAATTGTAAAATTTTAAGCGTTAAACAATCAGAAGAAGTAAAAATTGATGACAGTTTTGCAAAAAATTTAGGAGCAAAAGATTTAAAAGATTTAAAAACATTAATTTCAAAACAAATTAATGACGAATACAAAAATTCTTTAGATCAATTATCTAAAAATCAAATTTTGAAAGAAATTGAGAAAATTAAAGTAGATGAGGTGCCAGAAAATTTAATTGAAGAAGAGGTAAAAATTCTTTCCCAAGGTATGTCAGAGGAAGAAGCTAAGAAAAATAAAAAGGATTTTGTGGACAAAGCAAAAACTAGAATTAAGACTGGATTAATTTTAAATGAGTTTGGTGAGAAAAATCAGGTTAAAGTTACAGAACAAGAGGTCCAAGCTGAAGTACAAAAACAATTAAGAATGATGCCTGGACAAGAAAAAATGGTTATGGATTTTTATCAAAAAAATCCTTCTGCATTAGCAAGTCTTAGAGGAACTGTGTACGAGGAAAAAATTTTAAATTTAATTAAAGAAAAAGGTAAAGCAAATAAAAAAGATATTTCAAAAGATGAAGCTGAAAAGATTTTAAAAGAAGCTCATAAGCATGATCATAGCCATGCAGAAGAAAAAAAGGAAACTAAGAAAAAATCATCTACAACATCTGCTAAAGAAAAAAAACCTGCAACTAAAAAGGCAAAATCAAAGCCAGTAGCGAAAAAGACAAAAAAAGTTAGCAAAAAGTAATCTCAAGTTGTATAAGTAGAACGAATCAACTTATGACAACAAAATTATCAGAACATATGAGTAATCTAGTACCAATGGTTGTTGAACAATCAAGTAAAGGTGAAAGAGCTTATGATATTTATTCAAGATTATTAAAAGAAAGAATTATTTTTTTAACAGGTCAAATTAATGATAACGTTGCATCACTAGTTACCGCACAATTATTATTTTTAGAAGCTGAAGATCCAAAAAAAGAAATTTATTTATACATCAATAGTCCTGGAGGTTTGGTTACAGCAGGACTTGGTATCTATGATACAATGCAATATGTGAAGCCAGACATTTCTACTTTATGTATTGGCCAAGCAGCTTCCATGGGTTCTTTTTTGCTTGCAGCTGGCACAAAAGGAAAAAGATTTTCATTACCAAATTCAAGAATAATGGTTCATCAACCATCTGCAGGTTTTCAGGGTCAGGCAACCGATATTGAAATTCATGCTAATGAAGTTTTGTCTTTAAAGAAAAGGCTTAATGAAATTTATTCAAAGCATACTGGAAAAAGTGTTGAAGAAATAAAATCTGCTCTAGAAAGAGATAATTTTATGACTGCAGATGTCGCACAATCTTTTGGTCTTATTGACGAAGTAGTAGAAAAAAGATCTTAATACACAATATATTGAATCATCATTATTCGAAACTTGATTAGTGTGAGTCTTATATAATAAAGTAATAAAATTGATTCGTTATAAAAATTTGAAATGACAACAAATAATAAAAATATTCTTTACTGTTCTTTCTGTGGCAAAAGCCAACATGAAGTTAGAAAGTTAATTGCTGGCCCAACTGTTTTCATCTGCGATGAATGTGTTGAGCTATGTATGGATATAATAAAAGAAGAGAGCAAAGACACTTTTGTAAAACATCAAGATGGTCTTCCATCTCCGAAGGAAATTTGTTCAGTATTAGATGATTATGTAATTGGTCAGGCTCACGCTAAAAAAGTTTTATCAGTTGCAGTTCATAATCACTACAAAAGATTAAATTATGAGAGTAAAACAAGCAAAAATGTTGAGCTATCAAAATCAAATATACTTTTAGTGGGTCCCACAGGTTGTGGTAAAACATTACTAGCACAAACTCTTGCTAGAATTCTAGACGTTCCATTTACAATGGCTGATGCAACTACCTTAACTGAAGCAGGTTATGTCGGAGAAGATGTTGAAAATATTATTTTGAAATTGTTACAAGCATCTGACTATAATGTTGAAAAAGCACAAAGAGGTATAGTTTATATTGATGAGGTTGATAAAATAAGCAGAAAATCTGAAAACCCATCAATTACAAGAGACGTATCTGGAGAAGGTGTTCAGCAAGCTCTTCTTAAAATAATGGAAGGGACAGTTGCAAGTGTACCGCCTCAAGGTGGTAGAAAACATCCTCAACAAGAATTTTTACAAGTAGATACAACAAACATTCTGTTTATTTGTGGCGGCGCTTTTGCTGGTCTTGATAAAATAATATCTCAAAGAGACAAAGGAACCTCAATTGGTTTTGGTGCAGATGTAAAAAATACACAAGATAAGAAAACTGGTGAATGGATGAAAGGTTTAGAGCCAGAAGATTTATTAAAATTTGGATTGATTCCAGAATTTATAGGAAGGCTTCCAATGATAGCAACACTTGAAGATTTGGACGAAAAATCTTTAATAAAAATATTACAAGAACCAAAAAATTCTTTAACAAAACAATATCAAGAATTGTTTAAATTGGATGGCGCTAAACTGACTTTTAAAGAAAATGCTTTAAAAGAAATAGCACAAAAAGCAATTAGCAAAAAAACTGGAGCAAGAGGTTTAAGATCTATCTTAGAAAATATTTTGTTGAAAACAATGTACGATCTACCGAGTCAAGATAATATTGAAGAGGTTATTATTGATGCTGGTGCAGCAAAAGGACAGTCACAACCAATTTTAGTTCATTCTAAAGGAGACAATAAATCTAAGTCAAATAAGACCACAGCGGCTTAATATCCTTAATAATTAATAAAAACCTATTGCATTATAAAATATAATATCCATATTGTTCGTATGGATGTCAAAATTTCACTTCCCTTACTACCATTGAGAGACATTGTAGTCTTTCCAAGTATGGTAATCCCTTTATTTGTAGGAAGAGATAAATCTATTTCAGCACTTAATGAAGTCATGAAAAAAGATAAAAAAATTATTCTTGTTACTCAAAAAAATTCAGAAATTGATGATCCTAAGAAAACTGATGTTTTTATGTATGGTTGTGAAGGAAGTATTTTACAATTGCTAAAATTACCAGATGGCACAGTTAAAGTTTTGGTAGAAGGTATTAAAAGAGTAAAAATTTTAGATTTTAAAGATAATGAAAAGTTTATAACATGTGATTACACA
>CACJHW010000006.1 GCA_902593285.1 uncultured Pelagibacteraceae bacterium
TTCATAATTATTTTAGTAGCCGTATGGTCAATTGGAAGTGGGTGACATAGAGGAATAAGTTCACTTGTCTTTTTTACACCCAACACAGCCGATACCTCAGCTAAAGTAATAGGATCTCCTTTAGGCATCTTCTTATTTTTAATTAGATCAAAAACCTCTTTTCCAACATAAATTTTACCTGACGCAAGTGCTCTTCTAAAAGTTTCTTTTTTTGAAGAAACATCAACCATATTGAAAGAGTTTTTTTGAAATATTTCTTTCGCCCAATCTTTAAGTTCTTCTTGATTTATAATTTTTAATTTTGACATTAGCCACCCGTGGTAGATAAATTTTTAGTTAAACCAGTTTCGCCAAGTTCCAAGTGGTGAGATTCTTTTTTAAATTTCATTTGACCCATTATAAGATCTTGTAATTCTTCAATTTGATCATCTTTTTGTAATAAATGTCTTATACTTATTCCAGTATTTCCAAATAGGCATAATCTAAGATCTCCTCTTGATGTAATTCTTAATCTGTTACAGCTTCTACAAAAGTCTTTAGAGTAGGGCGCTATAATTCCAAATTTCCCTTTGTATTCTGGATTGATATAATTTAGTGACGGCCCCGCATCTTTACCTAAGGTTTGATAAATCCAATTATTTTTATTTAAGTAATCTTTGAAAATTTTTGAAGATACATGATATTTTTTAAAATAATCTAGGTTATCGCCTGTTTGCATAAGTTCTATATATCGAAAATTCACTTTGTTCTTTTTTATAAATTCTCCCCAAGACTCAAAATCTTTTTCTGATGCATTTATTCCATTTAAAAGAACTGCATTAATCTTAATATTTTCAAAATTTAAATCTTGTAGAATATTAATTCCTTTTAAAATTTCTGGTAATCGATCATGACCTGTAACATTTTTAAATGTATTTCTATCTAGACTATCAATGCTAATATTAATGCCGCTTAAGCCACTATCTACTAACATCTTTGCTTTTTCATCTAAATGATAACCGTTTGTGGTAATTACAACTTTTTTTATTCCAGCTTCATTTTTTAAGATCTTGATTATATCAAAAAAATCTTTTCTTACCGTTGGTTCACCTCCAGTAAGTCTAATTTTACATACACCCAATTTTGAAAAAACTTTTGCTAGACGTCTAATTTCCTCTAAGTGAAGAAATTTTCTATTATCGCTCTTATCAATTTGATATCCATTTGGTAAACAATACCCACACTTAAAATTACATACATCAGTAATCGAAAGTCTTATATATGGAAAAGTTCTGCCAAAGCTATCTCTTAATATATTCATTTAAGTTAAAGCTATCATAATTAATAAAATTAATCATGATAGAATTAACTTAAAAATCTAGCTTTAACCTGCTGGTTTATAATTAGCCATAGCCTTTGATGCCATGCCAGCAGCTTTGCCCATATCCATTTCTTCTAATATGGTAAAATTTGTTATAGCTCCAGAAGCTTCAACTGCAAGCTTAACTGCTGCTGCACCTTCAAATCCAATACTACCACTCACAACTCCTACAAAATCATATGCTCCTCTTGTGATCATAAAAGATTCCATCTTTCCTCCTACTGCCTCTGATAAAGCAGTAGCTGCTGCAGCTCTGTCTTGGTCTGGATTACCTATAAATCCTTTAAAAGCTTGAGCTGTATAATTGCCCATTACTATAAATTTAGCCATAGTTACCTCCTTTTTATAAAGTAACATTATAGAAGAAAAACAATTAATGAAAAAATTAAATATTAGTTATGTTGATTTTAAATATATTAATTTCAACTATTACTAGACACTTTAGTGCATAAAATACTATAAAACTTAACTTCTATAAAAATAGTGATCCTTTTAAAGGTAAAATATTTTCAACTTTGTTTGAAAGAATTTAATTTAATTAAAATATAACTTTTTCAAATTTTTTAGATTTTAAAGACCTTTTTGCACTTTCTGCTAGTATAAGAGATTTTCTACCATCTTCAAAATTAGCTAAAGGTTTAGAATTTTTTTTACAAATTTTTACTAAGTCATCCAGTTGAATTTTGTAGGCTTCAGAATATCTTTCAATAAAAAAGTTTTTTAATTGAGTTTTGTTGTCAGTTGAATTTTTTGAATACAAAACTGTTTCCAAATCTCTTTGATTATCTGAAATGATCATTCCTTTAGACCCAAAAAGCTCTATTCTTTGATCATAACCAAAACTACAATGCCTAGAATTAGTAATAATACACTGCACTCCTTTTTTAGTTTTCATAATTACAGTAGCTAAATCTAAATCATTTATTTTTTTTAGTTTTCTATCCGAGAAACGTTGTCCGGTAGCAAATATGGACTCAAATTCATCATTTCCAGCATAAAATCTTGCTAAATCAAAATCATGAATCATCATATCTTTAAATATACCTCCAGATGTCTTTAAATAATTTATTGGTGGAGGCTCCGGGTCTCTGCTAGTAATAATTATTTTTTCTAATTTACCGATTCTACCCTTGAGTAAATTATGATTTAAAGAATTATGCGCTGGGTCGTACCTTCTATTAAATCCGAGTTGAATTTTAGGTTTATATTTAGAAATTCTTTTTTTACACTTGTTAATTTTATTTAAATCAAGGTCTAAAGGTTTTTCACAAAATACAACTTTCTTATTTACAACCGCTTCTTCAATAAATTTTAAGTGTGTGTTTGTGCTTGATGCAATAAATATACATTTGATATTTTTATCTTTAAATGCAATTTTTGGATTTTGAATATCAATAGAGTTATACTTTTTGGATAGTTTTTTTGATAATTTTTGATCTTTATCAAAAATATATTTTAGATTAAAATCTTTATGATTTATCAGGTTATTGGCGTGCATTTGACCAATTCTTCCAAGTCCAAATAGTGCAATATTAATTATATTTTTACCCATCTTTTTCTTCTTGAGGAAATTTTACACGCACTAATAAATTTTGCTGTTTCTAAACCCTCATCTTCATTTGGATAAAAGTATCTTTTTTTTGTTTTGTTCTTCAAAGAATCGGCAAACTCTTTATAAATATTAGCAAACGCATCAAGGTATCCCTCTGGATGACCAAATTTTATTCTAGAGAATTGCTTTGAAAATTCTGAATTATAAAATCCTCTTTCTAATAATTTTACAGCACCTTTTTCTGGATTTAATTTAAGATAATTTGGATCATTTTGAACCCACTCTAAACTACCTTTAGAACCAAATATTCTAATTCTTAAACCATAAACACCACCTTTGGCCATTACACTTGTCCAAAACATTCCTTTTGCGCCATTGTTAAAATTGATCATAACCTGCGCATTATCATCCATTTTAATTTTTTTTGATATTTGCTTTATATCTGCAAAAACTGTTTGTCCTTTCAAGCCTGAAATATAAGAGGCTAGATGGTACGCATGAGTTCCAATTTCATTTAAAACAGCGGATGCTCCAACTATTTTATTATCAATTTTCCATTTAAGTTTTCTTTTTGCATTTTTTGAATTAATTTTTGTTCCACCAGACCAATCTTGAATATATTCAACATTAATATATTCAACTTTACCAATTTTACCCTTTTCAATTAATTTTTTTGCTTCTCTCACCATTGGATAAGCGGAATAATTATGAGTTAGCGCATATTTTATTTTTTTATTTTTTTTAATTGATTTGAAAAGTTTCTTTGCTTGATCTAAATTTCCTGCAAAAGGTTTATCAGAAATTATATTTATATTTTTTGAAATAAATTTTTCAGCAATAATTTGATGACTTGATGGTGGTGTCATTATAGCAACTACATTAATTCCATCTTTTCTCTTAGCTTCTTTCTCAGCCATATCTTTATAATTTGAGTAACATCTATCAGATGAAATCCCTATACTTTTTCCAAACTTAGTAGAAATTTTTACATTTCTTGAAAAAACTCCTGCTACTATTTCATATTGATCATCAAATCTAGATGAGATTCTATGAACATGACCAATCCATGATCCAGGACCACCCCCAACTATTCCTAAACTTAATTTTTTAGTTTTATTTGATTTAAACATTGAATATATCTTAGCAAAAAAAATATTTATGTCAGTAAAATTAGGAATAGCACCAATAGCATGGAGTAATGATGACATGCCAGAACTTGGGGGTGATACACCTTTGGAACAATGTTTGTTAGAAGCAAGTCAGGCAGGATTTATTGGTATAGAGTCGGGTGGAAAATTTCCAAACAAGTCAGAGGAATTAATTCCTAAATTAAAAGAGTTTAACTTAAACCTTTGTTCTGGTTGGTATGGTGCAAATTTGAGAAAAAATACGGTAGAAGAAGAAAAAAAAGTTATACAAGATCAGTTGAAATTATTTAAAGATTGTAAAGCACCTTGCATTGTTTTTGCAGAAGTTGCCGGATCAATTCAAGGAGATCCAAACAAAAAACTCTCGAATAGACCAAAAATGGATAAAGAAGAGTCTAAAAATTACTATAAAAAAATTTCGGAAATGGGCAAATATTTACAAGATCAAGGCATGCCACTTGCTTACCATCATCATATGGGAACAGTTATAGAAACCGAGGAAGATACTATAAATTTGTTAGAGAATACTGATGATAGCGTAAAACTTACTTTAGACACTGGTCATATGCTCTTTGCTCAAGGTAACTCTCTTAAAATATTAAAAAATTTTAGTGATAGAGTTATTCATATGCATTGTAAAGATATTAGAAAAAGTATTTTAGATAAATCATTAAAAGAAGATTTAAGCTTTAGAGGTGCATTTTTAGAAGGTGCATTTACGGTACCTGGTGATGGTTGTATTGATTACAAACCTTTATTTGATGTATTAAAAGAAAAAAATTATTCAGGTTGGTTGGTTGTTGAAGCAGAGCAAGACCCAGCAAAAGCAAATCCTTTTGAATATGCAAAGATTGGTTATAAATATCTATCTGAAACCTTAAGTAGAAGTAATATCCAGATCTATAAAAATTAAATATTAAAAACATAAGAAAGTTTTTAATTTACTAATGTTTATAATTTTACAATTTTAGATTTTTCCAGTTTTTCATTAAAAAAATCAATAATATTTTGAATTGTTTCTTTTCCCATCCTAGTCATACATTCTTCTGTGAATGCAGCAGTATGTGGACTTAAAAATACCTTATTATTTTTTAATAAAGGATTATTTGGATCAGGTGGCTCAATCTCAAAAACATCTAAACCAGCTGCGAGAATTAAATTCTCATTTAAAGCTTTATCTAGATCAATTTCATTTATCACACCACCTCTTGAAGCATTAATTATAATGCAATTTTTTTTCATATTTTTTAGCAAGTCATAATTGATAATATTTTTTGTTTTTTCATTAAGTGGCACATGAAGAGATATTGCGTCCATAACTTTTGAAGCTTCCTCTAAACTATCGACTTTTATACCACCGTGCTTTTCAATTATTTCTTTAGATACAAATGGATCATACACAAAAACTTTCATTTCAAATCCCTGACATCTTTTTATTAAAGCCTGTCCAATACGACCAAATCCAGCAATCAATATATTTTTATTCCACAATTCAACAGTTTTGGGCAATTTATTTCGGTCATTGAATTTACCACTTTTAACAGTTTCATCGTACATATTTCCTTTTTTGGAAATATTAAGCAGCATAAACATTACATGCTCAGCTACAGCTACTGCATTTGCGGTTGCCGTTATTGTAAGAGTAATGTCATTTTTTTTTGTGCTTTCTAAGTCTATATTGTCATAACCAACACCATGTCTTGAAATAATTTTAAGTTTATTTGCACTATCAATTACTTCTCCTGCTAGTTTTGCAGTTCTAATTGAAACACCATCACAGTCTTTTATTTTTGTTTTAAGAAATTCAATATCTGTATTTTCTATAACCTCAAATTCGTAATCTGGATTATTTTTAATAAGCTCTATCCCAGCTTCATGTATAGGCTGGATTACTAATATTTTTTTCATAAGCACTTATACACAAATATAAGTTTTATAAAATATTTATTATTAAATTAAATTAGATAAATCTCTTTTATTATTTTTGAAAGTAGGCAGAGGATATTTAAAAGCAAATTTTCTTGGAATACATTTTTCTTTAGCTTTTTCCCAAAGAGCTAGCCATTGTTTAAAATTTTTAATTTTAAGATTTTTTTTATTTTTACTTCTAACGTAAAAATTGGGAAGGGGCTCTCGTCCTGATGGCTGTCCAGCAACATTATACCTTAGATCAGCACTTATTCTAAAATCATTTGATCTATTTGGTAAAGAACAATGTATTGAATGTTTGTGCAGAAGTATCACATCGCCAATGTTAGCCTCTAAATAAACATGTTTCATATCATCTAACAATTCACTATTTTTTAATTCTACTTGTCCTCTGTATCCTGAAACGTGATTTAGTAATCCTATTTTATTGATCTTTTTAACAGTAATCATACATCCATTTTTTTTAGTAGTTTTAGTAAAAGGAATCCACACAGTAACCATGTCAGTTAATTTTTGACCTTTTGTATTTAATACAGCCGCATCCTGATGCCAAGGCGTTCTTCCACTTAGACCATCATGAATTGAACTCTTTGGTAATTTTTTTTCAGGCTGTTTAATTCTAGTATTTTGAACAGGGTTAGACATTATTTCTTTTCCCAAAATATTTTCTACAACATCCAAAATATTTTTATTTGTAATTAAATTCCATAATGATTGAGTAGCAAAATAATCACTATCTTTTTTTACGTAGTCTCTTGGTAATCGTGTATTAAAATATTGATCCAAATCATAAATATTAAGTTTGGAAATATAAGAGTATTTTTTTTTAAAATCGAAATTAAGAACTTTTTTTATGTCTCTCTTTTTTGCATATTTTTGTATGAGACAATCCATAACAAATTCCATATCATTTAGAATTGGTTTTAAGTCTCTTCTAAAGTTAAGTACATTTTTAACAATCAAGTACCCATTCTCATATAATTTTTTTTGAAGACTATTTGTCATAACTAAAATTTATTTTATCATTCACAATATTTCAATATTTTGGTGCTGTGGTTAAATAGTTCGCATCATGAAAAGAGGTTAACATTCTTTTTTTGGTACTAATTATATGCGGATAATATGAGACACCTTTGTAATTCCATATAACTGGTTTATTTAATGCATAACTTCCATAAATAAAAAAACGCTTTGGACAGTTTTTTTCTACAAAGCGCTTAACTCCATGATAGGAATTGGGAGTAGATTGAAAAAAAACAACGGTTCCTTTTTTAGGAGTAAAAGATTTGACTACTTCAAGCTCAGTTATTTTTGGAAATCTTCTAAAACTTTTTCTTAAATTTTTTTTTGCTTTTTTTCTATAGATAGTAAGAGAGCCACCATTCCTTTTTGGAATGTCTGTTAAATAAATTAAGAAATTATATAATCTAGTTATATCATCTCGATGAGGTCTTAATCTATACCCTCCCTTTGATACTGAAAAGTCTATATCTAAATTTACTTTAGGATTAGTATAATTGTTACCCAACATTTTTTTTAATTCACTAGAATTTAATTTTTTTTTAATAGTGAACTTTTTAGGATTAAATGATTTTGGTTTATGTAAATTAATCCATGATCCATCTTTAAAATTTTTTGTAAAAAGATTTTCAATTTTTTTGTAAAAAGACTTGCTATTAAATAGTTTAAAAAGCTTTGCAGAGTTTATTGAATTTTTTATATATAAATTAAAATTTTTTGAGCCTTTATTAATCCTGCTTCTACCTCCCATAATCATATCATCAAATGATTTTGAGTTACTGATCTCTTTAATTAATAAATTACAGATATTTTTTGAAACAACATTGTCTCCAACTAAAACAGGAAAGTTACTTTTTATTTTTTTTAATTTATTTGTACTGAGCATTTAGCTGTACATACCTTCTTTCACTTTAATCATTTTGTACATCAGATCATTTAAAGGCGTTTTAATCCCATGTTTTTTTCCTATTTTTGAAACCGCACCACTAATAAAGTCTATTTCAGTCTTTCTCTTATATTGAACATCAAAAGCCATAGATGATTTGTTAGTTTGCATTGAATCTACAATTTTATTGAACATGAATAGACATTCATCTTCAGAAACATTTACACCATCAGCAAGTGCCACTTCTCTCGTCTCTAATATTATTTCTTTACCTAAACCTCGAGATACTTCGTTTGCTTTGTTGTTTATATATAAGTCTGTGTGATGTAGATCAAAAATTGCAGACAATGGTCCAATTGCTGTTAAAGCAAAAAGCTTCATCCATTTTCTTTTCTTTACATCTTCTGCTGCAATCATTTCAAGATTATGTACTGTAAAAGTATCAGCTATTTCTTTAATACGATCAGTAATTCCACCCTCGTACTCACCAATCCAAGATGGTAACGAGCCATGATTCATTATATGTCCTGGTCCTAAAATGTTTGAAGCCTGAGTTGTGGTTCCCCCAATTACCTTTTCATTGCCCACAATACTTTGAATAATTGCTTCATGACCAATACCATTTTGAAAAGACATGAATACTGTTTTGTCTCCTATGATATTTATAATACTGTTTAATGCTGGTTCTAAAGCTGTAGCTTTACACATAACTATTACAGCATCTACTTTATCCAATGAGGATGGATCTGAAGTGGCTTTAACTTTGATTACTCGATCACCACCATGTCCATCCATTTTCAAACCATCTTTATTAATTGCATCTACATGCTCTTTCCAAACATCAATTAAAATTACATTCAAACCTTTTTCAGCAAGTAAACCGCCAAATAAACAACCCATTGCTCCTGCACCAAGAACAGCTACTTTCAAATTTTTATTAATCATCATTATCTTATTTAAAATTATTTATGTATAGAAATTATATATATTATCTATAGACATTATGCAAAATAAATTATAGCTTATTAACATCATGCAATTAAAAATAGAAAAAGGAATTTTTAAAGATTACTCATTAGAAGATATTTCAGATGCATTAAGAAAAGGATTATCTGAAAATTTCAAAAACGTTGAAATAGAAGTAGTAGAGTGCCCTAATCTTAGAGATTGGGATTGTCCATCAGAAGGAATAAGTGGAAATCAAAAAATAATTGACGTTGGTGGAGAGCCTTATATGCATGATCCAAAATTTATTGGTGCAGAGTTTGACTATCAAGAAATATCCAAAATGATCAACTCTGAAAAATCTTATGCTTTAGGAGCTGGATCAGGCGCAATGTCATGTTTAAATGGCCATTGTGGAGAACTAGTTATAAATGAAAATTTAATTACTGATGAGTCTAAGTCAATAATAGCAAGAGTAAGCCCAGACAAAAAATGCATTGTTGAAAAGTATTCTGCAAAAAAACACGGTGGACTTGGAAACATTTATTACACAGATGGTAAACAAGGAAAAGTTATTAAAATAAAAATCAAAGGCAGAAATGGAGAACAAGGTTCTTTGCCCCAAGCAATGAGATCTTCTTTATCAAAAAATTTAAAAATAAAAGATAATGAACATTTGTCTCTTGCTGGCGTATTTAGAGTATTAAATGGAAAAATAAGGTCGCATGTGCAACCTGATTATAAAGATATTAAACACGAGTATTACGATCCAAAACAAATGAAATGTGTAAAGGATTTTCTTCAATTTTATGAACCTGTTGGACCAAAATTACAATGTTATACTGTTCTTTGGACTGGTGATCCAACTGGAGGACAATTAAATCTAAGAGAGTCTGGTGAACATACCCATTTTCATTCTTATGAACATGAAAGAGATGCGGGACATTATCATTTTGATGTTTCACCTGAAGAAATAGAGTATGAAGGTTATTTTAATACAGCTACAGAGGTACATAGAGTAAATAACATTTATAAAGAGCTACTAAGTAAAAATAGTATTGAATAGAAAACTCAATGAGTTTAAATTTATTTAAATGAAAAGACAGTTCAAGTATCCTAAGCACTTTGAAGAACAAAAAAAAATACCAAAACTTACTCAAAAAAGAATTCAATTAGCAGAAATATCCCTTGGAGATTTTGAAGGAAGATTAGCTAATGAATTATTGAATTGGTTTTCTTTAACTCCACAACATTGGATAATGTTGCATATGGTTATGCTTGCTTATTACAAAAATAAATCAATTACTAAAAATCAATTACTTAAAGTAATCGAGAAATCATATTTAACCTCAAATGTTTATATCGATACTGCAATTAAAAAAGGTTATTTTAGAATTATAAGAAATGAGAGAGACAAAAGATCTATATTTATATTACCTTCAGTAATCACCATTAAAACCTTTGAGGAATTTATTGATAGGCGAGATATTCTTTATAAAGGTGTCAAATGAAGAATATCTATACATGGGCTGCCAAACCAGCAAAGCGAACTTTTACTGTTGGGGATTTAAAAGCAGCAAAAGGAAAAAGAAAATTTACACAAGTTACAGCGAATAGTATTGAAGAAGCCGAGGCAGCTGAAAAGGCAGGGTTTGATATGATTATATCAAATGCAAAAAATGTAATTCCTGTAAGAGAAGGATCAAAAAATTTATTTTTAACAGCTGCTTTAGTATTAAATGAGTTTGTAACTGCAGATGATATTATGCGTGGAGCTTTTAAAGCATTAGAGAATGGTGCAGATGCAGTTATGACTCCAAGAAGTATGGATATAGTTGAAATGCTGGCTAAGGAAGATGTTCCAGTGATGGGGCATTTAGGTTTAGTTCCAAGAAAATCTACTTGGATTGGTGGCTTAAGAGCCGTGGGTAAAACTGCTGATGAAGCGTACGAACTTTTTCAAAAGTTTAAAAGATTAGAAGATGCAGGTGCTTTTTCGGCTGAGTGTGAAGTCATACCTGAGAATGTAATGGGAGAAATTTCAAAGCGTACAGATATAGTTACTGTTTCATTAGGTTCAGGTAAAAACGCTGATGTAATGTATTTATTTATGGAAGATATCTGTGGCGATAAAGAAAATCCCCCAAGACATTCAAAAGCGTATGGAAATTTATTGAAACTTAGAAATGAAATAAAACTAGAAAGAGTAAAAGCTCTTAAGGCTTTTAAAAAAGATTCAATGAATGGAAAATTTCCAGGAAAGAAACAATCTTCAAATTTAGAAAAAGAACAATTTGAAGAATTTATAAATCAACTAGATTAATAAGCTTTAGACTCTTCTTTTTTTGATGAACCTTTCATTTTTTCTACAACTGCTTTTGCACCAGCACTTAAAGCTCTCTGATCAGCTCCAATAGTAACAAAATTAAAACCTTTACCTATCATTTTTTGTGCATATTCAGGTGTACCATTATGAATACCTGCAAATATATTGTTCTTCTTTGCATGCTCTAATATTCTTAATATTTCCGAAAAAGCCTTTGTGTTTTCTGCTCTGTCAAAACCAGGCTCTTCACCTATTGCTAAACTTAAATCAGCTGGTCCAATATAAATTCCATCAATGCCAGGTGTTGACATAATTTCATCTAGATTTTCTAAAGATTCTTTTGTTTCTATCATTGCTAGTTTAAGCATTTCATCATTTGCATGTTTTGCATAATCTGAACCTCCATAGATTAATCCTCTAACCGGACCAAAACTTCTATAACCATGAGGAGGGTACATGCAAGCTTGAACAAATCTTTCTGCTTCTTCTTTATTACTTACCATTGGACATATAATTCCATAACAACCCGCATCTAGAATTTTCATTATTTGACCTGGCTCATTCCAGTTTACTCTAGCTAAAGGAGTTACCTCTGTTGTTGAAATTGTTTGAAGCATTGGGAGTGCATTAGTGTAATCAACTAAGCCATGTTGCATATCTATTGTTAGAGAATCCCAACCTTGATGGGCCATTACTTCAGCTGAAACGGTACTAGGTATTTGAAGCCAACCATTAATAACAGGCTTCCCTGCCTTCATCATTTCTTTAACTTTATTTTTTCTCATTTTTAGATTTTTAAGCCCATGTGAGTATATTTCACATTTAGATAATCTTTGATTGCACCTGACCCACCTTCACGACCATAACCAGTTTGTTTTATTCCTCCAAAAGGTGCTTCAGCAATAGCAACAACTCCAGTATTAACTGCAACACAACCAGACTCTAGTTTTTCAGATCCAATATGAGCTTTATCCATAGAATTTGTATAAAGGTAACTGCACAAACCTAAGTCGTTATCATTTGCTCTTTCAATTACCTCATCAAAGGTTTTAAAAGTTAATATTGGAACTAGTGGACCAAAAGGTTCTTCCTTCATTATTGTAAAATTATCTTTTACATCATCAAAAACAGTTGGTTCGTAATAATATCCTTTATTAAAACCAGAAGGTCTTTGTCCACCCATTAATACTTTTGCTCCTTCTTTTTTAGTAGTTTCAACTAGTTTTTCTATTTCTTCCAATCTTTTAGCTGTAGTTAAAGGTCCAAGATCCACACCTTCGTCCATACCGTTTCCAATTTTTAATTTTTTTGCTCTTTCAATAAAAGCATTAACAAAATCCTCTTTTCTGTTTTCTTGGATATAAAATCTATTAGGTGAGATACAGACCTGACCGTTATTTCTAAATTTACCAGTTATTGCTATATCAGCTACTTTGTTCATATCTACATCTTCACACACAATAAAAGGCGAGTGTCCGCTAAGTTCCATAGTAACTCTTTGAACTTTATCAGCTGCTTTTTTTAAAATAATTTTACCAACTCTAGTTGATCCAGTAACTGAAACTTTTTTAATTATATCCGACTCCATTAATTCATTTGATATTTCAGCAGGATCGCCTGACAAAAGACTAACGACACCATCTGGTACACCTGCTTCTTTGCAAATATTTACTAATTCCATTACAGCGCCAGGAGTAATTACATCTGGTTTACAAATTACTGAACATCCTGCAGCTAGGGCAGTAGAAATTTTTCTAGATGCTAAAACTATTGGGAAATTCCAAGGAACTAAAGCCGCAACAACACCAACAGGCTGATAATAAACATGAACTCTAGTATCTGGAAATCTACTTTGTTGTGTTTGACCATAAATTCTTTTTGTTTCTTCAGCATTCCACTCAAAAATATCTGCTCCACCACCAACTTCACCAACAGCTTCTGCAAGAGGCTTTCCAACTTCAAGAGTTAACCATTTTGCTATAACATCTTTTTTCTCTCTCATCATGTCTGCAATTTTTCTAAGCACGTAAGCTCTTTGCCATGGTGCAGTGTTTTTCCAAACTTCCAAACCTTTTTCTGCAGACTTTAATGCTTTTTGTACTTCAATAGATGAGGCTTTTGATGCTTTTCCAATAACTTCTTCTGTTGCAGGGTTGATTACGTCGTAAGTTTCTTTTTTTTCTGCTTGTTGCCACTTACCATCAATGAATTGTCCAAATTTTTCGTACATAGAATTTATTTTTAAGTTTACTTAGTTAGGTTTTTTATTTTATAAATAGAATTATATATAAACACTATACATATTAAAAGATAAACATATTAATGAAAAAAATTACTCTCACATGTGCGCACGCGATAGTAAAATATTTGATTGCTCAGAAAATATTAATTAATGGTAAAAAAGAACCGTTATTTCCAGGTGTCTTTGGGATCTTTGGACATGGAAATGTAGCTTGTTTAGGTCAAGCACTAGAAGAAAGTAAAAAAGAACTTCCAACATATAGAGGACACCATGAACAGAATATGGCTCTTACTGGAATTGGTTATGCTAGAGCAAAAAGACGACAACAAATTTTTGTAGCAACATCCTCTGTTGGACCTGGTGCAACAAATATGGTTACAGCTGCAGCAGTTGCTTTGAGTAACAGATTACCTATTTTGTTTCTACCAGGAGACACTTATGCAAATAGAATGCCAGATCCGGTGTTGCAACAAGTTGAGCATTTTAATAATCCTGGAATAACAGCTAATGATGCGTTTAAACCAGTTACAAGATATTTTGATCGAATAACTAGACCAGAACAGATTATTCAATCATTCCCAGCAGCAGTTCAAACAATGTTAGATCCTGCAGATTGTGGTCCAGCATGTCTTGCTTTAAGCCAAGATATACAAGGTCAAACCTTTGATTATCCAGAAGAGTTTTTTAAAGAAAGAGTACATGCAATTAGAAGACCAAGACCAGATGAATTTCAAATTAAAGAGGCAGCAGAAAAAATTAAGTCATCTAAAAATCCAATTTTAATTTCTGGTGGTGGGGTTTTTTACTCAGATGCAATGGAGGAGTTGAGTCAGTTTGCGATTAAACATAATATACCAGTTACGCAAACTGTAATGGGATATTCTACAATGAAAAGAGACCATTCTCATTTTGCAGGTCAAATTGGTGGTTTAGGTGGAAAAAATACAAATACTTTGGCAAAAGAAACAGATTTAGCAATTGCAGTTGGAACCAAACTTGCAGATTTTACAACTGGATCATGGGCAAATTTTGAAAACAAAAATTTTAAACTAGTTTCAATAAATGTATCAAGATTCGATGCTAACAAACATTTAGCGCAAGCTGTCATTGGAGATGCTAAAGTTTCATTAACAGAGCTTTCACAAGTATTAGGAAGTTGGAAAGCTGGGGAAGAATGGAATGAAAAATCTCAAATTGAACTCAAATCATGGAATGAACATATAGATAAAGAGAGTGCGCCGACAAATCAAGAAGTTCCAAGTTATGTTCAGGTAATTGGTGCAATTTATAGAAACTCTGACCCAACAGATATTGCAGTTACCGCAGCAGGAGGCTTAGTTGGTGAGGTTGTTCAAGTTTGGAGACCTAGAGAATTAAATACTCATGAAACAGAGTGGGGCTTTAGTTGTATGAGTTATGAAATTTCAGGAGCACTTGGAATAAAAATGGCAAATCCAGATAAAGAAGTAATTTCTTTTGTAGGAGATGGTTCTTATCTTCTAAATAATACAGATATTTATTCTTCAGTTATTACAAAAAACAAATTAATAATTATAGTTTGTGATAATGGTGGGTTTGCAGTTATCAATCGACTTCAACTATTTAAAGGCGGTAAAGAATATAATAACTTATTAAAGAGCTCTAATACTCCTGGATTGGTTGATGTTGATTTTGCAAAACATGCAGAAAGTATGGGAGCTAAATCTGAACATGTTAATTCAATTTCAGATCTTGAAGCTGCATTTAAGAGAGCAAAAGCATCTGATGTAACATACGTTATTTCAATTAAAACTCATGCTTATAAGTGGGTAGAGGGCTCTGCTTTTTGGGATAGTCCAACACTTGAAATTCCTAAAACTAAAGAAAATGAAGAGGCTTTAAAACTTTATAAAGAAGGAAAAGATAAACAAAGACAAGGCGTATAAACCTTTATGAATAAAATTTTTAAGGTCGGTCTTATAGGCTGTGGTCATATCGCCGAGACATACTTTAGAGGGCAACAATATTTTAATAATTTTAAAATAATTGCTTGTGCAGATATTAATCAAAAAGCAGCTGATAAATGTGCAAAATTATACAATATTAAATCTAAAACAGTATCAGAAATTTTAAAAGACAACGAAATAGAAGTTATTTTAAATTTAACAATTCCACAATCTCATTATTCAGTATCAAAAAAAGTTTTGAACTCAGGTAAACATGTTTATTCAGAAAAACCATTAGCAACTTATTTTGCAAAAGGTAAGGAACTCGTCTCACTAGCAAAAAAAAATAAACTTTATCTTGGAAATGCTCCAGATACATTTTTAGGTGGAGGAATTCAAAAAGCGAGAGAATTAATTGATTCAGATTTGATTGGAGAGATTAAACTTGGTAATGCAATTTTCGCATTTCCTGGAGTAGAGTCTTTTCATCCAAAACCTGAGTCTTGGTATAAAAAAGAAGGAGGTCCAGTAATCGATATGGGACCATATTTTTTTACAACATTGGTAAATTTACTTGGACCTGCAAAACAAGTTCAAGGAAGAACATTAACTGCTTTTAAAAAGAGAATTTATGGAGTAGGACCTAAAAAAAACAAATCATTTAAAGTGGAAACACCTACAACATATTTAGCGACAATCCAATTTCACAGTGGTGCTATAATTCAGGTAACACTCTCATTTGATGTAATTAATCATCAAAGAAACCATATGGAGCTTTATGGCACAAAAGGATCGATTATTGTTCCAGATCCTAATATGTTTGGGGGTTCTGTTTTTATTTCTGTTACAGAAGGTGGAAAATGGGGTGAACATAAAACAGACAAGATGCATTTAGGAAAAATTAACATAACCTCATCTAGTGGAAGATCAAATGAAGCTGCTACAAATGCAAACTACCGGAGTGTTGGTTTATCTGAAATGTTATATTCTATTCAAAAAAACAAAAAACATAGGTGTTCAGGTGATTTATCTTTACATGTATTAGATATAATCGAGTCAACCATGAGGGCAGCTAACACAGGAACTCCTCAAAAAATACAAACGAAATGTGATAGACCAAAAAAATTTACCGAAGAAGAAGTAAAAAAAATTTTAATTTAGATGTCAAAACCAATTGTTATATCTGATCCTTTTCCAAGAACATTGGATCTGATTTTTACAAAAAAAAAATTAAAAGAATTAAAAACAAAATATAAAGTTTTAATAGCACCTAATAAAAAAAAAAGACAATTTTATGAAAACTATATTAATAAAGCTACTTTCATTATGGGTCAGCCAGACTTAGATAAAAAAATTTTGTCAAAAGCAAAAAAATTAAAAGCAATAATAAATGTTGAAAGTAATTTTATGAATAATGTTGATTATACTTATTGTTCTCAAAAAGGAATCCATGTAATTGCAACTTCTCCAGTATTTTCAAAGCCTGTAGCAGAAATTGCATTAGGAATGACACTTTCTTTATTAAGAAATATTCATAACGCTCATTTTGATTTTGTAAAAGGTAAAGAGAAATATGGATTAGAAAGTAATTTTAAAGCATCACTTTTATCAGGAAAAAAAATTGGATTATTAGGATTTGGTGATTTAGCAAAATCGTTATATCCACTGTTGCTACCGTTTACTAAAGATATAAATGTTTATGATCCTTGGTTGTCTAAGAACAAAATTAAAAGCTTTGGATTTAATCCAGTTAGCTTAAATAATATGTTTAAAACGTGCGAAATTATTTACGTATTAGCAGCAGTAACAACTAAAAATAAAAATTTAGTAAATAAACGTTTAATTAATAAAATGAAAACAAACTCATTATTTATATTGATGAGTCGAGCTGCAGTTGTAAATTTTAAAGACTTGATCTCGAGAGTTAAAAAGGGAGATATTTATGTAGCTACAGACGTATTTCCTGAGGAGCCAGTGAGAAAAAATGACCCAATTAGAAAAGTTAAAAATATTTTGTTTTCAGCACACAGAGCTGGAGCTTTGACAGAGGCTTTTTTTGCTATGGGGGACATAGTTTTAAAGGACATGCATTTAATATCAAAAAATTTAAAACCTAAATTTTGTAAAAAGGCTGAATTAAAGACAGTAGGATTATTAGCTTCAAAACCTGTTGCAATTAATTGATATTTTAATAATTTTATAATTTATGTCATCAACTAGCAATCCACTACTAGAAGCAAAAGGAATAACAAAATATTTTGGAACCATAACAGCATTGGAGAACGTAAACTTAAAAGTTCACGCAGGAGAATGCTTAGGTGTTGTTGGAGATAATGGAGCTGGGAAATCAACTTTGATGAAAGTATTATCTGGTCTTTATAAACCTAGTGCAGGCTCATTATTCTTTCAAGGCAAAGAGGAAATTTTAGAAAGTCCAAGAGACTCTCAAAACTTAGGATTAGAAATGGTTTATCAAGATCTTGCTTTAGCAGGTAATTTACCTATTGGTGAAAATATTTTTTTAGGTAGAGAGCCAACAAAAAATTTAGGATTTTTAAAACTTTTAGATTTTAATAAAATTAAAGAGTTAACTAATGCTCATTTAGATAAGTTAAAAATAAATGTTAAAAGTGCTGATCAAAAAGTAGAGGAACTTTCAGGTGGTCAAAGACAAGCTGTAGCGATCGCAAGATCAACAGCCTTTAATGCTAAAGTAGTAATTATGGATGAACCAACTGCAGCATTAGCAATCAAAGAAGTGGGTAAAGTATTAGATTTAATTAATAGTTTAAAAAAAACAGGTGTTGGGGTGATTGTAATAAGTCATAGAATGGACGATATTTTTACAGTTTGTGATCGTGTGATGGCTTTATTCCAAGGAACTAATTTTGCAGAAGCTACTCTTTCAAATACCTCAAGAGATGAAGTAATTGGATGGATCATGGGTAAAAAATAATATGGAAGATAAAGATAAAAAAATAGAAAGTTTGCATTTAAAGTTAATTCCGTACTTTGAAAAATATGGAATACTTCTTTTGTTAGTTCTTATGATTCTGGTAATGCATATTTTGCAACCAGATGTGTTTCTTTCATGGAGAAATGTAACCAATGTTTTTAAACAAATATCCTGGCAATCAATGCTAGCTCTCGGAGTATTTATGGTAATTGTAACAGCAGGAATTGATCTTTCTGTTGGCTCTATAATGATGTTATCTCTTATGATTTTAGCTGTCGTTGCAAAAGCAGGAGCCCCCTGGTTCATTGTAGTTCTTACACCATTGATTGCAGGTTTTTTATGTGGGTTATTTAATGGTTTAGGTATTACTTTATTACGGATGCCTCATCCTTTTATAATGACTTTGGGTACACTTTATATATTTAGAGGTGCAGGAAATTTAATTTCAGGTGGTACTCCTATTAGTGGTTTTACAGATGAAGTTAGATATTTGGGACATGGAAGAATTGATCTTCAATGGTTAGGGTTAGAAAAATCTCAATATTTACCTGTAAGTTTAGTATTAATTGCAATTGTTTATATAATTTTTTGGATTTTTTTAAATAAGAGTAAAACTGGTAAATGGATCTATGCAATTGGAGGCAATCCAAATGCAGCTAGAGCTTCAGGAATAAATGTAAACAAAATTTTAATTATTGTTTATTCTTTGTGTGGTTTTTTATCTGGTATTGGCGCTTTAATTTTAGCTGGAAGAACCGACTCTGGATATCCAAATGCTGGACTTCAATCAGAACTTGACGCGATTGCTGCTTGTATTATTGGTGGTGCAAGTTTTTTTGGAGGAAGAGGAACTGTATTAGGAGTTTTTGCTGGCGTTATGATAATGGGTATCTTAAGGAATGGACTAAATCTAATGGATGTTAGTTCTTTCTGGCAGCAAGTATTAATAGGTTCGATAATAGTTTTAGCGGTTTATATTGACGTCCTAAGAAGAGACATAGGTACAAGAAAATAATACACGTCAAAGTTGTTCTAATCTTACTTAGAACTGTTCTTATTAACAGTTGAATTTATATCAAATTTTATATTTAATTTATTTATAAAAAACAATTAAGGGGAAAATATATGAAAAACTTAACAAAAATAATTAGTGTAATTATTACTTCTGTTTTTCTATTAGCAAGTTTTTCAACAGGGGCATTTGCTGGAAAAAAAATATTATTCAGCATTAAAGGACCTGGATCAGGTAATCCTTTTTGGGCATCTGTAGAAAAAGGAGCTAAAGAAGAAGCAGCAAAATTAGGTGTTGATTTAGTTTTGGTTGCACCACCGCAAGAAGGTGATGTTCAAGCTCAAATTAACCAAGTTGAAGACCAATTGGCAAAAGGTGTTGATGCTATCGCTTTAGCGCCAGGAGATCCAAATGCTTTTGCTCCAATCGTAGACGATGCGATTAAAAGTGGTGTTCCAGTTGTATTTGTAGATACAAAAGGAATTAATGAAGGAGTAACTTTTATTGGAACGAACAACATGAATGGTGCAGAGTTAGCTGCTAAATTTATTTGTGACAAAACTCCAAAAGGTTCAGATGTTGCAATTTTAACTGGTATTGAATCTCAATCAACAGCATTACTTAGAAGAGATGGTGCGATTAAAGGTTTTAAAAATTGTGGATTAAATATTGTTGCAACTCAAACTGCCGAGTGGGATACTGCTAAAGGTAGATCTGTAACTGAGTCAATCATTTTAAAAAATCCTAACATCAAAGCTATATTTGCTTCAAATGATAATATGGGCTTAGGTGCTATGCAAGCTCTTAAGGATGCAGATATGAACAATGTAGTTGTTGTGGGATTTGATGCTACTCCAGATGCAGCTACAAGTATCTTAAAAGGAGAGATGACAGCAACAATTGCTCAGTTTTCTTATAACATGGGTGCATATGGAGTTAAATATGCTCTTGAATTAGCTAATGGTGGAAGTATTGATCCAAATATCGATACAGGAACGCAATTAGTAACAAAAGAAAACGCTAACGATTTTAAATAATCATTAGATAATAAAATATTAAAAAAGGGTGGAATTTAATTCCACCCTTTTTTTTTATGTAATATAATATTTTAATGTTAATAAATATTAATCCAGTTTTAAGCCCTGAATTATTATTTCATCTAAGATCTATGGGTCATGGAGAAAAATTAATTTTAGCTGATGCGAATTTTCCTGCTAATACTTCTAATGATAAGGTAATAAGATTAGATGGAGTTGGTATTAAAGAAGCAGCCTCAGCAATCCTTTCGGTTTTTCCTCTTGATAGTTTTATTGTTACACAAGGTGGATCTCCAGCTTTGAGAATGGAAGTGGATGATCAACCAGATGAATTAACAGAGACGCATAAGGAATTTATTGATGTAGTTAAAAATGTTTCTGGAGAAAATTGGAAAGTTGGTTCAATATCTAGGCAAAATTTTTATGAAGAAGCAAAAAAAGCATACTGCATAGTTACAACTACAGATGCTAGACCTTTTGGGTGTTTTGTTTTAACCAAAGGTGTAATTTTACCAGACGGCAAGGTTTGGTCATAAAATTTAACAAATGAAATCTATTTCTATATTAGGAGTTTTTGTAGCAGATTTATGTTTTATTGGAGATAGAATTCCCAGCAAAGGTCAAACAATTTTAGGAAAAAAACATGTAGTAGGTCCAGGTGGAAAAGGATCAAATCAAGCGATTGCAGCTGCTAGATTAAATGGAGATGTAAGTTTTATTACCAAAGTTGGTAAAGATAGTCATTCTGAAATGGCATTTAATCTTTATAAGGAAGCTGGATTAAAAACTCATTCAATTATTCAGGATGAAAAACTTTTTACAGGAGTTGCTGGTATAATGATCGATAAAGATGGAAACAACGCAATCAATGTTGTTTCTGGAGCGGCTGAACATCTAGTTGCTGAAGATATAGATAATAAAGTTGAAACAATTAAAAATTCAGAAATATTTTTGACACAAATGGAAACTCCTGATGAAATTACTATTTACGCATTAAAAAAAGCAAAAGAACATAAATGTATAACTATTTTAAATCCTGCCCCAGCACGTAAAATAGATGAGGATATTTTTAAAATAATAGATTTTTTTACACCCAATGAAACAGAAGCTGAATTTTATTTAAATAAAAAAATTGAAACAAGTGAAGATATAAAAAACGCAGCTAATGAGTTGTTAAAAAAGGGTATAAAAAATGTGATTATTACTTTAGGTGAAAAAGGTATTTATTTCGCAAACGGAAAAGAAAACTTTTTCCTGGAAGCTTATAAACTAAAACAACCTGTAATAGATACTACAGGAGCAGGAGACGCATTTAATGGAGCTTTTGCTGTCGGTTTAGCAAATGATCTAGATATAAAAGAAGCCTTATCATTCGCAAATAAAGTTGCAGGTATTTCAACAACAAGATTAGGTGCTGCTTCATCTATGCCTTTTGCTAAAGAACTAAAAGATAATTAAATTTAATTCTTTTTATTTTCAGCCATCGATAATGCAATTTTAAAAGAATTTAAAATTGGATCTAAGTTAGCTTCATTTTTTCCTGCAATCGCAAATGCTGATCCATGTGCAGTAGTAGTTACTGGTACAGTTAATCCACCCTGAACTGTTACTCCTCTATCGAAACCAAATGCTTTAAGACCAGATTGTAAGGCGTCATGATACATGCCAACCATACAATCATGGTTTTTATTTTTGTAGGCTACAACAAATGAGGTATCGCACGGTAATGGACCATCAACATTGTAACCAAGTTTTTTTGCTTCCTCAATTGCAGGAATGATTTCGTCTTTTTCTTCTGAACCAAACTCTGCATGGGGATTAAGTGCCTGAATAGCAATTCGAGGATTTTTTACACCATTTAACTCCATAACTTCATTTATTAGTTTTATTGGCTTCATGATATTTTCTTTTGTAATATGTTGAGCAACTTCTTTTATTGGAATATGTGATGTTACTCTTGCTGTCCAAAAATTATCTATGACATTAAATTCACAACAAAAACTATTTACCTCAAGTTTCTCAGCCATAAGTTGTAATTCATCTGAATGTTTATTTCCTCCAAGTTTTAAACTTGTTTTATTCATGGGTGCAAAATTAATTGCATCAATTTTTTTTTCTTTTGCGAGTGTCAATGCTAAATCTAAAGCTTCCAATACACTTTCACCAGATTCTTTTGATGGTTCAGCTAATTTATATTTATGATTTTTTCCTTTAGAAATATCTAATAAAAATCTATTTGCTTTATTAAAATTCACTTCATCAAAATTTTCTACAACATCTATGTTATGAGAAATTCCTGTAATACTATTTCCACTTTCAAATACTTGCTTTTCACCAATTATGACAATGTTTGCTTTTTTTGTCATCTCATCATTTAAAAGCTTTGAAATTAACTCTGGTCCAATCCCTGCTGGATCACCAAGTAGAAGAGCAATGTTAGATTTATTTTCAATCATTTTTTTCTTTACGTCTTGTAGCAGATTATGTTTAAATTATTAAATATAAATTAACTAAAGAGGGAAATAATGAAAAAAAGCTTTAAACTATTTTTAGCAGCTGCTTTTCTAGTAACTGAATTTTTTGTTGTAGCTCTTCCATTAATGATCACATCAGCTAAAGCTGATGGTCATCCAATACAAGCAATTACTCACGCTGGTTTTGGTGGTGGAACTGACGTTACTACTAGAATGATGTTATTAAGAGCAAGAAGAGTCCTTAAGCAGGATATGCAATTAGTAAACAAAAAAGGTGGTGGAGGAGCAACATCTATGGATTACATGATGTCTTTACCAGCCGATGGAAATCATACTTTAACTTGGACTACAGGTCATGCTGTATCTATGGCTTTAGGTAAAACTAAAGTTAAGTTAAGTGATATGCAACCACTTGCTAGAGGAACTGATGATCCTCAATTGTTTGTTGTTAATTGTAAAGCAGACATCAAAGATGCTAAAAAGTTTATTAGCACACAAAAATCAAAATCATTAAAATATGGAACTACTCATACTGGTGGTATTGATGATGTTAGTGCAATCGCATTTACAAAAAAAGGTGGATTAAAAGATCCAACTATTGTTGCATACAAAGGTGTTGCGCCAATTAAAACTAACCTTATCAAAGGAGATATTGATGTGGGTGTTTTAAACTTAGGTGAAGCATTAACTGAAATTAATGAAGGCAAACTTTGTGTATCAGTTGTATTAGCAAATGAAAGAATGGCTAAAATAGGAGATTCTCCAACAGCTAAAGAATTAGGGATACCTGTTTCTTTATCTACTGTTAGAGGATTTGTAACTAAAAAAGGTGCTCCAGCAGACAGAGTAAAACAATTAGAAGCTGGAATGATGAAAGCTATGAGCCACAACTACTACAAAAATTTCTTAACAGAAATTGGTCTTGATGAGACAAGTGTAGTTGGTGCTGACGAGTGGGGTAAGCAAATGGAAGAAATGCTTACTGAAATGACTGCTCAGCTTAAAGCTTTAGGTTACATTAACTAATCTAATTAAAAGTACATTTGATATGAAAAATGTACAAAAATCAAAAAGGGCAAACAAAAGTTTGCCCTTTTTTTTTAAAGATGAATTTAAGGTTTCGTTTGTAATTATTTTTATATCGTTAATTCTATTACTCACAACTTTTACGTTTGATATAGTTCCTCCAATTTTAAATAGAGGAATTCAGCCAGCAACATTTCCAAAAGCATTATTAATTTTGATCATTGCTATGACATTAATTGTCTATTATTTAGCAACTAAAAATCCTTGGAAAATTGAAAAAAAATTACCTAGATCATTTTTTTTAACATTGTTTAGTTTTATTTTGTTTGTAATAGTTTCCAAAGCTTTAGATTTCTTTTTAGCAATATCAGCCTTATCAATTTTTGTAGCTTATTATTGGGGTGAAAAAAGATTATTTTATTTATTATTGGTTGGAATTATTTTTCCAATCATTGTTTTTGTTTTTTTTGAGACGATTTTAGGTTTAAGATTTCCTCCAGGAATAATTACCAACATTTATTATAGCTAGATGGATAATTTTCTTTTAATGTTGGCACCACTTTTTAGTTCTAAACTATTGTTAATTTTATTTTTTGGAACTTTATTTGGTTTGATATTAGGAGTATTACCTGGGTTAGGACCGACAACAGGTGGGGCATTAATCTTGCCTTTTACAATGACACTTGATCCATTATCTGCAATTGTTTTATTAACTTCTATCTATTGTGCTGGAACCTATGGTGGTGCAATAACTGCTGTACTTATTAATACACCGGGGACCCCAGCAGCTGCAGCCACTTGTTTAGATGGCTATCCTTTAGCACAAAAAGGCGAGGCTGGAAGAGCTTTAGGTATGGCAACAGTCTCAAGTACTGTTGGAGGTATTTTTAGTGTCGTTATATTAGTTTTCTTTGCTCCTATACTAGCGCAACTTGCTTATGAGTTTGGTCAGCCAGAATATTTTGCATTAGCAATATTTGGTTTAACGATGCTTGCTTCAATAGGTGAAGGTAGTCCAATTAAAAATTTAATCGCAGGTGCATTTGGAATATTGATTTCTACAGTTGGAAAAGATTTTATGACTTCAATCGACCGTTTTACTTTTGGGATCAATGAGTTAACTGAAGGAATAGGATTTATACCAGTAGTTGTTGGACTTTTCGCGATGAGTGAAATGTTAACTCAATCGACTTTAATCAATCAAGTGTTTAACAGAATAGCTTTAAAAGCAATTAAGCTTCCTAGCAAAGATGATTATAAGAAAACTTGGAAAACAATACTACGATCAAGTGGGATTGGATCATTTATTGGAGTTCTTCCTGCAGAAGGTGGAACAGTTGCGTCTTTAATTGGTTATTCTGAAGCAAAGAGATTTTCAAAAAATCCAGAAGAATTTGGAAAAGGATCTATTGAAGGCATTGCTGGTGCTGAGGCTGCAAATAACGCAGCAACAGGTGGCGCGATGGTTCCGACTTTAGCGCTAGGTATTCCTGGTAGTGCAACAACAGCGGTTATACTTACAGGATTGATTATTCATGGTGTTAGACCTGGACCAGATTTGTTTAGAGAGCAGCCAGATTTCTTATACGGAATTTTTGGCGCAATGCTAATAGCTAATATCCTTTTTTTTATTTTTGGATTTTTTGGAGCAAAAATATTTGCAAGAATTACTTTAGTACCTAATAAAATCTTATGGCCAATGATATTTGCAGTTTCAGTATGTGGAACTTATTCTTTAAATCAATCCATAATAGATGTTTGGATAATGTTATTTTTTGGAGTGCTAGGTTTCTTTATGAGAAGATACGGCTTTTCAGTAGTACCAGTTATTATTGGATTAATTTTGGGTGAGTTAGTTGAAGGAACTTTAAGACAATCTCTAGTTATATTTGATGGTAATTGGCTGATGTTTTTCACAAGACCAATTGCTTTAACATTCTTTATTTTGTCTTTAATTGCTTTGGCTTTTCCTTTAATAAGATCGAGGAAAATAAAAAAAAACAATGATTAAGTACGATTTAAATAATCGAGTGGCAGTTGTTACTGGTGGAGCCCAGGGGTTTGGTTTAGCAATAACTGAAAGATTTATTGAAGCAGGAGCTAAAGTTATAATTTGGGATATTGATGAGAATGCTGCTAGAGAAGCTATTGATAAAGTTAAATCAGAAAACCTAAGTCATCAGGTAGTAGACGTAACTAATTTTGAAATAGTAAATAAAAATTTAGGAGAAGTAGAGAAAAAATATGGAAAAATAGATATTTTTGTCAATAATGCAGGTATTGCAGGCATGAATACCACTGTCGCTGAATATCCTTTAGATGAATGGAAAAAAGTAATGAACTTAAATTTAAATTCAGTTTTTTATTGTTGTAAAGCAGTTGTTCCATTTATGTTAAAAAATGATTACGGAAGAATAGTAAATATTGCATCTATTGCAGGGAAAGAGGGCAATCCTAATGCGAGTGCATATAGCACTTCTAAGGCTGGCGTTATCGGTTTAACAAAATCTCTAGGTAAAGAGCTAGCGCAAAAAAATATAGCTGTAAATTGTGTAACTCCAGCAGCAGCTAAAACAAGAATTTTTGATCAAATGACCGAAGAACATATAAATTATATGTTATCAAAAATTCCTAGAAACAAATTTGCAAAAGTTGAAGAATTAGCATCATTAGTTACTTGGTTAGCTAGTGAAGAAAATTCATTTTCGACAGCTGCAGTTTTTGATTTAAGTGGTGGAAGAGCTACATATTAGTTATGCAAGTAGGTATTGATGTAGGAGCAACTAAAATTGAGAGCGTTGTACTCGAAGAGAATGGGAACGAAAAACATAGATCAAGAATATCATGTCCAAAGGAGTATACTCAAATTGTAACTGCGATAAGAGATATCCATAGAAAATTAGAACAAGAGTTTAAAAAAGAACTTCCAATTGGTGTTTGTCATCCAGGAGTTCATTCTCCTCAAACAGGATTAGTAAAAAATGCTCCAAATATAACTTGGTTAGAAAAAAAACCATTTCAAAGTGATCTGCGTAAAGCTCTTGGAAAAGAAGTGTTCTGTGAAAATGATGCAAATTGTTTTGCTTTATCTGAAGCTATAGATGGAGCTGGTACACATTATAAAATCGTTTATGGTATTATATTAGGTTCAGGAGTTGGAGGTGGTTTAGTAATAGATAAAAAAATTATTACTGGCTCAAATGGAGTAGCAGGGGAATGGGGACACAACCAAATTCCATATTTTGCAGCTAAGAAAGAAAATTTTGACTCAAGCAATGCCAGGGAAGCAGAGATTGAAAGTTTTTTATCTGGTTTAAGTTTAGCAAAAAGATTTAAGAAGCTTTATGGAAAAAATTTAAAAACAAATGAAATTTTTGAATTAAATAGAAAGCATGATTTAGATGCCGAAAGATTTATAGATGACTTTAAAGTAAATTTAGCAATGTCTCTTTCAAGCATTATAAATATTTTAGATCCTGATGCTTTTATATTTGGAGGAGGGGTTTCAAACGAAATTGATTTCTTGCATGAAATAGATTCATTGGTTAGAAAATTTGTTATTGGAAGAGAATATGAGGGTGTTTTTTTAAAACCTAGATACGGAGACGCTAGTGGCGTTAGAGGTGCCGCAAGACTAGGGAGAAGCGCGACATATTAGAACTTCAACTTTTGATTGAATTTATCCTTTTTAGTATTTTTCATATTTAAAAAAAACATTGATAATTATAGATAAAAATCAATATCAATTTTGAGTTGTATAGCTTTTTTTTAATTATCATTTGGGAATTATTCTACTTATAGTTTCGTTTTTAAAAAATAGTTAACTAAATAAAAAGAGGAAGAGAAGATATGAAAAAACTAATGATAGCTTTAATTACATTAGCTTTCACATCTACTTCATCAATTGCAGGACCTAAGATCGAGGTATTGCACTGGTGGACGTCTGGTGGTGAAGCTGCTGCACTTAAAGTTTTAAAAGATGATTTCGCTGCAAACGGTGGTGAATGGATGGACATGCCTGTAACAGGTGGTGGTGGAGACGCTGCTAACGTTGCATTAAAAGCAAGAATAGTTGCTGGAGATCCTCCATCTGCATCTCAAATTAAAGGACCTACAATTCAAGAGTATGACCAAGAAGGTGTTGTAGCTCCATATAACATTGATGAAGTTGCTAAAGCTGAAGGTTGGGACAATTTATTAGACCCAATGATTGCAGCAATTCACAAGTGTGAAAATAATAGCGGACCTTATTGTGCTGCTCCAGTAAACATTCACAGAATTGACTGGATGTGGGCAAACAAAGCTGTATTTGATGCAAACGGTATTTCAGTTCCAACTACTTGGGATGAGTTAAATGCTGCTGCTGAAAAATTACAAGCTGCTGGTATCATTCCATTTGCACATGGTGGTCAAGCTTGGCAAGATGCTACAGTATTTGAAGCAGTTGCTATGGGTATTGGAGGAAATAACTATTACAAAAATTGTTATGTAGATCTTAAAGAAAGCTGTTTAAGAAGTGAAACAACAGTTAAAGTTTTTGATCAAATGAGAAAACTACAAGGGTTTACTGACGAAGGTAGTCCAGGGAGAGACTGGAACGTTGCTACTGGTATGGTTATTGAAGGAAAAGCTGGTTTCCAAATTATGGGTGACTGGGCAAAAGGTGAATTTACAGCTGCAGGAAAAGTTCCAGGTGTAGATTACTACTGTGCTGCCACTCCTTCAAATAATGGATACTTATATAACGTAGATAGTTTTATCTTTTACAAATCTAGCGATCCAGATAAACAAGCTGGCCAAAAGTTATT
The DNA here is from genome assembly GCA_902593285.1 of uncultured Pelagibacteraceae bacterium. Lineage (GTDB taxonomy): Bacteria > Pseudomonadota > Alphaproteobacteria > Pelagibacterales > Pelagibacteraceae > Pelagibacter. Next base: position 28,647 of record CACJHW010000006.1, read on the forward strand.
AGCTAAGCTTATGATGGGTAAAAACTTTCAAAAAGTTTTCAACCTTTATAAAGGTTCTATTCCGGCACGTTTAGACGTATCAATGGATGAATTTGACAAGTGTGCAAAAACATCTAATGCAGATATTAAAACTGCAGGTGCAAGCGGTGGATTAGTTCCAAGTTTTGCTCACGGTATGGCTCAAGGTAATACTATGAAAGCTGCCCTACAAGATATCATTACAGAGCACTTTAACTCTGATATGTCATCTGTAGATGCTGCTAACGCTTTAGCTGACTCAGTTTTAGCTAATATGTAGTATATAAAAATTAAAAGGCCACTTTTGATAAAGTGGCCTTTTTTTTTAAATCTAAAAATAAAAAATATTTATAATGTTCAAGTGGTTAGAAAAAAATTTACCTAAAATTGTAATGGCTCCAGCTGTTGGTTTGATTGGCTGGTTTGTTTATGGGTTTGTACTTTGGACTTTATATATATCTTTTACCAATTCTAAAATTCTTCCGAAGTATGAACTTTGGGGATTTGGACAATATGAGAAACTTTGGGCATCAAGAAAATGGCTTATTGCAGTAGATAATTTGCTTATTTTTACAGCACTATTTTTAATCTTCTGTGTTGTTATAGGAATAATTCTTGCAATTTTTTTAGACCAAAAAATTAGAGCAGAAGGTTTGCTAAGAACGATTTACTTATACCCAATGGCGCTATCTTTTATCGTTACAGGAACCGCATGGAAATGGATATTAAATCCAACTTTAGGTATCCAAAAAATGTTTAGAGACTGGGGTTTCGAGAACTTCACCTTTGATTGGTTAGTAGATAGGGAGATGGCCATTTATACTATAGTTATTGCAGGTGTTTGGCAATCTGCAGGGTTTGTGATGGCTCTATTTTTAGCTGGATTAAGGTCAGTAGAAGATGAAATCGTTAAGGCAGCAAAAATAGATGGTGCAAGTTTATTTACGGTTTACTGGAAGATTTTACTTCCAATGATGAGACCTGTATTTTTTACAAGCTTTGTAATTTTAGTTCATATATCTATAAAAAGTTATGATCTTATCGTAGCACTGACACAAGGTGGGCCAGGCATATCAACAACTATGCCCGCTTTATACATGACTCAAACTGCATTTCATAAAAGCCAAGTTGGTTTATCTGCTGCGAGTGCGATGATGATGTTTATGGCTGTAGCAGCTGTGATTATCCCATATTTATATTCAGAATTAAGGAGAGAAAATGCAAGATAGTTTAAAATCTTCTTCTTATCAGCAGTTAGAACAAAAATCTAAATATACAAATATGTTTTTGAGATGGTTTTTGTATTTTATTTTAATTCTTTTTGCTTCTTATTTTATTTTTCCACTTTACGTAATGGTTGTTACTTCGTTAAAGACAATGGAAGAGATCCGTCAAGGAACACTTTTAAGTTGGCCAAGTGGATTAAATTTGGAATCTTGGGCTGTAGCGTGGGGTGGTCGAGGATATGGAGCTGGTGACACTTTTTTAAGACCATATTTTTGGAATTCAATCAAGATGGTTGTACCAGCAGTATTTTTTTCAACTTTTATTGGAGCTATGACAGGTTATGTTTTAACTAAATGGAGATTTAAAGGAGATCAGTGGGTTTTCCTTTTTTTATTATTTGGATGTTTTATACCTTTTCAAGCAATATTGTTACCAATGGCTAGAACTCTTGGAGTGTTAGGAATATCAAATTCTGTTGTTGGGTTAGTTTTGGTTCATACAGTTTACGGAATTCCTTTTACCACATTATTTTTTAGAAATTATTATATTTCTGTTCCAACAGAATTAGTTAAAGCCGCAAGAATTGATGGAGCAGGTTTCTTTAAAATATTTTTCAAAATTTTACTACCAATATCTGCACCGATTATTGTTGTAACTGTAATTTGGCAATTTACACAAATATGGAATGATTTTTTATTTGGATCAACTTTCTCTTTTGGTGAGGCAGCACCAATTCAAGTTGCTTTAAATAATATGGTTTTATCAAGTACAAGTGTGAAAGAATATAATGTAGATATGGCTTCAGCTATCATAGCCGGTATTCCAACACTTATAGTTTATGTATTGGCAGGTAAATATTTTATTAGAGGATTAACTTCAGGAGCAGTGAAAGGATAACAATGAAAACGTTAAAAATTGAAGAACTATCAAAAAACTTTGGATCGACTGAGGTTTTGAAAAAAATTAATTTAGAAATAGATGAAGGAAATTTCCTAGTTCTTTTAGGACCATCTGGATGCGGAAAATCAACTTTATTAAATATTATTGCAGGATTAGAAACAATTAATGAGGGCGATGTTTTTATTGATGATTATAATGTTAGCAAAGTAGAACCAAAAGACCGTAATATTGCGATGGTTTTTCAATCTTACGCTTTATACCCTTCAATGAATGTTAGAGAAAATATGATTTTTGGTCTTAAACAGGCAAAAACATCAAAAGAAAAAATACAAGAACAGTTAGAAAAAGTCTCAAAATTTCTACAGGTAGATCAATTGTTAGAAAGAAAACCTTCTCAATTATCTGGAGGACAACGACAACGTGTTGCTATTGGTAGAGCTTTAGTGAGGGAGCCAAGAATATTTTTGTTTGACGAACCCTTATCTAACTTAGATGCAAAGCTACGGGTTGAAATGAGGAGAGAAATAAAAAAACTTCATCAACAGCTAAAAACAACAGTTGTTTATGTGACCCATGATCAAACAGAGGCAATGAGTTTGGGTACTAACATTGCAATTATGAATCATGGATTAATTCAACAAAATGATACTCCTGAAAAGATTTATAATAAGCCAAGCAATACTTTTGTTGCAGACTTTATTGGATCCCCATCAATGAATCTTATTAAGGGAATCTTAAAAGAAAATTCAGGAGACTTATTATTTACAGTGAGTGGGTCAAATTTAGAAATTCCAATAAAAGATTATGATTTTAAAGATAAATCAAATTTAAATAATAAAGAAGTTTACTATGGTATTAGACCAGAACATATTTTCTTTAAAAAATTTAATGAAAGTGATTTTGAAATTAATTTAAGAGCAGATCTTAGTGAGTACATAGGTCATGAGCAAATAATGACATTCGATTATGCAAATCAAGAAGTTTTAGCTAAATTTCCTTCTACAATTAAAATAGATCTGGGAAAACAAACAAAATTATACTTTGATTTAACACAAGCATCTTTATTTGACGCTCAAACAGAGGAAAGAATATAGCATGAAAGTAAAATATTCAGATTTAAAAAATAAAAGAATATTTATAACTGGTGGAGGATCAGGAATTGGGGCATCAATTGTTGAGCATTTTTGTGAGCAAGGAAGTGAAGTTTATTTTGTTGATATTGATTTAAAAGAAACAAAAAAATTATTAAATAAAATAAAAAAAAATAAATTTAGATTACCAACATTTATTGAATGTAATTTATTAGATATTAATAAATTAGAAAAAATTATTAAAAAAATTATTTCTACCAAAGGACCTATACATGCTTTAATCAATAATGCAGCGAACGATGATAGACATTCTACAGATCAAGTTGATGAAAAATACTGGCAAAACAGAATGGATGTTAATTTAAAACATTATTTCTTTGCTGCTAAGGCAGTCATAAAAGGAATGAAAAAAATTAAAGCAGGGTCTATCGTAAATTTGAGTTCAGTCTCATGGATGTTAGGAGAAGGAGATAAAGTAGTTTATGAAACTGCTAAGTCTGCTGTTGTAGGTTTAACTAGATCTTTTGCACAAGAGTATGGAAAATATAATATCAGAACCAACTCAGTAGTCCCTGGATCCATAGCTACTGAGAGACAAATAAAACATTGGTTAACACCAAAATATAAAAAGCTTATCTTGGACAGCCAAGCTTTAAAAAGACAGTTAAAACCTTACGATGTAGCTCAGTTAGTAATGTTTTTAGCATCAGATCAATCATCTGGATGTACAAAACAAAGCTTTATTGTTGATGGTGGTATAACTTGATCTAGGTGAAAGTTGAAAGTTCTACAATTCAAAATAAATTTATAAGAGTTCAAACTCTTAATTACGGTGCTAGTCTATTTGAAGTTTATCACAAGAAAAAGAAAATAAATTTAATTTTGAATTTAGGATCAAAAGAAAACTATCGGTACAAGCATCCAAGTGTTGGATCTACTTGTGGACGATATGCTGGCAGAATTTCTAATTCAAAATTTAAGATAGGTAATAAAAAATTTAATTTAAGTGCAAATGAGGGGAAAAATATACTTCATGGTGGTAAAATTGGTTTTTCTATTCTTCCATGGAAAAAGTTAAATCAAAAAAAAGATAAAATAGTATATCAACTTTATTCAGTAAATAACGATCAAGGCTTTCCAGGAAATCTTGTTGTCAATTGTACTTATCAATTAAGAAATAAATTTCTAATTATAAAATATGAATATAAATCTGATAAAAGTACTCATGTTAATTTAACTAATCATAGTTATTGGAATTTAGAAAAAAATAAAAAAAATATGATTTATAATCATGAGCTAAAATTAAACTCATCTAAATATCTTCAAATAAATAAAAATTTAATCCCAACTGGTAGATTTAAAAATGTAAAAAAATCTATTTATGATTTTTCAAATTTTGAAAACATCGGTAAAAAATTAGTTTTTTTTAGAAACAAAAAGATTAATACTAAATTTAAAGGTTTCGATAACACCTTTGATGTAAAAAAAAATATAAGAAATTATGTTGGAACTTTAAAAAATAAAAATTCTAATATTAAAGTTGATTTTTTTTCAAATTTACCTGGAGTTCAACTTTATTCAGCGCAAAATCTGAATTATAAAAAGAAATTATTTCCTTATCAAGGCATTTGTTTAGAAACACAATATTTTCCTGATGCACCTAATAAAAAAAATTTTCCAAGCACTTTAATTAAACCTAATAAAAGGTATACATGCTTTACAAAAATCAAGATTAATTAGTTTATGAGTAAAAAAATTAATATTTCAATTGTTGGAACAGGATTAATGGGTTTACAACACATAAAAGCTATTCAAAAATCAAAGAAAGCAAATCTTCATTCAATAGTAGATATTAGTAATAATGCTAAAAATTTATCAAAAAAATACAAAATTCCATTGTATTCAAATGTATCAGAGCTTTTAAACTCAAAAAAATTTGATGCTGTAATAGTTGCTACCCCTAATCAATTGCATGAAAAACATACTTTAAGTTTTTTAAAAAATAAAATACCTGTTTTGTTAGAAAAACCTATTTCAGACAACATTCAATCTGCAAAAAAAATTATAAGTAGCGCTTACAAGAATAAAACTCCATTGCTAATTGGATATCATCGTAGACACAATTCAATAGTTTCTAAAGTAAAAGACGTTATTAATAAAGGTAAATTAGGTAAAATTGTTTCTGCAAACGTTTTGTGTTGGCTGTATAAACACAAAGCATATTACAAAGAAAAGTGGAGAGTTAGTAAAGGTGGTGGACCTTTAGGTATCAATTTAGTTCATGACATTGATATGATTTGTTATTTATTGGGTTCAATAAAATATGTTCAAGCATTTACAACAAATATAACCAGAAAATTTAAAGTAGAAGATACAGCTACAATAAGCTTGATCTTTAATTCAGGAGCACTTTGTACACTAAATTTGTCAGATACAATTGTTGCACCATGGAGTTATGAATTAACTGCTGGAGAAAATCCTGTATACCCAATTACAAACCAATCTGCATATATGATTGGAGGCACAAAAGGTTCTTTACAGTTTCCTAATCTTAAATATTGGTTCTATAAAAAAGAACGAAGCTGGTGGAACAAAATCTTTGTTAATGAAGATAAAAACAAAAAAGATGACAATACATTAGTAAACCAAATTGACCATTTTGCTGATGTAGTGACTAAAAAAGCTAAACCAAAAGTGAATGGTAATGATGGTTTAATTTCTCTCAAAATTTTTGCAGCAATAACTAAAAGTGCAAAAACTGGTAAAAAAGTAAGAATATAAAATTTTTATTAAAATTTAAATCATTCATTGTTTTGACATATTTTATTTGTTAACTTTTTATATGAAAAAAATTATCTTACTTGCTTTATTTAGTTTGTTATTTTTTACAAATTCAAATGCTGCATGCGATGATCCTTTAACAGAAGGTGTTGATTATTCTAATTGTAGATTTTCAGACTCACAAGATTTGCAGGGAAGTTATCTTCCAAATTCAAACCTATCTTTTGCAAGTTTTATTCAAGTGAACTTTGATAAAAGTATCATGATGACTTCAAATCTATCGTTTGGAACTTTTCCAGAGTCTACTTTTGTAAGAGCTAATCTTTACGAGTCTGTTTCAATTGGTGCAAATTTTGAAAAAACTAATTTTACTGGTGCTAACTTAACTAGAGTTGATTTTATGGGAGCAACTTTAATCGAAGCAAATTTTCAAAACTCTAATTTAATGGAAGCAAACTTTACTTCTTCTAACATCACCAATGCTAATTTTGATGGAGCTAATTTAACCGGAGCAACGTGGACTAATGGTCAAACTTGCGGTCCAGAATCTATTGGTACCTGTAAACAATAATAAATGAATACTTCAGTTAATACTGATGACGTTATCTTTAATTTTTTTAAACAAATTTGTGATGAAAAAGATGATCAAAAATGTGTTGAGCTTGGAAACGAATGGATAAAGGCAATGGAAACCAATTTATCCGAAATGGAGAAAAATCTAAACGGGGCTGATTATATTAAACATAAAGATGACATTCAAAGTAACAGAAACCATCTTAATAGCTTAAAAAACAAAAACTCATCTGAATGGAGAGAGTACGCAACTCAATGCATGATTGAAATAATGAATCATAAGAGTCAAAAATAATTTAAGAAATAAATTTTAAATCACTAGCTATATCGATTAATATAATATAAAAAATATAAGAAGGGGTGTCTTAACAGACTGAGATCATACCCTAAGAACCTGTCC
>CACJHW010000007.1 GCA_902593285.1 uncultured Pelagibacteraceae bacterium
ATAGTAGGAACAAAACCCAGGTCATTAAATGGCCTTAATGATTCAAATAATGTCGTATTGTTTAATAAAACTTTCATTTGTATAAAAATATTTAATAAGTAAAACATTTAAATGATTAAACAAGCAATTATTCCTTTAGCTGGACTTGGAACTCGGTTACTACCTTTAACAAGTGTTTTTGCTAAAGAGCTTTTACCCATTAATGGAAGACCTGGAATTGAATATATTATAGATGAATGTATTGATGCAGGTATTAAAGAGATCGTGTTTATTATCTCTACTAAAAAATTAATGATTAAAAAATATTTTTATAGTGATCAGTTTTATAAAAATATTATTAAAAAAAAAAAAGATCCTAGAATAATTAATGAATATAAAAAAATACTTAAATATAAGAATAAAATTAAGTTTGTTTTTCAAAATATTCCAAAGGGCACAGGTGATGCTGTCCTTAAGACACAAAAATATATTAAAAATAAATATTTTTTAATGTTGTTACCAGATGATTTAATAATTAGAAAAAATTGTTCTAAGTCAATGATCAAGGTTCATAAAAAATATCAAGCTTCAGTTATGGCATCTATGAAAGTAAAAAAAAATAATGTCTCAAGATGGGGAGTATATAAAATTAATAAAAAATTAAATAAAAGAAATTATGTTATAGATGGTGTAGTTGAAAAACCATCAGTAAAAACAGCACCATCTAACAATGCTGTTATTGGAAGATATATATTACCGCGTAAAATTTTTAAAAAAATAAAATCTCTTAAACCTGGTAAAGGTAAAGAGATACATATCACTGATGCAATACAGCTATTAATTAATGATAAAGAAAAATTCATAGCTCATAATTTTGAGGGTAAGTATCTTGATTGTGGAACAATGAGTGGCTATATCAACTCCTCGAAAGAAATAGGGGAAATATGAAATTATGCATGATTGGCACAGGCTATGTTGGTTTAGTTAGTGGTGTTTGTTTTTCTGATTTAGGTAATGATGTTATATGTGTTGATAAAGATTTAAAAAAAATTAACAATTTAAAAAAGGGTATTGTTCCTATTTACGAACCTGGTTTAGAAGAGTTAGTTTTAAAAAATTATAAAAATAAAAGACTGAATTTTTCTACAAACCTAAAAGAGTCGGTAAAAAAATCAGATATTGTTTTTATATGTGTAGGAACACCAACTAAAAAAAATAGTAATAGTGCTGATTTAAGCCAAGTATATGCTGCTGCAAAAGAAATATCTAAATCTATTAAAAAATTTAAAATTATAATCAATAAATCGACTGTGCCCGTGACAACGGGTGATGAGATTGAAAAAATTATATCTAAAAAAGTAAATAAAAAATTTTTTTCAGTAGTATCTAACCCTGAATTTTTGAGAGAAGGTGAGGCTATTAGAGATTTTATCTATCCAGATAGAGTTGTAGTTGGATCAAATGATAGTAAATCCCAGAGAATATTAAAAAGTTTATATTCACCACTAATATCAAAAGGTGCAAAATTTCTTACTACAAAAAGAAGAGCAGCCGAATTAATTAAATATGCTTCAAATGCTTTTTTAGCAACAAAGATTACCTTTATAAATGAAATATCAAATTTATGTGAAAAAACTGGTATAGATGTTGAGGATATATCAATAGGAATTGGGCTAGATAAACGAATTGGTAGCAGATTTTTAAGAGCAGGGCCTGCTTACGGTGGATCATGTTTTCCAAAAGACACTAAAGCTTTAGTTTCAACTGCTGATAAATTCAAAACTAATTTATCAGTGGTAAAAAGCGTTATCAGATCTAATGATTTAAGATCTGATTTATTATCCAAAAGAGTTAGTTTAATTTTAAATAATAAAATTAAAAATAAAGTTGTATCCTTTTTAGGTGTAACTTTTAAAGCAAATACTGACGATATGAGAGACTCGTCTAGCCTAAAATTAATTCCATTTTTATCCAAAAAAGGTGCAAAAATTAAATATTATGATCCTACAGGATCAAAAAAAGAATTTAAAAAACTAAAAAATGTTGAATTTTCTAATTCAATACAAGAATCTATCAAAGGATCAGATATTGCAATTATACATACAGAATGGAATGATTTTAAATCAATTAATTTCAAAAAATTTTCAAAAAATAAAAAACTTATTATTTATGATATGAGAAATATTTATTCACCAAATAAAATTAAAAAACTAGGTTTTAAATATTTTGGTATTGGAAGATAATCTAATTTAACTCAAAAATTGCATCAACTTCAACAGACACACCAAGTGGCAAGCTATTTGTACTTACTGCTGCTCTAGTGTGCATTCCTGCTTCACCAAAAACAGAAGCAATTAAATCAGAGGCTCCATTAATTACTTTTGGTTGATCTGTAAAGTTATCAGTTGAATTGACAAAACCTGTTAACTTTACACAAGATTTAATTTTAGAAAGATCTCCATTACAAGCTACTTTTGCCTGAGATATAATACTTAAACCACATCTTTCGGCTGCTTTGTAACCATCATCGACAGATAAATCTTTTCCAATTTTTCCTTTTATTAAATCACCATTTTCCGAAATAGAAATCTGCCCTGAAATATAAAGTAAATTACCGACAGTTTTTGTTGCAACATAAGAACCAACAGGTGGTTTTGCTTCCGGAAGGTCAATTTTTAATTCTTTAATTTTATTTTCAAAATTCATTTTATTTTTCAGAAAACTCCTTATGTGATTTACTATTTTTAAATTTTTTCAGTTTATCTTTTAAATTGAAGTTCTTTAATTTTTTTTTACCTTCTTCTATCTTTTTTGCTGTTTTGGATTTTATTTCCTCTGCTTTTTGAGAGGTTTCTTTTTTTAATTTATCAGACGTACATTTCGCGTATTCTTTACTTAATTTGTCATATTTTGAACAATCCTCAGCTAATGAAAATGTAAAACTAAATAAAGAAATGAGTAGAACTGAAATTATGATTTTAATTATTTTCATTTTTTCTTTTTTTTTGTTTTTTTATTTTTATCGTATTCTCTTCTTTTCTCAATTAGTATAAGAGCCTCTTCCATAGTCAGCTCTGCTGGGTCTTTTTCCTCTGGTATTGTTGCATTTAGCGATTTATATTTAATGTATGGTCCATACTGACCTTTCATGATTCGGACTGGCTTTTTATCCTCAGGATGTTCTCCTAAATCTTTTATAATTGATGAGGACATTCGTCCAGGTTTTGCCTCAGCTATTAATGCAATAGCTCTATTTAAACCTATAGAAAAAATTTCTTCTACATTTTCTAATCTAGCTGATTTATTTTCACATTTTAAATATGGTCCAAATCTACCTGTGTTTAAGGTGATTTCTTTTTGATTTTCTGGATTGACACCCAATGATTTAGGAAGTGAGCACAAAAATTTTGCTTTATTTATATCAATACTTTCTAATTCAATTCCTTTTGGTATAGATACATTTTTTAATAGTTCATTTGCTTCAGGGTTCTTTTTCTTGGTTTTTTTTCTTTTTTTAGGTTTTTCTTTTTCAATATTCTCCTCAAGAAGTTTCTCATACTGAAGATAAGGACCAAATCTTCCATTTTTTAGAAAAATATCATTTCCATTTTCGTGTTTTCCAAGAAATTTTGGTTCCGCTAGTTGTGACTGAGCAGCCGCTTTAGCTTTTGATAGTGGTCTTGTAAATTTACATTCGGGATAGTTTGAACATCCAATAAAGGCACCTCCTCTAAAACTATTTTTTAAACTCAATGAACCAGTATCGCATAACTGACATTTCCTAACTATCTTTCCTTCTTTATCAGTGTCAAATATCAAGGCTCCCAAACTTTCATTTAAAAGATCTAAAACTTCTCTAGTCCTCTTCTCTTTTACTTCTGAAACATTGCTATTAAAGTCTTTCCAAAAAATCTCTAAAACTTTTAACCAACTTTCTTTTCCGGAAGTTATTTCATCTAGCTGATCCTCTAGTCCAGCTGTAAAGTTATAATCCACATACTTTGAAAATAATTTTTCTAAAAACGCAGAAATTAATTTACCTCTGTCAGTTGGAAAAAATCTTTTATTAACTATTTCTGCATAACCTCTATTTGCTATTGTTGAAATTATACTTGCATAAGTTGAAGGTCTTCCAATTCCTAACTCTTCTAATTTTTTAACCAAACTCGCCTCAGAGTAACGTGGGGGAGGTTGGGTAAAATGTTGTTCATCAATAAGAGCTTCTATATTAATTAGTCCTTTTGACATCTCAGGTAAAATTTGCTCATCATCATCTTTGCTCTGATTTGAATAAACTTTTAAAAATCCATCAAATTTCAAAACCGATCCGCTTGATTTACATATAGTTTTACCGTCTTCAGACTCAATTGTTATTGTATTTCTATCAAATTTTGCTGTTTCCATTTGAGACGATAGAGCTCTAGACCAAATTAAAGAATATAATTTTTGCTGGTCAGAACTTAAATACTTTTTAATAGAGTCTGGATTTCTATTAATATCAGTTGGTCTTATTGCTTCATGAGCTTCCTGAGCGTTTTTTGCTTTTTTTCCTGAGTAATTATTTGGGTTTTCTGGCAAGTATTCGTTACCATATTCTTTTTTAATAAAATTTCTAAAATCAGTGACAGCATCAGCTGATAAATTAGTTCCATCCGTTCTCATATAAGTAATTAACCCAACTGTTTCTCCCTCAATTTCTATTCCTTGATAAAGTTTTTGTGCTATTTGCATTGTTCTTGATGCTCCAAAACCCAATCTACTAGAAGCAACTTGTTGAAGTGTTGAAGTAGTAAATGGTCCTGAGGGATTTCTGCTAACAACTTTTGAGGAAATATCACTTATGTTAAATTTTTTAGTCTTAATATTAGAAATTGCTTTTTCAATGTCCTCTTTATTTTTAAATGAGAATTTTTCAATTTTTTCTCCATCGAGTTGAGAAATACTTGCTGTAATTTTGTTTTTGTTTTTATCTTGAAAATTAATACTTAAAGTCCAAAACTCTTCAGGTTTGAATAATTCAATTTCATGCTCTCTTTCAGTAATCAATTTTAGTGCAACAGATTGAACTCTTCCTGCCGATTTTGAACCAGGTAATTTAGTCCAAAGTATTGGTGATATATTAAATCCCACCAAATAATCTAATGCTCTTCTTGCCATGTATGCATCAACTAATAAGGGCTCTATTTGTCTTGGATTTTCAATACCATGTGTGACAGCTTTTTTTGTTATTTCATTAAATACCACACGTTCAATTTCTTTATCCTTTAAAAGTTTTTTTTCATCTAAATATTCTTTTACATGCCATGCTATTGCTTCACCCTCACGATCTGGGTCAGTAGCAAGAATTATTTTTGAAGAATCTTTCGCAGCTTCAGTAATTTCTTTTAAATATTTTTTTGAAAAGCTATCAACTTCCCATTGCATTTTAAAATTTTGATCAGGATCAACAGATCCATTTTTTGAAGGAAGATCTCTAATATGACCATAGCTAGCTAAAACGGTATAGTTATCACCTAAATATTTATTAATTGTTTTCGCTTTAGCAGGGCTTTCAACTATGACTAGATTCATAAAATAACAAACTACTCAAAAGAGTTTGATAGTCAAATTAATAAATTTTTGTCTTAGTTTCTTCTTTATTTTTCAAGCGTTTAATATTTTCTCTGTGGGTAAAAAATATTAAAATAAACATTATTACGTAAAAAAATACATTTTCTAAACCTTCCAAAATTAAAATATAAACAGGTATAGAAAGTGATCCTATCAAGGAAGCTAAAGATGAATATTTAGAAATAAAAAAAATTATTAACCAACAAATACCAAATACTAAACCAAAAAAAATATTTAATGAAAAAAGTATCCCAACATATGTAGCTACACCTTTGCCACCTTTAAATTTTAACCAAACAGGAAACACATGACCTATAAAAGCGCACAAAGCTGATATATATACTGCATCAGGGAAATTAATTTTTATGTATAAAACAGGTATTACTGCTTTTAATACATCAAGTATTAGTGTCGAATAACCAATTAGTTTATTACCAGTTCTTAAAGCATTTGTTGCACCAATATTACCAGAGCCTATCTCTCTAATATCTTTTTTTAAAAATATTTTAGTTAAAATTAATCCAAAGGGAATTGATCCCATTAGGTATGAGATTATACCTATTATAAAAAGTTCCATTTTTATATTTTAAATAATTCTATACCTTTTACAAATGTATTGGTTACTTTTCCTTGAAGTTTCTTATCTTCAATTGAAGTATTTTTAGATTTAGAGATTAAATTTTCTTTTTTTACAATCCATGGTTTATTGATATCTACTATACAAAAATCCGCATCATTACCAATAGACAGGTTTCCTTTATTTATATTTAATATTTTTGCTGGGTTTGAGGTTAAAGCTTGAATTATAGTTTCAAGTTTTATAGATCCATTATGAAATAATTCTAAACTTAAAGATAGCAATGTTTCAATACCAGATGCACCTGTTGCAGCTTGTGCAAAAGTTAATCTTTTAGACTCTTCATCTTCAGGTTTATGGTCAGAAACAATTACATCAATAGTTTTATCTTTTAATCCTTGAACCAAAGCTTCTCGATCTTCTTCTCTTCTTAACGGAGGTGATAATTTTAAAAATGTTCTAAAATCTCCAATATCATTTTCATTTAATGAGAGATTATTTATTGATACACCGCAAGTAAATTTAACATTCTGTTTACGTTCCTTAATTATATCTACAGATTTCCCTGCTGATAGTTGAGATATATGATATCGACATTTAGTTTTTTCCAAAAGAGTAAGATCTCTTTCTATTATAATTCTTTCAGCAATATCTGGTATGCTTGATAAGCCTAGTTTTGTTGCGATAATACCAGAATTAATCATTCCATTTTTAGCTAAATCGTAATCTTCAGCATGCTGCATTATCAGACATCCCAAATCTTTAGCTGAATTCATAATTCTAGACATAAGTCTAGTATTTTGAATTGTTTTCACTCCATCAGTAAATGCAATAATTCCTTTTTTAGCTAGCAACCCAAATTCAGTCATATTGGTGCCATCAGTGTTTTGAGTTAATGAAGCGCAAGGAAAAATATTTATTTTAGACTTATCACGTCCTCTTCTTTTTAAAAAATCTACAATTGATACATTGTCTATAATTGGATCTGTATTAGGCATCGTTACAACTGAGGTAACTCCACCAGATAATGCTGCATTACTTAAAGTTCTAAAATTTTCTTTATATTCATATCCTGGCTCGCCTACAAAAACTCTCATATCTACTATACCAGGAAATATATATTTACCTTTTAAGTCGGTAGGCTTTTCTCTAGTCGGTAAATTATTTGTATTTACCTTTTTTCCTATAGCCTCTATCTTTCCATCTTCTCCAATTATTAATCCACCATTTTCGTTTATAGAGTTATGAGGATCTATAATATTTGCATTTATAAAGTATTGTTTTTTCATTTATTCACAAAATATTTTTAAACATGCCATTCTTACAGCAACACCTAATTCAACTTGTTCCTTAATTACACTTTTGTTTATGTCGTCTGCTAATCTTGTATCAATCTCAATTCCTCTATTCATTGGACCAGGATGCATTATTAATGCATCTGATTTTGCATGATCAAGTTTATCTGGCGTTAATCCATAATATTCATAGTATTCTCTATTTGATGAAAGATATGAACTAGTCATTCTTTCATTTTGTAATCTAAGCATCATTACAATATCACAATCTTTGAGACCCTTTTTCATATCAGTAAAAGTGTTTACACCAAACTTTTCAATTTCTTTTGGCATAAGATTTGATGGTGCAACTATATTAACTTCTGCTCCTAACATTGTGAGAAGATAAATATTTGATCTAGCGACTCTTGAATGAAGTATGTCTCCACATATAGCTATTTTTAATCCTTGAATTTTTTTTTTTCGATTTCTAATTGTTAACGCATCTAATAATGCTTGGGTAGGGTGCTCACGTCTACCATCACCAGCATTTAACACAACACAATTAACTTTTTGAGATAATAAATTACAAGCACCTGAGTCTTGATGTCTGATCACAATTATATCAGGATGCATCGCATTTAAGGTCATTGCAGTATCAATCAAAGTTTCGCCTTTCTTAATTGCTGAGTTTCCCATATTCATCGACATAACATCCGCACCAAGTCTTTTTCCAGCAAGTTCAAAGGAGCTTTGAGTTCTAGTTGATGGCTCAAAAAATAAGTTTATTTGAGTTTTACCTCTTAACACATCAATTTTTTTATTTTTACTCTGATTTAATTTTATAAAAGCTTCTGACTCATCCAATATATAATTAATATCGCTAACTGATAAATCTTGAATACCTAACAGATGTTTTTGTGAGATTTTAATAGCTTTATCGGTTTTAATTGCCATTAAAATTAACTCTATAGCTATAAAGCCCCTAAATGGCAAGGATTAATTATTTAAATAATCTATAGCTCCCTGAAGAATAAATGCAGCTGCATTTTGATCTATGTTTTTTTCACGCTTAGAAACATTAACATCAAGCTGTCTGGATAGATTAAATGCACCAACAGTTGAAAGTCTTTCATCCCATAGGCAAACATCTACATCAACATTTTGGTCTATATTTTTAGATACATAACTTACTGATTGAGCAGAAGGACCTAATGAACCATCCATGTTAATTGGATATCCAATTATAATTCCTTTAATATTGTTTTCCTCTATTATTTTTTTTAATTCTTTGATTAGATAATCATTATTGGTTTTATTGATCGTTTTAAAGGGTGTGGCTATTGACTGTTTTTCATCACAAATTGATACACCGATTCTTTTTGAACCAAGATCTAAACCAATCAATCTAGAGGTTTCAGACTGTTTTTTTTTGAATTCTTCAATAGTGATCATATTGTATATTTTATACTTAAGTGATAGTTTGCGACATATTTAAATACCATATGAGCATCGATCTTAAAACAATAAAGCACATATCTAAACTATCAAGAATTTCTGTAGATGAGAAAAAAGCAGAGAAACTCGCAGGAGATTTAAATTCAATTTTTGATTTTATTGAAAAACTTAACGAATTAAAAACTGACAATGTTGAACCATTGACTTCTGTTGCTGAAACAACTCTAAAACTAAGGTCAGATGAAGTAAAAAGTAAAAACTTAAGAGATCAAGTAATAAAAAATTCTCCTAAGGAAAATGAAGATTATTTTGTAGTACCAAAGGTAATTGAATAATGTCAGATATAACTAAACAATCATTATCTGAGTTAGTAAAAAATATAAAAGGTAAAAAACTTTCCTCAAGTGAAGTTACTAAAGCATTTGTTGAAAGATCAGAAAAATCAAAAGAATTAAATGCATATATAACTGAAGACTATGCAAATGCTTTAAATAAGGCAAAAAAATTTGACGAAAAACCTAATCTTGATCTGAAATTACCTGGCATTCCAATGGCTGTAAAAGATTTATTTTGCACAAGAGATTTAAGAACTACGGCAGGTAGTAAGATTTTAAATAACTTTGTTCCAACATACGAGTCAACAGTCACACAAAACATTTGGAATGAAGGAGCTATCCTAATGGGAAAATTAAATTGTGATGAATTTGCAATGGGTTCATCTAATGAAACTAGTTTTTTTGGTAATGTACAAAACCCAATTGATAAAAATTTAGTTCCAGGAGGATCCTCTGGTGGATCGTCTTCTGCTGTAGCAGCTCAATTAACACCAATAACTATTGGAACAGATACAGGTGGATCTATAAGACAGCCCGCTTCATTTACTGGAACTGTCGGATTAAAACCTACTTATGGTAGTTGCTCTAGATACGGAATTGTAGCATTTGCATCATCCCTAGATCAAGCTGGTCCAATGGCACAAAATGTTAAAGATTGTGCATTGTTACAGGAAGTTATTAGCTCTTATGATGAAAAAGATTCTACTTCAATAGATTTCAAAAGAAACGAGTACAGCAAAGAATTAACAAAAGATATTAAAGGTAAAAAAATAGGAATACCCAAAGAATATAGAGTAGATGGCATGCCTAAAGAAATAGAAGACCTATGGAAAAAAGGTATTGAATTTGCAAAAGATTGTGGTGCTGAGATTATCGATATATCTCTACCTCATACAAATTATGCACTACCAACTTATTACATAGTAGCACCAGCAGAGGCTTCATCTAATTTGGCTAGATACGACGGTGTTAAATACGGTTTTAGAGCTGAAGGAGAAAATCTTATTGATATGTATGAAAAAACTAGATCTGAAGGATTTGGTGCTGAGGTTCAGAGAAGAATAATGATTGGCACTTATGTTTTATCTTCAGGATATTATGATGCTTATTATCTTAAAGCACAAAAGGTAAGAAAACTTATTAAAAATGATTTTGATGATGCTTATAAAAAAGTTGATGCAATTCTAACCCCATCTACTCCAAGTTCTGCGTTTAAAATTGGTGAAAAAACAAATGATCCGGTTTCAATGTATTTAAATGATATTTTTACTGTTCCTGTAAATTTAGCAGGTTTACCTGGAATCTCTATACCTGCAGGCCATGATACCAAAGGATATCCATTAGGATTACAGATAATTGGTAAAGCTTTTGATGAACAAAATATTTTAAATATTGCATATGCTATGGAAGAAAAAATTAATTTTAAAAACAATATTACTGATTGGTGGATTAAGTGAGTAAGAACAAATCTGAATATCTAATTAACAGACATGATAATCAATATGAAGTTGTCATTGGTTTAGAAGTTCATGCTCAAGTTACATCGGAGTCAAAATTATTCTCAACATCAGCGACCAAATTTGGAGCTGAGCCAAATACTCAAGTAAGTTTAGTTGATGCAGCATTTCCAGGAATGTTGCCGGTAATAAACGAGTATTGTGTAAAACAAGCTATTAAAACAGGAATAGGTTTAAAAGCTAAAATCAATAAGAGATCTGTCTTTGATAGAAAAAATTATTTTTATGCTGACTTACCTCAGGGGTATCAAATCTCACAATTTAAAGATCCAATTGTAGGTGAGGGTAAAGTAATACTTGATATGCCAGATGGTCAAAAAGAGGTAGGTATAGAAAGATTACACTTGGAACAAGATGCAGGTAAAAGCATTCATGATTTAGATCCTAAAAATACTTTTGTTGATTTAAATAGATCAGGTGTGGCTTTAATGGAAATTGTAAGTAAACCCGACCTAAGGTCACCAGATGAAGTAAATGCATATATTAAAAAATTAAGATCTATAATGAGATATTTAGGCACCTGCGATGGTAACATGCAGGAAGGATCTTTGAGAGCAGATGTAAATGTATCTGTTAGAAAAAAAGGTGCAAAAGAGTTTGGAACCCGATGTGAGATCAAAAATGTTAACTCAATAAAGTTCATGCAGATGGCAATTGAATACGAGGCTAATAGACAAGTTGATTTAATTGAGGATGGTCAAACGATTGATCAAGAAACAAGACTTTTTGATACCAAAAAGAATGAAACTAGATCAATGAGATCAAAAGAGGATGCTCATGATTATAGATATTTTCCAGATCCAGACTTATTGCCATTAGAAATTTCAGATGATTTTATTGAGAATTTAAAATCAGAAATTCCAGAGCTACCAGACGAAAAGAAAAAAAGATTTATAGAAAAATTTAAGTTATCTACTTACGAAGCTAATATTTTAGTTTCTGATATTGAAACATCTAATTACTTTGAAAATGTAATTAAGAAATCTGATGTAAAACTTGCAACAAATTGGATAATTGGCGAATTATTTGCAGCGTTAAATGAAAAAAATTTAGAAATAACTGAAAGTCCTATAAGCGCAGGCAATTTATCAAAATTAATCAATTTAATTAAAGATGGAACAATCTCTGGAAAAATTGCAAAAACAGTTTTTGAACAAATGATGGAAGGAGACAAAGATCCTAAAAAAATTGTTGAAGAAAAAGGTTTAAAACAAGAAAGCGATCCAAAAG
Source organism: uncultured Pelagibacteraceae bacterium (assembly GCA_902593285.1). Lineage (GTDB taxonomy): Bacteria > Pseudomonadota > Alphaproteobacteria > Pelagibacterales > Pelagibacteraceae > Pelagibacter. The sequence goes on from CACJHW010000007.1 coordinate 11,981, forward strand.
CACTTGAGGCACTGATAGATAAGGTCATTGATGACAACAGAGACAAAGCTACTGAATATAAATCAGGTAAAGTTAAATTATTTGGTTTCTTTGTAGGTCAAGTAATGAAAGTTTCTGGTGGAAAAGCAAATCCTCAATTAGTTAATGAGATTTTAAAGAAAAAACTTTAGAATTTATGGGTTCAGACCTAAATATAACTAAAGAACTCCAAGAGTATATTTTAAGTCATGGATTTAATTTACATCCAGTCCAAAAAGAAATAATTGATTACAACACTTCTCTTGGTGATATCAAAAGAATGCAAATCTCAATTTCACAAAGTCAATTTCTGCATTTAATTATAAAAATTTTAAATATCAAAAAAATTTTAGAGATAGGTACTTTTACAGGATTAAGCACGTTATCTATGGCTTTGGCATTATCAGATGACGGCAAAATAATTGCTTTAGATAAAAATGAAGAAACTAATAAAGTTGCAATAGATTTTTTTAAAAAAGCTAACCAAAATCATAAAATAAAAACATTAATTAAACCTGCTTTAGAAAGTTTAGATGAAATTAAAAATGAAAAGTTTGATTTAGTTTTTATCGATGCTGATAAAATGAATTATATTGAATATTATGAACGTTCTTTACAATTATTAAACAAAAATGGTCTAATAATCATTGATAATGTTTTATGGTATGGTGAAGTTGTGAATGAAAACAATAATGATAAATTTACCAAAAATATTAAAGAGTTTAATAATCATATCTCAAAGGATACAAGAGTTGAAAAGTTAATAATTCCTCTTGGTGATGGAATGACTGTTTGTAGAAAATTATAATGTTTGAAGTAGTTGGCTTTTATAAATTTGTTAAAATTTTTTATCTAAAAAAAAATCAAAAAGTTTTATTACAAACTTTAAAAAAGAATAATATTAGAGGTACGATAATTATCTCTAAAGAAGGGGTGAATGGTACTATCTCTGGTAAAGCTGCAGACATTAAATTCACAATTAATAATTTAAAAAGAACTCTTAAATTTAAAGAATTTAACAGCAGCAATGTTTCTAAAAGCTTATTCCAACCGTTTCATAAACCTAAAGTAAAAATTAAAAATGAAGTTGTTCCTATGAATTTAATTTTAAACAAAAGAATAAAGAAAAAGGATAGCCATGTAGATCCAATCAAATGGAATAAGCTGATTAAAGAAAAGGATACTGTTTTAATAGATGCAAGAAAACCATTTGAGTACGATGTTGGAACATTTAAGGGAGCAATCAATCCTGATGTTGATAACTTTAGAGAATTTCCAAAATATCTAAAAAAATTAAAAAAAAATCAACCTATAGCTATGTTTTGTACTGGTGGAATTCGTTGTGAAAAGGCATCTGTATATTTGGAGAATAAAGGATTTAATAACATTTATCAGTTAAATGGTGGAATTTTAAATTATCTTAAAAAAACAAATAAGAAAAAAAGTTTATGGAAAGGTGAATGCTTTGTTTTTGATAACAGGATTAGTTTAAAACACGGTCTAAAAGTTGGTTCTTACTCAATGTGCAGTGGTTGTAGGAAGCCTGTATCTCTTAAGGATAAAAAATCAAAAAAATATGAAGAGGGTGTTTCGTGTCCAAATTGTCACGATAATCTGACAGATAATCAAAAATCTAGATTTAGAATGAGGCAAAAACAAATTAATCTTGCCAAAGAGGCTGGAAAACGACATATCTTCCAAAAAGAGTATTAACAAATCTTAAAGTAATGAATTTATTAAAAGATGAAGTTTCGTTGTTGGTAAGAAAACTTGCTGTACCAGCAAGTGTAGGAACCTTATTCCAAACACTTTATACAATCGTAGATACTTTTTATGCAGGAAAAATATCGCCAGAGGCCTTATCTGCTTTGAGCAAGTCTTTTCCGATATATTTTCTGATTATTGCGACATCCATTGGTGTTACAGTAGCGGGAACATCATTGATTGGCAGCAGTATTGGAGAAAAAAACGAAAAAAATGTTTTAAGTTATTTTGGAAATGTAATCATTTATTCGATTATAATCTCGGTAGTTGTATCTATTTTAGGATTTGCTTTTGGAGAAAAGATATTCTTGTTAATGAATTCCTCTCAAGAAGTAACAATTCTTGGACTCGAGTATATAAATGTAATTTTTTTAGGTACGATATTATTTATTTTAGTAGTAGCATTAAATTCATTTTTACATGCTGAAGGAGATACTAAAACTTACAGAAATGTACTTATATTTTCTTTTTTCTTAAATATTATTTTAAATCCAATTTTTATTTTTGGTTTTTTGTTTATACCACCATTAGGAATAACTGGTATTGGGATAGCAACTTTAATTGCTCAATTTGTATCTTTTTTGGTTATTCTGATAAAAATAATAAATAATCAAAGAATTAAACAAATAACTTTAGACCATTTCAAAGCTAAATTTTTTTTCTTAAAAAATATTTTTTTTCAATCAATACCAATTACAATTGCCATATTAGGCTATTCTATTGCTGCAACAGTTGTTTTTACATATGTTGGGTTATTTGGTGAATATGCTGTAGGAGGGTATGGATCAGCAACAAGAATTGAGCAAGTAGTTTTGTTACCAATATTAGGAATTAATACAGCAATAATATCCATTATAGCTCAAAATATTGGAGCAAAATATTACGATAGAGTGGAGAAATCCTACTTTACCTCAATAAAATACGGTGTATTTATAATGTTAATCGCTGGTGTAGTTATATTTATAAGTGCTGACATTGTTCCTAAATTCTTTTCTTCAAATCCAGATGTAATTATGCATGGCACAATGTACCTTAAAATTTCTGCATTTATTTTACCTGCTTATCCAATATTTTTCTTATCAAATGGATTTTTTATGGCATTAAAAAAATCTGAAAAAGCCATGATTAATAATATTGCCAGAAATGTTATAGTACCAGTTTTATCCTTTTACATTGCAAAGTATCTAAATGCAGATTTTAAAACCTTTTTTTATATTTGGGCTATCTTTCAATGGTTGATATCGTTGATATTACTATTTTATGTTAAATATTATATTAAACATAAATTAGCTAATGTTTAATATTTTTTAAATATGTTTTTTACAAAAAGGAAAGCGATAATTTTAATTATAATCTGTGCGATTTTTTTTATTCTCACATTTAACGATGTTAGGTCTGAAGAGATTAATGAAATTTCTGGAAATGCTCAAATTATTGATGGTGATACAATAAAAATAAATTCAAAAAAAATAAGATTGTATGGAATTGATGCACCTGAATTCAAGCAAATGTGTAAAAAACCATTTTTAACAATAATTTTTTTTACTTTTACTAAAGATTATCCATGCGGAAAAATTTCAACTCAAAAATTACAAAAAAAAATAAATAACAAAGTAATAACTTGTAAAATTTTGGATGTTGATAGATACAAAAGATTTATTGGAGAATGTTATGAAAAAAATTTAAATCTAAATTCTTGGTTAGTTTCAAATGGTCATGCAGTGGCTTATAGAAAATATTCAAAAAAATACGTATCTTATGAAACTAACGCTAAAAATGAAAAATTAGGTATTTGGCAAGGTAAATTTGAAATGCCATGGGAGTATAGAAGAAAAAAATAAGTTTATAATTTTGAAGCACAGTCTTCAATCCAAGAACAAAGATGTTCAGCAAAAGATCTTCTAACAAACAGATTTACGATATTTTCATCTTTATGGTGCAGAATCACATCTACATGATTTAAAACTGTCTGAGTTGTTGATCCTTTTTTTTCTTTAAATTCATTAAAATTAAAGGGAGATCCTGCTGAAAAAATTTCATAGATATTTTTGCCTTTAAATTCTAATTGAACAAATTGATCTGTTACATCAGCAACAGCACCTAAATTTGTTTTTGAAATACTATTAAATAACATTTCGTGTAGCTCGTATTTGTTAGTGTCCTTGCTTACAAGCTCATTAGAAACTATCATCCATTCATCCGGGCTAAGCCATATTGCTGTTAATTTATCACTAGTTGTTGAAGTGTTTGCCTCTGCGGGTAGGATCATATTAAGATTTTTACCAACATTTGTTAAAAACTCTCTTTTTTTACCTCTTAAATTAATTTTCATTACTGGAGAGATTTCTTTCACAGAAACACTTTCTTGATTAATTTCATTTTTAATAACTGAATTATAATTAAGCATTTAATCTCTCATTTTTCTCATCGTAAAACACTGGATTTGCAACAGTGACATTAATATTTTTATTTTCCATCGGCACAAAAAGTTTTTTTCCCATCATCTCTTTTCCACCTCTAACTACTGCAAGTGCAATTGATTTGTTTAGGTTGGGACTGAAATAACTTGAAGTTACATGTCCAAGCATTTCCACTGGACTTTGATTTAACTCAGAAACGATTTGTGCTCCTTCCTCTAAAATTACATTTGGATCTTCTGTTAATAAACCCACTAACTGCTTTCTATCTTCTCTCATTGTATCAGACCTATAAAGAGATCTTTTGCCTATGAAATCGTATTTCTTCTTGCTTACTATCCAATCCATTTGAAGATCGATAGGGGTCATTGTTCCGTCAGTATCTTGACCAACAATAATAAAACCTTTTTCTGCTCTTAATAAGTGCATTGTTTCAGTTCCATAAGGTGTAATGTTAAACTCTTTACCTGCCTCCATACACTTTTCCCATAAATCTTTTCCATAGCTTGCTTGAACATTTATTTCGTAGCTGTGTTCTCCAGTAAAACTAATTCTCATTATTCTGCATTGAATATTGCCGATTTTCGCTTCTTTGAATGACATGTGAGGAAAGCTTTCATCCGATAAATCTAAATTGGGAATTATTTTTTTAAGAATTTTTTTACTATTAGGTCCACATAAACTCGCCGTAGCATAATGATCTGTTACAGAAGTTAAATACACATCAAGCTCAGGCCATTCTGTTTGAAGATAATCCTCAAGTTTACCTAAAACATTAGAAGCACCACCAGTTGTCGTGGTCATGATATAATGATTTTCACCCAATCTAGTAGTAACCCCATCATCATAAACCATACCATCTTCATTTAGCATTAGGCCATATCTACATTTTCCTATAGCTAATTTTGACCAAGCATTTGTATAAACTCTGTTTAAAAATTCAGAAGCATCACTTCCTTGAATATCAATTTTACCAAGAGTAGAGGCATCTAATATACCAGCACTTTCTCTAGCAGCTTTACTTTCTCTTTGAACCGCTTGATGCATTGTCTCTCCATTAATAGGGTAATACCAAGCTCTCTTCCATTGACCGACATTTTCAAATTCAGCTTTATTATCAATATGCCAATCATTCATTGGTGTTCTTCTGAAAATATCAAAAAACTTTCCTACATTTCGACCCACAATAGTTCCGAATGTTAATGGTGTGTAAGGAGGTCTAAAAGTAGTGGTCCCTAATTCTCCCATTTTAACGCCTGCTGTATCTGCAATTATACCTAACGCATGCATATTTCCTAGTTTACCTTGATCAGTTCCCATTCCAGTAGTTGTGTATCTCTTAACATGTTCGATAGATCTAAAACCTTCTCTTAATGCTAATTTGATATCTTTAGCTGTTGCATCGTTTTGATAATCTACAAATGGTTTCGTTTTACCTAAAGGTTTATCAGAAGGAAGTAACCAAATATTTCTTTTTGAATTTTCCTGATCGATCTCAACTTTAATATTATCTAAATCTGTTTCTTTAATATTTAAATTATCTTTAAGCTTTTGATTTAAATTTTTAATGATTTCATCAATTTTAAAATCTCCACCACAAGATCCTACACTTATTTGTTCGGATGTATTCTGATTTGGTAAGAAAATTTGTTTTTCCTCATCAAACTTTAGTTTACTACCTGATTGTGTATATAAATGTACAGCAGGTGTCCAACCACCAGCAACTCCCAAGCAATCACATGAAATAGAAATTTTACTTCCAGTCACCGAAGTACCATCATTAGACAGTTTCATGATTGAAATATTATTTAATCTTTTGTATCCAGCTGTATCAACAATCGTATGTGACCAGTAAACTTTAATACCTGCTTCTTTTACTTTTTTAACAATTTTACTTTCAGATTGTTCTCTTATATCAATAATTGCCTCAACATTTATACCTTTGTTATATAGTGACAAAGCACTTTCGTAAGCACTATCATTATTAGTAAAAAATACATTTTTACTACCACAAGCAACTCCGTAAAATTCACAGTATTTTTTAATAGCAGATGAAAGCATTATTCCTGGTCTATCATTATTATTAAATATCAAAGGTCTTTCTAATGCACCTGTAGCTAAAATAACTTTCTTAGCTCTAATTTTCAGAAGTCTTTGTCTGATTTTATTTGTTTTATCTTTTGCCTCTAAATGATCAGTTAGATTTTCTCTAGCTAAAAGATAATTATATTGATGATAAGCAGCTACACTTGTTCTAGTTTTTATTTCAAGATTTTTAATATTTTTAAGTTCCTTTATTTCTTTTTTTAACCATTCAGAAGGAGTTTTATTATCAATTTTGTTAAATTCGTTATTTTCAAAAATAGTTGAGCCACCAAGTTCATTTTTTTCATCAACTAATAACGTTTTAAAATTATTTTTAGCTGCATTTTTTGCTGCTAATATTCCAGATATACCTGCACCTACAACCAATACATCACAGTGGATATTTCGGTGGTCATAAATGTCAGGGTCACTTGATGTTGGTGATTTTCCTAAACCGGCTGAGTGTCGTATAAAAAATTCATATTTCTCCCAGAAACTAGCAGGCCACATAAATGTTTTGTAATAAAAACCTGCTGGAAAAAAAGGGGAGAGAAAATTGTTTATTCCACCAATATCAAATTCTACACTTGGCCAACAATTTTGACTGGATGCCTCTAAACCCTCGTAAATCTCGACTTCTGTTGCCCTAACATTAGGTTCTGTTCTGTTTATACCAGGATTTACTTGAACTATAGCATTTGGCTCTTCAGAACCAGACGTCATAATTCCTCTTGGTCTATGATATTTAAAACTTCTTCCTACTAGATGAACATTATTTGCAAGTAATGCTGAAGCTAATGTATCACCTTTAAAGCCATGATAAGTTCTGCCATTAAATTTAAAAGAAATTCTATTAGTTTCATCAATATACTCGCTTGATTTCACTCTTAAGTTTTTAGTCATTTTATTGAGCAGGTGGTTTTTCACCCATTTTGTAAATTGCTTTTATTTCGTCGTTAGAGGTATCTCTAACCATATTAAACCATTTACGACAACCATGTGCATGGTTCCATCTTTCAAATTGAACACCTTTAATATTTTTTCTCATAAATAAATATTCTGCCCACTCATCATCACTTAATTCTGTTGGTTGCTTAGGTCTCTCGATATGAGCTTCACCGCCAGCCTTAAATTCTTGCTGATCTCGTTCTCCGCAGTATGGACAGTTTATCAAAAACATTAATGAGCAACCGCTGCAGCCCCATGTTCATCAACAAGGTCTCCGCTTACAAATCTATTTAAATTAAATGCAGCATTAAGTTTGTGAGGTTCATCATTTGCGATAGTATGTGCAAACAAATCTCCAGATCCAGGAGTTGCTTTAAATCCTCCAGTACCCCATCCACAATTAAAGTATAATCCTTTAATTGAAGTTTTACTTAAAATTGGACTAGCGTCAGGACAAATATCTACTATTCCTCCCCATTGTCTTAACATTCTCATTCTACTGAAAATTGGATATAATTCTAATATAGCGTTTAATGTTCCTTCAACTATTTGATGACTACCTTTTTGAGTATAAGAAATATAATCATCTGTACCAGCACCAATGACCAATTCTCCTTTGTCAGATTGACTGACATAAGCATGCACTGCGTTAGACATTACAACAGTATCAATAATTGGTTTTACAGGTTCAGAAACTAAAGCTTGTAAAGGTTTACTTTCAAGTGGAAGTCTCAGACCAGCCATATCAGCTATTACACTAGAATGACCAGCTGCAACTACACCAACTTTCTTAGTTTTTATAAATCCTTTTGTTGTTTCTATTCCTTCAACACTATCTCCATTTCTTTTTATTCCTTTAACTTCACAATTTTGAATAATATCAACACCCATTGCATCAGCTCCTCTAGCATATCCCCAAGCAACTGCATCGTGTCTTGCTGTACCAGCTCTACGTTGTAAAGTTCCTCCTAAAACAGGGTATCTAATATCTGGTGATGTATTTATAATTGGACAAAATTTTTTAACTTCTTCTGTGCTCAAGTAGACTGCGTCAATTCCATTTAGTCTATTAGCATGTGTTCGTCTTTTTAAATCTCTAACATCTTGTAAATTATGTGCGAGGTTCATTACACCTCTTTGACTAAACATTACATTATAGTTTAGTTCTTGAGATAAACCTTCCCAAATTTTTAATGCATGATCGTATAATCCTGCACTGGCGTCCCATAAATAATTTGATCTAATAATTGTAGTATTCCGTCCAGTATTTCCTCCACCAATCCAACCTTTCTCGACTACAGCAATATTATTCATATTGTGTTTTTTTGCCAAATAGTAGGCTGTTGCTAATCCATGGCCACCACCACCAACAATAACTGCATCGTACTCTTTTTTAGGAGCAGGATCTTTCCACGCTCTTTGCCAATTTTCATGATATGAAAAAGCATTTTTGATTAACGAAAATACTGAGTACTTATTTCTCATAATAATTGAATAATTACTTTATATATATTGAATTTTCAATACAATCGCTTAATACACAATGTCATACGGAAGAGTGGGTGAGAGGCTGAAACCAGTCGTTTGCTAAATGACCGTGCGAGGAAACTTGTACCGAGGGTTCGAATCCCTCCTCTTCCGCCACTAAAATAGAGGCTGATCTTTAAAAAAGTTTTTCATAGGTACAGGTCGTTGTTCCAAAACATATCTATAGACATTATAATTTTCCATTACACGCTGTACGTAATTTCTTGTTTCTCTAAATTTAATTAATTCAACCCAATCAACATAATCAACTTGTTTTTTTTGAGGATCTTTGTTTATTTTTTTCCAATATTTAACTCTGTTGGGTCCAGCATTATAAGCAGCGACTGCAAAAGGGTAGGCACCATCGTATTGTAGAATTAAACCTGCAATATAATGTGAGCCTAAATTAATATTATATTCTGGATCAGTGGTTAATCTTGATTTTGAATAAGGAAGTTTGGCTTGTTTTGAAACTAATTTTGCTGTGTAGGGCATCAATTGCATTAATCCTTTTGCACCAGCATGACTATTAGCTTCTAAATCAAATTCACTTTCCTGTCTAATTATAGATAAGATCAAAGCACTTTCTGGAATTTTTCTTTTATTAATATATTTAGGAGTGCTAATTATTGGATAATTGTATTTATTATGAAATCTTTTTTGATAAGACGCAATTTTTGAAACCTGAATAGCAAAGTCATATCTATTAATACTTGTAGCTAATTCTGCAGCCAAAACCTCACTACCTTTTGCTATATTGTCATTAGCTAAATGTCTTAAAATATGTTTTGTATATTTATCTTTCTTTAATTCATCTAGAAGATAAGAAATTTTTACAAGCTCTTTATTAAAAAATTGAATTCTATATTTTGTATCAATTAACATATCTTTTTCTAACTCAAATTTTCCATTTGGATTTATTTTTAAAAAAGCTAGCTGACCATAGTAAGTAGTAAGATATTTTGTGGCTTCTCTGTACCAATTATTTGATTGCTCTCTTTCGCCTATTTTCTCATATGCTCTTCCAAGCCAATAGGCACCTCTAGACAAACTTATTGGATAACTAACATTTTCGTAAAAATTTTTAAAATGATCTTTAGCAGTTATTGGATCATTTAAAAAACTTAAAGCTATCCATCCACTCATCCATTCAGCTGCTGCATATTCAGATCCTTCAGTCATTCCATGATTGCTTGAAATTTTATATGAAATTTCATATTTCTTTTTATAAAGCAATGCTCTTGAGATAATTTCTCTTTCTTTCCACCATTTATCAGGTCTAACTAAATACTCTTTATCATTTCTTATTTTCAATAAGATTTCTGTTGAAGAATCTATACGTCCTTTTTTTCTTCTCCATTTCAATCGATCATAGTTTAACCCAGCATCATTCTTAAATTTTTGAGGAACATTTGCTATGGCTTGGTCAACCCCATAACCTTTACTCATTAAAAGATGTCTTGCATTATATAAAAGTTCGTAATCTTTTGGCAGATATCTTATTAATCTTTGTAAATCCCAACGATCACCGTTCCAAGCTAAATAATCAGCTCGTTTAATATAGTCATCTGCGTTTAAATATTTTTTAAACTTTTTTCTAAAATATTTTAATTCGTTTTTAGATAAATCTGCTGTTATCCAACCTTCTTTAATCAGTTTTGCGCCCTTGCTTTTGTCTCCAATCAAAATGTAACTCTCTCCAAGTATCATTTTTCCATAACCACTTAATGGATCTTTTTCTCCAAACCAATTTATTATTTTTTTAGGAGAAACACTTTCTGTTGATAGTTTGTGTTCAGCTAGATATCTAATTCTGTTTATTCTAGGATAATCTGAATTCTTATTTAAAAAAACTTGATATTCATAAAAGGATGCTTGGTTACCAGACGTTAAAAGATGTCTCCATTGTATAAAATTATAAATTGAGTTGTCTTTTGCTTTCTTTGCTATCTTGATTGCAGATGTCCATTTACTTTTCTGCATTTCTGAAATAGCTTTTTTAGCTAATCCGAAGTCTTTTTTACTATAATATCTTGAAATCTTTACATTCTTAGCTGTGCTAGCGCCAGCAATTGTTGGTTTTTTCTTTGGTATTTTAAAACTTAATTTTTTTTCTTTTAAAACCAACTCTTTTTTAACAATTACTTCTTCGATTTTAATTTCTTTGGTTTTTGAGGGTTTCTTTAGGGGTTTAAGAATATTTATAGATATTTTTTTTTGAATTTCTTCTTTACTCAAAACAGGTTTCTTTAAGGGTACAACTGAATTAATTTCGGCAAATAGATTATTTGAAAATATTAATATTGATGCAGCGAAACCTAAAAATAATATTTTTTTGAGCATAATCTTTTAGTATATGAATCTTTAAACTATGTTATAAGTATTTATGTTTAAAGGATCAAATGTTGCTTTAATTACACCATTTAAAAATAATGGTCTAGATGAGGAAGCATATATAAAATTAATCCATTTCCACATTGATAATGGCACTAATGGTCTTGTTCCAGCTGGTACAACAGGTGAATCTCCTACGTTAAGTCATGATGAGCATCAAAGAGTAATAGATTTATGCATAAAAGAAAGTAAAGGAAAAATTCCAGTTATTGCTGGTACAGGTTCCAACTCAACAGAGGAGGCGATTTCTTTAACCACACATGCAGAAAAAGCAGGTGCTAACGGTGCTTTGATAGTTACACCTTATTACAACAAACCAACCCAAGAAGGCTTGTATCAACATTATAAAGCAATAAATGACAAGTGTGGCATTCCAATTATAATTTACAATATTCCTGGCAGATCTGTAATTGATATGTCAGTGGACACAATGGCTAGACTGTATGAATTAAAAAATATAGTAGGTGTTAAAGATGCAACAGGTGATTTAGATAGAGTTAATCAGACACTTGAAAAAATGGGGGAAGAATTTATTCAATTAACAGGCAATGATGACAATGCTTTTGAATTTAATAAACGTGGTGGAGTAGGCACTATTAGCGTAACAGCAAATATTGCGCCTAAACTTTGTTCTGATTTTCAGAGATTTTCAAAATCAGATACTGATAATGAAATAAAAGAAGCAGAAAGATTAGATAAAATTTTACAACCAGTTCATTACTCAATGTTTGTTGAGAGCAATCCTAGTCCTGTAAAATATGCTGCAAAACTTTTAGGACTTTGTGATGACAATGTAAGACTACCACTTGTAAAAGTAACAGAGACAACAAAAGAAATTGTAAAAAAAGCTCTTCAGTCTGCTAAGTTAATTTAATGAACAAAAAAACCAATGCTGGTTTGAAAATCATTTGTTTAAACAGAAAAGCTAGTTTTAACTATTTTTTTGAAGATCTTTTTGAAGCTGGAATAGTTTTAAAGGGATCTGAGATTAAATCAGTAAGAGATGGTAAAGTGAATATTGCTGAGTCTTATGCTGTTGAAAAAGGGGGTGAAATTGTTTTAATTAATTCACACATATCTCCATACAAGCAAGCCAGTTATTCTAATCATAATCCAACGGATGATAGAAAATTACTTCTTAATAAAAAAGAAATAAATAAATTAATAGGTAAAATGCAAAGAGATGGTTTCACATTAGTTCCAACAAAAATGTATTTTAAAAAAGGAAAGGCCAAAATAGAATTAGCTGTTGCTAAAGGAAAAAAGCAATATGATAAAAGAGCAACAAAAAAAAGTAGAGATTGGAACCGTGAAAAGGCAAGATATATTAGGAAATCAAGCTAAAATTGTTTTTTTAGGAATAGGTTCAAATTTAGGTCTAAGAAAAAGAAATATAGAAAAAGCAAAATTTTTATTAGCAGACCATAACTTAGATTTTCTCTCGGTATCTAGTTATTATGAAACTCCTTCTTGGCCTGATCCAAGAAAACCTAAGTTCTTAAATATAGTTTTAAAAATGAAATGCTTTTACAGTCCTCAAGAACTATTAAAAATATGTAAAATTATTGAAAATCAATTAGGTAGAAAAAAAGCAAAAAAATATGCTCCTCGTACATGTGATTTAGATATAATCGATTTTAATAATGTGGTATCAAAAAAAAATTCTAAAATTAACTTACCTCACAAAATGATGCATAAAAGAAACTTTGTATTATTTCCATTATTTGAGATTCAAAAGAATTGGATGCATCCTGATAAACAAATTGATGTTAAAACCTTGATTTCTCTGCTTCCTGATAGAGACATTAGATCTATTAAACAAATTTGATTTAGTGGTATAATATTAATTATGCTTAATTCAAATGAACTTATAAATAAAGTTAAGAATTATAATAAATTTCTAAATCCTGAAAAATTGGATAAAGCATATAATTTTGCTGTTAAGGCACATGAGAGTCAAAAAAGAGCTTCGGGTGATCCTTATTCTGTTCACCCAATTGAGGTCGCAAATATTTTAACTGAATTAAAATTAGATAGCGCTACAATTACAACAGGTCTATTACATGATACCATTGAAGATACTTTTGCAACTTATGAAACTATCAAAAAAGAATTTGGTGATGAGGTTGCTGATTTAGTTGATGGTGTAACGAAAATTTCAGCGTTTGAAAATTCAGCTGGCGCTAATTCTAAAGTTGAGAATTTCAGAAAATTAATTTTAGCAACATCAAAAGACATCAGAGTTCTGTTAGTCAAAATTGCTGATCGTCTACATAATATGAGGACCATTAAAGCGATTACAAAAGAGGACAAAAGAAAAAGGATAGCTCAAGAAACGATGGAAATTTATGCGCCATTAGCCGATAGAATGGGTATGCATAGAATAAGAGATGAACTTGAGGATTTATCTTTTGAAATTTTAAATAATGATGCAAGAAAATTAATTAAAAAAAGACTTGATGAAATAAAATTGGACAGAAAAGATTTGTTTGAAGAACAATCTTTTGAGTTAAGTGAAATATTGAATGATAATGAAATTAATGCTGAGATTCATGGAAGAGAAAAAACACCTTTTTCAATTTGGAGAAAAGTCCAAAAAAAAAAGAGTTTCCCTTGAGCAAATAACAGACATTATTGGATTTAGGATAATTTTAAAAAATATAGACGATTGTTACAAAACTCTTGGTATTTTTCATAAAAAATGGAATTGCATACCAGGAAAATTTAAAGATTATATTTCATCTCCGAAAATCAATGGTTATAAATCTATTCATACATCTGTAATTGGTTCAAATAAAAAACCAATAGAAATTCAAATCAGAACACACGAAATGCACGAATTTGCAGAAAGAGGTGTCGCATCTCATTGGCAGTATAAATCTTCTGAAAAATTTAATTCTCTAAGTTGGAAGGAGTATGATTGGTTAAAAGATCTTGTGGAGATTATAGAAAAAAATGAAAACCCTGAGGACTCTTACGAGTATACAAAACTACAAATGTTTCAAGAAAACGTATTTTGTTTCACACCAAAAGGTTCAGTAATAAAATTACCTAAAGACGCAACAGCTATAGATTTTGCATATGCTGTTCATACTAAAATTGGCAATTCAGCAGTTGGTTGTGAAATTAATGGAAACAAAAACGAACTACAAACTATTTTAAGAAATGGTGATCGTGTAAAAATTATAACATCTAAAAATAATTCACCATCACTTCATTGGATACCAACAACTAAAACAGGTAAAGCTAGAGCAGCAATAAGAAGATATTGGCATGATAAAGGAGAGCAAAAAGAGGAAAAAACAAAAAAATACAATACCACACTTTGGATGTCATTACCTGATAAGCCAGGTCAGCTTGGTGATATAAGCTCATTAATTGGGAGTCATAAATTAAATATATCGAGCTTAGAAATGGTTGGTAAAAATCCTAATTATATTAATTTTAAATTTAAATTAATTATTAGAAACCTTAAAAATTTTACTAATTTTATTGCAGAGCTAAAACAAAAGAGTATAAAATTTAAGATAATTAGACACGAAGAAAAAAGAAATGCTTTCACACAAAAAATCCTTAAATATTTTAAAAAAAACTAATGCATTATTAGAAGGTCATTTTGTTCTATCCTCCGGTCTACATTCTTCAAAATATATTCAGTGTGCAAAACTTTTAAGTTTCCCTAATTTAGCTGATAAAATTTGTAAATCTTTAGCAAATAAAATTAAAAAAAAATTTAAAAAAATTGATTTAATACTAGCTCCTGCAATGGGAGGAGTAATTATAGGATATGAAATAGGCAAATTGCTAAAAAAAGAAACAATTTTTTGTGAAAGGGTAAATGGCAAATTTACTCTTAGAAGAGGGTTCAATATTAAAAAGGATGCAAGAGTTTTAATTATAGAAGATGTCATCACTACTGGAAAATCAAGTTTAGAGTGTGTAAAGTTAATTAAAAAATCAAAAGCAAAATTAATTGGATTTGCATCTATAATTGATCGATCAACCAAACAATCTTTAAAAATAAAAACTGGAATAATATCTCATCTAAGAATAGATGTTCCAACTTTTAAAGCAAATAAATTACCACCAGAACTTAAATCAATACCAATAACAACCCCAGGAAGCAGATTTATTAAGTGAAAAGGTTAGGTGTAAATATAGATCATATTGCAACTTTACGAAACGCTCGTGGAGAAAAACATCCTGATCCACTAAATGCAGCCAAAAAAGTTATTAGTTATGGAGCTGATTCTGTAACAATTCATTTAAGAGAAGACAGAAGACATATAAATGATATCGATGCCAAAAAAATATGTGGTTTAAAAAATGTGCTTGTTAACCTTGAAATTTCTATGAATAAAAAAATTGTTAATAAAGCACTTAAGATAAAACCAAATTTTATTTGTTTAGTTCCAGAAAATAGAAAAGAAATTACTACTGAGGGTGGTTTAAATATAAAAAACAATCATAATAAATTAGAGAAAATAATTAAAAAATTTAAAAAAGCAAAGATAAGAACAAGTTTATTCATTAATCCATCTCCAAATGATATTAGACTCGCTAAAAAATTAAATGCTGATTGCATTGAGATACATACTGGAAGATTAGCAAACCTAGTTAAATCAAAAAAAAATTATTCTAGTGAATTAAACAGAATAAAAAAAGTGCAAAATTAGCATTAAGTCTAAATATAGAAGTTCATGCTGGTCATGGTTTAGACTATAAAACTACCAAAATGTTAACAAAAATAATAGATATTGAGGAGTATAACATTGGACATTTTATAATTGGGGAGTCCATATTTGATGGACTTTCAAAAGTAATTAAAAACTTTAAAAAAATTATAAAAAAATAAATGAAAATTCTTGGTATTGGTATTGATATTGTAGAAAATAAAAGAATTCAAAAATCAATTAAAAATCCTTTATTTAAAAAAAGAATTTACTCATTTAAAGAATTGAAACAATCTAATGCTGTAAATAATAAAGTAGCTTATTTTTCAAAGAGATTTGCAGCAAAAGAAGCATTTTCTAAAGCTCTTGGCACAGGTTTTCGTATAAATTTAAATTTTAAAGATATAGAAGTTGTTAATGATAAAATGGGAAAGCCCTATTATGTTAAAAATAAAAAAATTACAAAAATCATTCAAAAGAACTTTAAAATCAAAAAATTTAAATGTTTTTTATCAATTTCTGATGAAAAAAATTATTCAACAGCATTTGCAATTATTCAAACATCATGAAATTAGATAAAAATTTTTTTTCAGAAAATATAAAAACCTTAATTTATGCATTAATAATTGCAATTATAATTAGATCGCTTCTAGTACAACCATTTTATATTCCATCATCATCCATGGAACCTACTTTATTAGTCGGTGATAGGTTGTTTGTAACAAAATATACCTATGGATATAGCAAACACTCATTTCCTTTTAGTCCTCCAATATTAAACAAAAGAATTATGTTTAGCAGCCCTGAAAGAGGGGATGTAATTGTATTTAAAACGCCAGCAGATAATCGAACTGATTACATTAAAAGATTAATTGGTTTACCTGGTGATAAAATTCAGTTTATAGACTCTAATTTATATTTAAATAATTCTGAAATTCTTAAATCTAAAATTAACAACAAAACTACAATTTACTGTGGTGATAAAAGTATTGATGTTTATAGATTTGAAGAAAAGCTTTCAAATGGTAAAAAATTTCATACTGTTTATCTAAAAGATTATACCTATCAAAATTCTGATGTGTTTACTGTACCAAAAGATCATTATTTCTTTTTAGGTGATAACAGGGATTGTTCTAAAGATAGCAGGTATTTAACAAGTGTTGGATATGTACATAAAGATAATTTAGTAGGAAAAGCTCAATTTATATTTTTCTCTTCTAATAAAAAAATAGGAAGTTTTATTGAATTTTGGAAATGGCATAAGTCAATAAGATTTAATAGAACATTTAATAAAATTAATTAATGAAAATTAACTATCATAGTTTAGAAAAAAAAATCAATTTAAAATTTAAAAATAAAGATCTACTTATCCAAGCTCTTACACATAAAAGTTTTAACCCAAATGAAAATAATGAAAAGATAGAGTTTTTGGGTGATAGAGTTCTTGGCTTGGTGATAGCAAAAAAGCTTTTAGAAATTTATCCTGAGGAAAAAGAAGGCATTCTTGATAAAAAATTTGCATCCTTAGTGAACAAAAAAAGCTGTTTGGATATAGCAAAAAAAATTAATTTAGCTAGTTACGTTAAAACATTTAATCCAAACAATAAAAAAATAAAAATTGAGGACAAAATTATATCTGATAGCTGTGAGGCTTTAATTGGTGCTATATACCTTGATAAAGGTTTTACAATTGTTGAAAAAACTATTTTAAATTTGTGGCAAGATCATATTGAAAAAAGTGTAGTAACTGAAATAGATGCTAAGACAAAGTTACAGGAACTAACTTTAAAAAACTTTAAAAA
>CACJHW010000008.1 GCA_902593285.1 uncultured Pelagibacteraceae bacterium
AAAAAAGATATTTCCAAAAAATATTAATTTAGAATTAATTTCAGGAAAGTCAGAATACAGGATAAAAAAAGAAATACTTAAAAATTTAGAAATTAAAAAAATTGATATAATTTTTGGAACACACGCACTTTTTCAAAAAAAAGTTATATTTAGAAAATTGGGATTAATAATTGTAGATGAGCAGCATAAATTTGGTGTAAACCAGAGAAAGAGCTTGTCAGACAAAGGTGGAGTAGATTGCGATGTTCTTTTAATGACAGCAACTCCAATACCCAGAACATTAACAATGACAATTTATGGTGATATGGATATTTCTATAATTCGTGAAAAACCTAAAAATAGAAAACCAATAAAAACTTATAGTAAATTAGAAGCAAAAATTGATGATGTTTTAAAATTTGTAGATAAACAAATTAAATTAGAAAACCAAGTTTTTTGGGTATGTCCTTTAATTGAAGAGTCGAAAAAACTAGACCATACTTCTGCTGTAATGAAATTCGAATTTTTAAAAAAAAAATTTCCTAACCAAGTTTCTTTACTTCATGGGAAAACAGATTTAGAGGAAAAAAATGTAATACTTAATGATTTTTTAAATAATAAATTTAAAATTTTAGTATCAACAACAATAATTGAAGTTGGAATTGATTTTCCTAATGCCAACCTAATAATAATAGAGAATGCAAATAAATTCGGACTTTCTCAGCTTCATCAATTAAGAGGCAGAGTTGGTCGCGGTGAGAAAGAGTCCACTTGTATTCTTATGTTCAAATCTAATTTAAGCGATAACGCTAAAAAAAGAATTAAAATTTTAAAAGACTCAAATGATGGTTTTCTAATATCTGCAGAGGATATGAAATTAAGAGGTTTTGGAGATATCTTAGGTTTTAAGCAAAGCGGAATAAAAAATTTTAAGTTAGCGGATCCAATTCATAATAGTGATCTTTTCAATTTAGCTGAAAAGGAAATGAAAAGAATAGAAAAATCTAATGAAGATATAGGAAAATTTAAACCTTTGATAAAATTATATGATAGGGCTGATATAATAAACGATATTGCTTAAGATTTTTTTGTTGAGGTACCCGCTGATACTATAAATTTAGAAGCTTCTTCAAAAGACATATTTAAATATATAACATCTTCTACTGGGAACATTAATAAAAAACCGCTAGTTGGGTTTGGTGTGGTTGGCACAAAAACATTAATTAAATTTTTTCCAGTTTTTTCTGCCATCTCTCCTTTATTTTCTTTTGTCGCAAATCCGACAGCCCAAACTCCTTTTCTGGGATATTCAATTAAAACAACACTCTTTTTACCATCATCTTTTTTTGAAAAAGTTTCAGTCATTTGAACGATTGCTGAATAAACGGTTCTTAAAAAAGGAATTCTTTTAAACAAATCATCAATTAATTTTAAAATTCTTCTTCCAAAAAATGATAAAGACAGACCACCAACGATAGTAATAAGTAAAATTGAAATTACAATTTCAACTCCAGGAATATTGAAAGGTAAATAACTATTTGGATTAATATTTTTAGGAATTAAGTTTGAAGATATTCCGATTAAAATTTTAGTTAAATATAAAGTAAAACCTATAGGTATTAAAACAACAACACCAGTAATAAAATAATTTCTTAGTGTTAAAGAAAATGATTTTTTGTTAGTTTTTTTAACCATAAATTAACTGTAACTAGCGTAAATAACAAACAATATTGAAATAATAAATAATACTATTAATATTTTATTGTTAAGATTCATGTTAAACTACTATTATCAAATTTTATAGTTATGAATAGAAGAAAATTCTTATCTTATATGGGTTGTGGATGTGGAAGTTTATTATTTTCTTCTTGTACGACTGCACCTATAACCGACAGAAAACAATTAAAAATTGTTTCAGAGGCAAAATTAAATGCTCAAGCTGCTCAAATTTATGAGAAAATCAAAGAAAAAGAAAAAATGAGTGATGATAAAAAAACACTTAATGAGATTAAAGAAATTGGAAAAAGAATGGAAAATTCAATATCAGAGTATTTTTACCAAGCTGGGCTGGAGGACCCGACAATTAATTTTGATTGGGAGTATATATTAATAGATAGAAAAAAAGTTAGAAATGCATGGTGCATGCCTGGAGGAAAAATTGCTGTATACTCAGGTATACTTGAAGCAACTAAAAATATAGATGGTTTAGCAGCTGTTATGGGTCATGAAATAGCTCATGCAGTTGCAAAACATTCAGTTGAAAGAGCAAGCAGAGCGACACTTGTTAATACAGGAACTCAATTAATTGATATTTTTAGTGGAGGAAAATTATCACAAGTTAATAGAACAACCGGTATCAATACAGTTGGCTTAATAACCCAGTTAGGTTTACTGAATCCTTTTAGCAGAAAGCAAGAAAGTGAAGCAGATTATTTAGGTATGATTTTCTCTTCTTTATCAGGTTATGATATTAGAGAAACTGTAAAAATATGGGAGAGAATGAAAGAACTTAATAAAGGTAAGGAACCACCTGAATTTATGAGTACACATCCCTCATCAGAAAATAGAATAAAAGATTTAAACAAAAAAATGAATGGAGTTATCTTAGATTATCCTCCAATAGAAATAAGTTAATTATTTAATGGTGAGCCCTGATGGACTCGAACCATCGACCCATTCCTTAAAAGGGAATTGCTCTACCAACTGAGCTAAGGGCCCCCAAATTATTCAAATTGAATAGTTGTTATATACAGAATTATTTTATTTTTTCAAATGTCAATTTGAACTAAAAAATCTATCGCTGTTACAACTTATCAATGTATTTGTCATGAAATTGATCAAAAGTGCCATCATTGATATTTTTTCTAATTGAAGCCATTAATTCTTGATAAAAATTAATATTATGAAGACTTAGCAGCATAGATGCTAGAATTTCATTTGTATTAAATAAGTGATTTAAATAGTTTTTTGAATACCTATTTAAATTTAAATTATCGCATGTAGGATCTAAGGGAGTATTATCTGTTTGATATTTGTTATTTTTAATGTTGATTCTGCCTTGCCACGTGAAAGCCAAGCCTGTTCTTCCAGATCTTGTTGGAAGCACGCAGTCAAACATGTCAACACCTCTTTTAACTGAACCCAATATGTCTGATGGAGTTCCAACACCCATCAAGTAATGAGGTTTTTCGGTTGGTAAGAATTCTTTAATATCGTCTAATGTAGAAAACATTTCCTTCTGAGTTTCTCCAACAGCCAAACCTCCAATCGCGTATCCATCAAACCCAATTTTCATAAGTTCTTTTAACGACTTAATTCTTAAATCTTTAAATAATCCACCCTGAACAATACCAAATAAAGCTTTATGAGGATTATTACCAAATGCCTTTTTTGATCTTTCAGCCCAATATAGAGAAAGATCCATAGATTTTTTTATCAGTTCATAATCATCAGATTTTTTTGGGCACTCATCCATAATCATTACAATATCTGAATTTAAACCAAGTTGTATTCTAATACTCTCTTCTGGACTTAAATAAAATTTTTTACCATCAACATGAGAGCTAAATATAGCTCCCCTCTCTCGATCTATTTTATTCAATTTTGATAAGGACATAACTTGAAAACCACCGGAGTCAGTTAAGATAGGTAAATCACAATTCATAAAATTATGAAGACCACCAGCAGATTGAACTCTTTCAACGCCAGGTCTTATCATCAAATGATAGGTATTTGAAAGTATGATTTCAGAACCAGTTTTTTTTATATCATCAATAGTACAAGCTTTTACCGTAGCTTGCGTTCCAACAGGCATAAAAGCTGGTGTATGTATATTGCCTCGATGAGTCTCTATTAAACCACACCTAGAAAATTTATCTTTTTTTAAAACGTTAAAGGCAAATTTTTTTAATGCCATTAAAAATTATTGAGATTTGAAACTAATAATTTTATCCGGATCAGTAACAGCACCGTTATTATTTGAGTCACCTCTTTTAATTTTATCAACGAATTCCATTCCTTCGATTACCTTTCCAAAAACTGTATATTGTCTATCTAAAAAAGGAGCTGGCTGGAAACAAATAAAAAATTGACTATTTGCACTATTTGGATCTTGAGCTCTTGCCATTGATAAAGTTCCTCTATCATGTGGTAAACTATTGAATTCTTGCTCTAAGTCAGGAAAATCAGATCCACCCATTCCAGCTCTTCTAAGATCAAACTCTTTAGATTCTGAATTTCCAAATTTTACATCACCTGTTTGAGCCATAAACCCATCAATAACTCTGTGAAAAACAACGTTATCGTATTTACCGCTATTTGCTAATTCCTTAATTCTTTTAACATGATTTGGAGCAACATCTTCAAACAATTCAATTTTAACGTCACCATCTTTTAATTTTAATATCATTATATTCTCCTCAGCTATTGATTGATTGGTAATAAAAAAAAACAAAATAAGTATTTTAATAAAAATTTTATTCATATTTCTCTTTTAAAGACTTGATCGTACTTTTGGTAGTAAATTTTTTAATATCACCTTTTAATTTAACAATATCTTTTACAAATCTAGATGAAATAATTTGATTTTCTACATCAGACATTAAAAAAATTGTTTCAATATTTTGGTTCAATTTTCTGTTCATACCAGCTAATTGAAATTCATATTCAAAATCAGATACAGCTCTCAATCCTCTTAAAATAATGTTTGATTTGTATTTTTTACATAAATCAGTTGTTAAAGAACCAAATGATACTACTTTTATTTTTTTCTTATTCAACTTTAGATCTTTAAATAAAGCTTTATTTACTATTTCTATTCTTTCTTCTGAACTAAATAGATAATTTTTGTTACTTTCATCCGAGACACCTACTACTACCATATCGAATAATTTTAATGATTTTTTTATGACGTCGATATGTCCGAAAGTAATTGGATCAAATGTTCCGGGATAAATTGCAATTTTACTCATTAAATTAAATTATCATCAATTTTAATAGCTGAAACAACTTTTTCTTCTCCTGATAACTTAATTATTCTAACTCCTTGAGTATTTCTACCTGCAGTTCTAATTTCTTTAACAGCTACTCTAATAACCCTTCCTTTATTAGTAGAAATTAAAATTTCATCGCCTTCAAAAACTGGAAATGATGAAGTAATATTTCCATTTCTTGGTGAATTTACTATTCCTATAATTCCTTTACCACCTCTGTTAGTAACTCTGTAATCAGTATGAGAAGTCTTTTTTCCATAACCATTTTCACTTATTGATAAAACAAATTTCTCTTTTGCTCTTAATTCAGATTTTTCGTCTTTTGTTTTTTTTCCGTTTTTATTAATTTTATCGTTATCAATAATTGACAAAGATACTATTTGATCATTTAGTGCTAACTCTATTCCCTTAATACCTTTAGAAGATCTGCCTTTAAAAACTCTTAACTTTTTGGCTTCAAATCTAATACACTTTCCAAATTTTGTGCTTAAAATTACATCCTGATCATCTTTACAAATTTTAACACCTACAATTTTGTCATTGTTATCTAATTTCATTGCAATTTTTCCAGATGCATTAATTGATGAAAAGTCTTCTAGACTATTTTTTCTTACTTTGCCTTGAGCAGTAGCAAATATAATTTGATAATTTTTTAAATCAGTTTCATCTTCTGGCATTGGCATAATTGAGCTTATTGCTTGGTGACTCTTTAAAGGTAAAATATTAAATAAAGACTTACCTTTAGATGATGATGAACCCTCTGGGATTTTCCATGCTTTGATCTTGTATACTAAACCCTCGGTAGAAAAGAAGAGAACTGAAGTATGAGTATTCACAGATAATGTTTGAACAACAGAGTCTTGATCTCTAGTTGTTATGCCTGATTTTCCCTTACCACCTCTTTTTTGTTTTTTTACTCCATCTAAAGAACCTCTTTTTATGTATCCTTGTAATGTAACTGTAATTATTACCGATTGTTTTTGGATAGTTTCTTCAATATCGTAATTTAAAACAGCATCTATAATTTTAGTTCTTCTTGGAACAGAAAATTTCTCTTTAATATTTTTTAGTTCTTCGCTGATTACTTTTAAAAGCTCTTTTTTTGATGAAATAATCTTTTTATATTTAGTGATTAATTCAGCTAATTTTGTAATTTCAACTTCAATCTCATTTATTCCTAATGCAGTTAATTTTTGAAGTCTTAATTCTAAAATAGCTACAACTTGTGGTTCAGATAAAGAATAAAGATTTTTGCCCTTTTTTTCCTCCACTAAAGAAATTAATTTTTGTGATTTTTTTATTTTCCATTTGGTTTTTAAAATTGATCCTTTAGCATCATCTGGTGTTTTAGATGATCGAATAATTTTTATTATTTTATCCAAATTTTCAACTGAAACTGATAATCCTATTAGTATATGAGCACGTTCCTCTGCTTTTTGAAGATCAAATTTAGTTTTCTTAATAACTACATCTTCTCTAAAAGTTAAAAAATTAGATAAAAAATCTTTTAGTGTGCAAGTTTGAGGTTTTCCTCCAACAATCGCTAAAGTATTAAAACCAAATGAACTCTCTATCTGAGTATTTTTATATAATTGTCTCTTTATGGTTTCTGGTTCTACACCGTTTCTTAAATCTATTGCTACCCTAATACCTTCTCTGTTAGACTCATCTCTAATATCTCTTATTCCTTCAATCTTTTTTTCTCTTACTAATTGAGCAATCCTTTCATTTAAAACTGATTTGTTAACTTGATAAGGTATAGAAGTTATTACAAGTCTTTCACGCCCATTTTTTTGTTGTTCAATTGAGATTTCACCTCTAATCTTAAATGATCCTCTTCCATAATTATATCCTTGTTTAATTATATCTTTACCTATAATTACACCACCAGTTGGAAAATCTGGACCAGGTATATGTTTCATCAATTCTTTAATTTTAATATCTTTGTTGTCAATTAAGGCCAAAGTACCATCTATAATTTCACCTAAATTGTGTGGAGGTATACTTGTTGCCATACCAACAGCAATACCACCAGCTCCATTTACTAATAAATTTGGAAATTGAGATGGTAAAACACTTGGTTCTTTCTCTGTTTCATCGTAATTACTTTTGAATGAAATTGTGTTTTTTTCTATATCATCAATTAAATATTGAGAAACTTTTGATAAACGAGTTTCAGTGTATCTCATTGCTGCAGCAGGATCGCCATCTATAGATCCAAAATTTCCTTGGCCTTGAATTAACGGTAAGCTCATAGAGAAATCTTGAACCATTCTAACTAAAGCATCATAAACAGACTGATCTCCATGAGGATGATATTTACCAATAACATCTCCAACTATTCTTGCAGATTTTCTAAATTGTTTAGACCAATCGTATCCACCCTTGTACATTGCATATAAAATTCTTCTATGAACTGGCTTTAATCCATCTCTTACATCAGGAAGAGCACGACTAACAATTACACTCATTGCATAAGAAAGATATGATGAGCTCATCTCATCATGCATTGAGATTAATTTTATATTTTTATCTTTTAACTCTTCAGTATTCTTCATAGAAATTAAAATGGAATTTCATCATCCATATCTGACACTTGAGAAGAATCCTCAATATTATTTTGTTGATTTGTGTCATTTTGAATTCCACCACCAGAATTTCCACCACCCAACATTGTGAGTGAAGAATTATATCCTTGTATAACTATTTCAGTTGAGTATTTATCTTGTCCAGATTGTTCGTCTTTCCATTTTCTTGTTGTGAGTTGTCCCTCAACATAAACTTGAGCACCTTTTTTTAAATATTGTTGAACTACATTTACTAAACCTTCATTAAATACAACTACACGGTGCCACTCAGTTTTTTCTTTTCTTTCACCTGTGTTTTTATCTTTCCAGGATTGACTTGTTGCAAGGCTTAATCTGGCTACACTTTTGCCATTTACCATTTGCTTAATTTCAGGATCTGCGCCCAAACGACCAATTAATAATACTTTATTTAAACTTCCAGCCATAATATTTAATATTTGTTAAATTAGTTAATTAGAATTATATCACAATTCTTCTGAATATTAATTTTATTAACTCAAAGCAACTAAAATTATGATGAAAAAGATAGTTATTAAGGGCGCTAAAGAACATAATTTGAAGAATGTTACTGTAGAGATTCCAAAAGATAAATTTGTGGTCATAACGGGTCTATCAGGGTCAGGAAAATCATCTTTAGCTTTTGATACAATCTACGCAGAGGGTCAGAGAAGATATGTTGAAAGTTTATCTGCATATGCACGTCAATTTTTAGATAAAATGAAAAAACCAAATGTTGATTTAATTGAAGGATTAAGTCCTGCTATTGCAATAGAACAAAAAAATACTTCAAAAAACCCAAGATCTACTGTTGCTACTGTAACAGAAATTTATGACTACATGAGGGTATTATATGCTAGAGCAGGCATCCCCTATTCACCATTTACAGGTAAACCAATAACCTCTCAAACAATTACACAAATAGTAGATTTAGTTAAAAAATTACCAAAAAAATCAACAATATATATTTACGCTCCAGTGGTAAGAGGTCGTAAAGGTGAATATAAAAAAGATATTTTAAGCTACAAGAGAAGAGGATTTAGAAAAATTAAAATTGATAATGTTTTATATGATATTGAAAAATCACCCAATCTAGATAAAAAACTTAAACATGATATTTCAATCCTAATTGATAGAATAGTTTTAAATTCAAAACTAGGAAATAGATTAGCTGAAAGTATTGAAACGGCTGTAAATTTAGCTAACGGTTTAGTTTTTGTCGAATATGAAGATGAGACACTTCCTCAGAAATTTAGAAAAATTGAAAAATTAATTTACTCCACAAAATTTGCTTGTCCTGAGAGTGGATTTACAATTGAAGAAATTGAACCAAGACTTTTTTCATTTAACAGTCCTTACGGAGCTTGCGAAGAGTGTGAGGGAATTGGAATGAAATTGAATGTTGATCCAAATTTAGTTGTTCCTGATGAAAGAAAAAGTTTAGCTGATGGAGCAATTGAACCTTGGTCAAAATCAACCACATTATACTATGCTCAAACTTTAGCATCTTTAGCAAAACATTATGGTTTTTCTTTAGATGAAAAATGGAAAAAATTACCCAAAAAAATTAAAGATACTATTCTATATGGTTCAGATGAAGATGAGATTAAATTTAATTATGATGATGGTTATGAAAAATATTCTTATAAAAAAACCTTTGAAGGTGTAATTAATAATCTTGAACGAAGATTTTTAGAGTCTGATAGCGAGTGGAAAAGAGAAGCAATAGCTGAATATCAATCAGATACAGCATGTGAAGCATGTAATGGTGACAGATTAAAAGAGGAAGCTTTATGTGTAAAAATTAATGATCTTAATATTAGTGAAGTAACAAAAAAATCTATTTTAGATGCAGCAGAATGGTTTAAAAATTTAGAAAATAACCTTGATAAACGACAATTTAAAATAGCCGAACATGTTCTAAAAGAAATCAACGAAAGATTAAATTTTCTTTTAAATGTTGGTCTAGATTATTTAACATTATCTAGAGAGTCTGGAACATTATCAGGTGGTGAAGCTCAAAGAATAAGATTGGCTTCACAGATTGGATCTGGTTTAACAGGTGTATTATATGTTTTGGATGAACCTTCAATTGGATTGCACCAAAAAGATAACGTCAAACTAATTAATGCATTAAAAAGATTACGAGATCTAGGTAATACTGTTATTGTTGTAGAGCATGATACTGAAACTATGGAAAATGCAGATCATATAATTGATCTAGGTCCAGAAGCTGGAAGTAATGGTGGTGAGATAACAGCAGAAGGATCATATGAAGAAATTAAAAAAGATAAAAATAGTATTACTGGACAGTATCTTGCAAATAAAAAAACAATTGAAATTCCTAAAACTCGACGTTTAGCTAAAAATGGAAGATTTGTAGAGATCAATGGTGCAAGTGGAAATAATCTAAATAATGTAAATCTTAAAATTCCAACTGGTACATTTACCTGTGTTACTGGTGTATCTGGTAGTGGTAAATCTACTTTAATATTACAAACACTGTTTCATGCCTTAAATTTAACTTTAAATAATAAAGCAAGAAAAGCACCTAAATCCTTTAAAGGTTATAAAGGAGTAGAATTAATTGATAAAATAATCGATATTGACCAATCTCCTATTGGCAGAACCCCCAGATCAAATCCAGCAACATATACAGGAGCATTTGGACCTATTAGAGATTGGTTTACAAGTCTGCCAGAGTCCAAAACAAGAGGATATAAACCAGGAAGATTTTCTTTTAATGTTAAAGGAGGTAGATGTGAGGCTTGTGAGGGTGATGGTGTAATCACATATGAAATGCATTTTTTACCTGATGTTTATATACAGTGCGATGAATGTAAAGGAACAAGGTATAATAGAGAGACTTTGGAAATCAAATTTAAAGGTAAAAGTATTGCAGATGTTTTAGATATGTCGGTTGATGAGGGATGTGAATATTTTGAAAATATATCCAATATAAAAACAAAATTATTAACTCTTAAAAAAGTTGGATTGGGTTATATAAAAATTGGTCAGCAAGCGACTACCCTATCAGGAGGTGAAGCTCAACGAATTAAGCTTGCAAAAGAACTTTCAAAAAGATCAACAGGAAGAACAATGTATATATTAGATGAACCAACTACAGGCTTGCATCAACATGATATTAAAAAACTTTTAGAGATACTTCATACATTTGTAAAACTTGGAAATACAGTAGTTGTAATTGAGCACAATTTAGATGTAATAAAAACTGCGGATTATATTGTGGATATGGGTCCTGAAGGTGGCGTGAAGGGTGGTAATATTGTCGCCGAAGGAAAACCTGAAGAAGTATGCAAAGTAAAAGATAGTTATACGGGTCAATTTTTAAAACCTCTTCTAGCTTAGATTTAAGAACTTATAAATTTTCTAAAATTAGTGTATATTTATAAAGAATCATGAGTAGTTTATTGTCATCATTATCAAAAACAATTCACGCATCTCTTGCGCTAGCGATAGTATTATTTTTAGGATTGTTTTATTTAAATGATGGAATAGCTTTTGATACATTATTCTGGAGCTGGTTGTTTAGATACATACATGTAATTGTTGCAATTATGTGGATTGGATTATTGTGGTATTTCAATTTTGTTCAAATTCCAAACATGGGAAAAATTCCAGATGAACAAAAACCAGCCATTGGCAAAGTAATTGCTCCTGCTGCATTATTTTATTTTAGATGGGCTGCAGCGATAACTGTTATTTCAGGTTTAATTCTTGCTTATCTTAATGGATATCTTCATGATGCAATGACTTTAAGTATAGGTTCGGGAGTACCTAAGCATACAGCTATAGGTATTGGAATGTGGCTAGGAATTATAATGGCATTTAATGTATGGTTTGTTATTTGGCCAAATCAAAAAAGAGCTTTAGGAATGGTTGAAACTGATCCAGAGACTAAGGCAAAGTCAGCTAAAACTGCAATGCTCTTCTCAAGAACAAATACCTTATTATCATTACCAATGTTGCTAACAATGGTAATAGCTCAAAATTTATACTAAATTATTTTTTATCGTCTTCTCTAAGAACAGTTTTTTGTGAAACTCTTAATCTGACCAAAACAGTATTAGCTATATAAATAGATGAATAGGTTCCAAAAATAACACCCAGTATCATAGCAAGTGAAAATCCTTTGAGTATCTCACCACCAAAAAAATAAATTGCAAGAAGAGCTAGTAAAGTAGTTGCAGAAGTAATTATTGTTCTTGATAAAGTTTCATTAATTGAAATATTTGTTAATTCAAAAATTTTTATATCTGAATATTTTCTTAAATTTTCACGAACACGATCAAAAATAACTACTGTATCATTCATAGAATATCCAACTATTGTTAACACAGCTGCAATTATTGATAAGTTTATTTCTAAACTAAATAGTGAAAAAACTCCTAGAGTTACAATTACATCATGGAACAGAGCTAAAATAGCTCCCAAACTAAATTGCCATTCAAATCTTATCCAAATATAAATCAACATTAATGCTAAGGACAAAGATATTGCTATTACACCAGATTTTAATAATTCTGCACTTACCTTTGGTCCAACATTCTCTACCCTTCTAAAATCATAGTTATTTCCAAAAGATTTATCTAAATTAGCTTTAATTTCTTCAATAATATTCTTTTTATTATCTTTGTTTTCAAATTTAACTAAAAAATCTGTATCATTACCAAATTTCTTAACAGAAACATCTCCTAGATCCATTTGTTTAAATCTGTCTCTTAATGAACTAACATTTATTTTAGGGTCTGAGGCTCTTAATTCAATTAAAGTGCCACCTTTGAAATCTATACCAAAATTAAGACCTTTAAAAATTAACAATAATAATGAAACAACAATTAAAACTGATGAGAGTAAATTAAAGTGATTATAATATTTATTAAAAGCAATCATTAAATTAATTTTTCCTTATGTTTGTTTCTAGACACATAAATACTAGTGAACAATCTTGCTATAAAATATACAGAAAATAGTGTTGTAAATATTCCAACTCCTAAAGTTACAGCAAAACCTTTCACTGGACCTGAACCCATGAAAAACAAAATAATTGCTGCTAATAATGTAGTAATATTAGCATCTAAAATTGCTGTTTTTGATTTTGTGTATCCGCCATCAAAAGCCAAAATATTATTAGTCTCATCTTTTAATTCTTCTTTAATTCTCTCAAAAATTAAAACGTTTGCATCAACAGCCATACCTACAGTTAGAATGATCCCTGCAATACCAGGTAAAGTTAAAGTTGCCTCAAATAAAGTTAAAACACCTAAAAGTATAAATAAATTAACAATTAGAGTCACATTAGTTATCAATCCAAAAATTTTATATTTAACAAACATAAAAATTATCACCAGCATAAATCCAATTGCTAATGCAATCATGCCTGCATTAATTGAATCTTGTCCAAGATCAGGTCCAACCGTTCTTTCTTCAATAATTTCTAATGGTGCTGGTAATGCTCCTGATCTTAATAATAAAGCTAGATCAGTTGCTGTTTGAAAAGTGAAGCCACCACTAATCTGACCAGATCCGCTGGCAATCGTGTCTCTTACTACAGGTGCACTAATAATTTTACCATCTAAAACAATTGCTAATTGCTTTCCAATACCAGTTGAAGTTGCTTTACCAAACCTTTTTGCACCTACTCTATCTAAAGTAAATGAAACAATTGTTTGGTTAGCTTGAGTATCCATTTTTGGTTGAGCATCAAGTAAATTTTCACCACTGATTATAATTCTTTTACTAACTGTGGCTTCCTCTAAACCATTTTCAAATTTCAACTTTTCAACTCCAAAACGATCATTTTCGTCATTTGTTACAAATCGAAAAGTAAGGTTTGCAGTTTTACCAAGCAATGATTTTATTCTCATCGGATCATCTAATCCAGGTAGCTCTACTAAAATTCGGTTATTTCCTCTTTTAAGTATGTTTGGTTCATTAGTACCAACCTCATCTACCCTTCTTCTAACTATTTCTATAGCTTGATCTTGAGAAGAGGTTTTAAGTTTAATTAAACCCTGTCTTGAAAAATTAACTTTAAAATTTAATCCTGTGTCTTCAATTTCTAATTGATGAGATTTAAATCTTGGGTAATAAGGATTAAGATCACTATTTTCATCCAGAAAAACATCTAAGACAGGCTGTTTATTATTTTCTGTTACATTAAAAAAAATATTTTGATTTTCTATCTTTATATTATTGATCTTAATATTTTTTTCTTTAAAGTAATTTCTGATAGTTGTTGTTAAGTTTTGTAGTTTTTGTTCAATTACAGGTTCATTATCAATTTCAAGTAATAGATACGATCCGCCCTGAAGGTCTAATCCAAGATTAATTTTTTTATCAAAAAAATTATCATCAAATTTAAAAAGATTTGATGAAGCAATTAAAATAAATAAAACTGAAAAAAGAGTTATAAATAAAATTCTTAACTTAGAGAAATAAAGCACTTAACTAAAAATAATTATTTTTTAACTTCTTGTGTATTTGTATTAACAAGACTTTGAATACCAGTTGACTTAACTATCTCAACTTTAACGTTTTCTGCAATTTCTACTTCAACTTTATCATTGTCTATAAGTCTCTCCACGGTACCTGTAATTCCACCAGAAGTAACAACCTTGTCACCTCTCTTAAGACTTTCAACCATAGCTTTGTGCTCTTTAACTTTTTTTTGCTGTGGTCTGATTAAGAAAAAATAAAAAATAACAAAAATTAAAATTAACGGTATAAATTGTCCTATTCCTGAGCCTTCCATAAATCTCCTTATAAATTATGTGAATACTTATACTATCTATGTAATTAAAACAACTTTATTTAGCTGAAATCAATTCCAAATTATTCATATACGGTCGCAGTACCTTAGGAACAATAATCGAACCATCTTTTTGTTGATAGTTTTCTAGTACAGCAATTAAAGTTCTGCCCACAGCTAAACCACTTCCATTTAATGTTCCAACAAAAACAGTTTCCTTGTTTTTATTTTTATATCTTGATTTCATTCTTTGTGCTTGAAATGTTGAACAAGAAGAACATGATGATATTTCACGATACTTGTTTTCTGATGGTAGCCACACTTCTATATCATAGGTTTTTTCAGCACTGAAACCCATATCACCTGAACATAAAATTACTTTTCTATATGGTAATTGTAACTTATCCAATATATCTGTTGCACAGTTTGTCATTCGCTCTAATTCTTCAAGGCAATTTTCTTTTTCTACAATACTGACCATCTCAACTTTATAAAATTGATGTTGTCTAATCATTCCTTTGGTATCTTTTCCATAACTACCTGCTTCTTTTCTAAAACATGGAGTTGAAGCAACAAATCTCATTGGTAAATCTTTTTGGTCAACAATTTTATCTTTAACAATGTTTGTTAAAATTACTTCAGCAGTTGGAATTAAAAATTTTCTTTCAGATCCTTCATCAAATTTTATTTCAAATTGATCGTTTTCAAATTTTGGTAATTGACCTGTTCCATACATTGTATTATCAGAGGCAATCAATGGAGGTGAAATCTCTTGATAACCATTTTGAACAATATGTGTATCTAACATAAAGTTTGATAATGCTCGTTCCAATAATGCTAATTCTTTTTTAACAAATACAAATCTTGATCCAGTTGTTTTTGTTGCAAGATCAAAATCAAGCATGCCTAAATTTTCACCAAGTTCGTAATGTGATTTGGGTTTAAAGTCAAACTCAGGAAGTTTTCCGGCTTTTAAAACTTCTACATTG
Source organism: uncultured Pelagibacteraceae bacterium (assembly GCA_902593285.1). Lineage (GTDB taxonomy): Bacteria > Pseudomonadota > Alphaproteobacteria > Pelagibacterales > Pelagibacteraceae > Pelagibacter. The sequence continues at coordinate 15,317 of CACJHW010000008.1, forward strand.
TCATTTTCATCTTTCCCATTTGGAACATCTTGATGAGGTATGTTTGGTATACTTGATAAAATATTATCTAATTCAGTTTTAGTGTTTTTTTGTTGGTCAGCAATCTTCTCTAATTCTGTAGATATCTCTTTAGATTTTTTGAATAAACTTTCATCTTTGGATTTTGATATATCTTTTTTTTCTTTTTCTAAATTTTCTTTCTTTTGAATTAAATCTCTATTTAACTCATCAAGTTTTTTTAAATTATGAAAATTAATTTTAACTGAACGTTTTTCAAGATCTTTTTCAAATTTTGAAAAATCTTTTCTAATTTCTTTTAAATTATGCATCAGTTTTTTCTAAATTTTTGTTTTCTATAAATTTTACTGAAAATATTGATAATTCATATAAAATTAATAAAGGAACAGCTAAACCTATTTGAGTAATTGGATCTGGAGGTGTAAGTAATGCAGCAGCAGCAAAAATAATTACTACTACATACTTTCTTCTTTCTTTTAGAAATTGACTGTCGACAACACCTATTCTTGCTAATAAACTTAAAACTATAGGTAGTTGGAAACTTATTCCAAATGCAAAAATTAACTTCATAACAAGTGACAAGTATTCATTTACTTTGGCTTCTAATTGAATTGGTAAACTTGTAGACAACCCTGTGCTTTCAAATGATAAAAAGAACTTAATAGCTAGAGGCATTATCAAATAGTAAACAAGCATTCCGCCTAAAAAGAAAAGGATGGGTGTTAATACAAGATAAGGAAGTATCGCAACCTTTTCATGTTTATATAAACCCGGTGCAATAAATTTCCATATTTGCATTAGAATAAATGGACAAGTCACAAAAAAAGCAGTGAAAAAGGATACTTTAATATACGTTAAAAAAGTTTCTTGTAAGGCTGTAAAAATAAGCCTTCGATCAGATCCATCATCTTTTACAGCTTGAGCAAATGGATCAACTAAAAAACCGTATATGTGTTCAGCAAATATGTAACAAATAACAAAAAAGATTATTAGAAATATAAAACTATGTATTAATCTTTTTCTTAGTTCTGTTAGATGGCTAACAAATCCACCTTCATTTTCTTCATTGCTCATCTTTTTTTGTTTCTTTTTTTATTTCATTATTAATTTTTTCTTCATCAATATCTAAATTTGAAACTTCATTTTGAATATTGCTCACATATCTTTTTGCAGTCCCTATCCAAGAACCTGCTTTCTTTAACATGATTGGAAAATCTTTGGGACCAAGAACAACAATTGCAATACCAACAACAATTAATATCTCAAACCAACCAATAGTAGGCATGTGATTTAATCTTTGTTTTCTGAGTCTTTATTTTCGTCGGATATATTTTTTGGCTCTGTATCGTCAGTAACATCTGACGCCATTCCTTTTTTGAAACTTTTAATTCCCTTAGCTACATCACCCATCAGACTAGAGATTTTACCTCGTCCAAATAATAAGACTACTAATATAACTACGATTGCTATTTGCCAAATTCCTATGCTCATGAAAAACTTATAACCTTTTTATGGTTAATTTAAAAGTTTCTTTTTTGTTAATCTTTCTCTTCTGTATCAAGAGTGCTGTTTAACATCTCATCAATATTGGAATAAATATCCTCTTTTTTTTCTTCTTGTTTCTCTTTGTAGAATTTTCCTGTTCCAAAAATTGCATTATCAATACTAGAACTATCAATTAATCCAGCTGCACCTAGTTCATCAATTGTTGGTAAATCAGATAATTTTTGAAGATTAAAATGACTTAAAAATTCATCGGTTGTAACATACTGAATTGGTCTTCCTGGTACATCTTTACGACCACCTGGTTTCACCCAGTTGAGTTCCATCAATATTTCAAGAGTATTTGTACCAAAGGCAACACCTCTTATTTCTTCAATCTCTGCTCTAGTAACAGGTTGGTGATAAACAATTATCGCTAAAGTCTCCACAGCAGCTCTAGAAAGTTTTTTTTCAACCGTTCTTTCTTGTGACATGATGTTTGACAAGTTAGGAGAAGTTCTGAAGGACCACTTTTCTTTTATACAAACCAGATTAATTCCACGTTTAGAGTATTCTTGCTGCAACTTTTCTAATGATTTAGAGACGTTACCTTTTTTAGTAACTTTACTTTCAATTGTATCAACATCTAATGGTTCAGCAGCAGCAAAAATAACTGCTTCAATTTCTTTTTCTAAATCAGATAACTTAGATGGAAATTTAACAATATTATCTTTTGTAATTTTTTCTTTTTTAATCATTATTTTCCTTCACATAAATATCATCAAATAATTTATCCTGTTTCATGGTCAGGTTTCCTTCTTTAACTAATTCTAATGAACCAGCAAAAATTCCTGCTTTCCCAGTACGTTTATATTTTGAGCCGCTTTTAAAATTTTTGGGAATTAAATCATCTAATTTTTTCCAATCAATTAATTTACCAAAAAACTCTCTTATAGTTTTAATTCCATCCTCAGCAGTAAAGACAGGTAATTTTGGAATATTCATTTTTTGAAAGTCTTTGGTCATAATAATTGTTGAATATGACTTAAGTAGTTCAAATAAACTTAAATTATATTCTGTACTATAAATAGATCTGATATTTCCTTTCATTCCTCTTGATCGAATTTCTCTACCCAGTCTTTTTCTTTTTAGCATTTGTTCAGAAAGTAATCTTATTAGTTCTAATTTTTTTAGTTGTAATTTTAATTTTTCAGCAACTTCTTGAACTTTAAATTCTTCTTCTGGAGTTCCCGGAAGTAATAGTTTAGATTTCAAATATGCTAACCAAGTTGCCATCAATAAATATTCTGAAGCAATTTCTAAATTTAAATCTTTTTCTTTTGTAATATAATCGTGAAATTGATCTGCTAGCTTTGTAATTGATATCTCTTCAAGATCTACTTTTTGAGCTTTTGCTAAATCTAAAAGTACATCTAGAGGACCATTATAGTTATTTATATCAACATTAAATAATGCAGAATCAGAAATAGTCATGCTCAGATATTAACTTAAAATTTTATAAAATAACGATGTTTTTTTTATAATAAAATTACTTACCATTGGTGAATTATCACCAACTACCTTCATTTGAGACAATTTACCATTACAATGAAGAGCAAGATTACAACCTGCACTAAACGTTTTAATAGTATTAGTTTTTAAATCATCTTTTAAACTTTTCATTGATAAATCATCTGAAATTAAAATGTTTTTAAAACCAATTTTTTTTCTAATTAAATTTATAATTTCTTTAGAGTGTGTAGCTGTATTTAATCTATCAATGCTTCGATATATTACATGTGCTGTCATTGCAAAATAGCTTTGTTTTTTCTTGAATGGAAAAAAATCATTTTTATTCAAATAATTTAAGTTTTTGGTAACTGTAGGCGTAAATTTATGACTATCTACCTTAGCTAATCCATGCCCTGGTATGTGTTTCATCACAGTTCCAATGGAATTTTCATGAAAATAGTCAATACAAATATCTCCAATTTTAGAGATATTTTTTTTATTTTTTGAAAAAGACCTATCACCAATAATGTTGCTGGCTCCTTTAACTCGAAGATCTAAAACAGGAACAGTATTTATATTAACACCAATTGATTTAAGCAAATATGAAGTTTTATCGATAAATAATTTATAAATAATATTAAATTTTTTCTTATCTTTTGTGAATAAATTACCAAAATATTCAGAAGACAAATTATCAAATGAAATAATTTTACTTAGTCGATTTACTCGTCCACCTTCTTGATCAATTAATATTGGGTATTTTTTGTCTTTAAATATCTTTTTTATTTTATCAGTTAATTTTTTAGTTTGTTCAATTGAATTTATGTTTCTTGAAAATAAAATAACCCCCCATGGTTTATATTTCCTTAAAAAAGTAATCTCTTTCTTTGATAATATAGATGATTTTAAACCAACAATAAATGCTCTTCTATTCTTAATCATTCTCTAAAAGTTTCCAAAAATTAAACTTTTTTTTCTTTTTTTTATTTGTTTGCTTAACGTATTCTATTACATTTTTTGTATCATTTTCCAAAACAGGTAAATTTTTTGAATATATTTTAATTTTTTCATCATTGTTTTTATAAGATCTGTATGATTTTTTTTTATTTTCATCTGAAAAATAATATCTACCAGTCAAAAAAATAAATAAAGCAATTACAACAATAAAGATTAAATACTTAATTTCTTTTAGCATTACATTTTATCTGGTGTATCTACGCCAACTATATCCATTCCAGATTTTACAACGTTAGATATTGCTTTTAAAAAAATTAATTTATCTGATGAAACTGTTTTTTGATCATTAATAAATCTTTTTTCTGGGTTTTGTTTACCAAGATTCCAATAAGAGTGAAATTCAGATGCTAAATCATATAAGTAAACAGGTATTCTATGCGGTTCTAATTTTGAACTAGCAGCATCAATACATTTAGGCCATTCTGAAATCTTTTTTAAAATTTTGATCTCATCATTTGAATATTCAAAACTAAAATCATCTAATTCAATGTTAGAATTTAAATCTTTATCAATATGCCTGAAGACAGATGAGATTCTGGCATAACAATATTGAACATAATATAAAGGATTATCTTTAGATTTTTCTTTTACAGCATCAAAATCAAAATCTAATTCAACATCACTACTTCTGTTGAGCATAATAAACCTAGTTGCATCTTTTCCAACTTCTTCAATTAAATCATCAACCGTAATGTAGTCACCTTTTCTTTTAGACATCTTAAATGGTTTGTTATCTTTAATTAATTTTACAAGCTGACTAATTTTACAGATTAATTTATCTTTTTTTCCTGACAAAGCTTCAACTGAAGATGAAATTCTTTTGATATAACCAGCATGGTCTGCACCAAGAATATTTATTAAATAATCAAATTTACGATCAACTTTATTTTTATGATAAGCAACATCGCTTGCAAAATAAGTCCATGCTCCATCTGATTTTTGCAGCGCTCTATCTTTATCATCACCAAAATCAGTAGATTTAAAAAGTAACTGTTCTCGTTCTACCCAGTTTTTATCGTTTTCTCCAGCTGGAGCTTTAATTTTTCCTTTATAAACAAATTTATTTTTTTCTAAAAATTTTATTACACTCTCTACTTCTTTGTTTGAAACAATACTTTTTTCACTAACGAAATTATCGTGGTTAATTCCTAAACTCTTAAGGTTTTTTTTAATTAAAAGTAGCGCCTGTTCTATAGATAAAGCTGTTAACTTATCGCTTATTTCCTCATAATTATCAAAATTCAGATCTGAATTATTTGAAACTATATTTTTTGCAAAATCAATAAGGTAATCTCCTGGATACAAATCAGGGTTATCTTGGGGGAATGTTTCGTTTAATTTTACTTCCCTAATTCTAAAATATACAGATTTTGTAAAATTAATAATTTGATTACCATAATCATTTACATAATACTCTTTTGTAACTTTATGCTTATTAAATATTAACACATTAGATATGACATCACCTAAAATAGCTCCTCTACAGTGACCAACATGCAAAGGCCCTGTTGGGTTGGCTGATACGAATTCAACTAAGTAATTATTTTTTTTCTCTTTCTCGTTGATTCCAAATTTTTCAGCGTTATCAATAATTTCTTTAATAAAGTTTGACCAAAAAGATGGCTTAAATTTAATATTTATGAAACCAGGTTTAGCAACGGATATATTGTCTATTTGATCATCGTTATTTTTGATTTCAGGTGCAAGTTTTTCTGCCAATTCTATTGGAGAGGTTTTATTTAGTTTAGATAAAACCATTGCAACATTGGTTGAAATATCACAATCAAATTTTGGCGGTGGTATTTCCGCATTAATACCATAGAAACTTTCAGGAATGATAAGTTGATTTTTTTTACTAAGCTCAACAATAATTGATTTTATTTTATCTAAATATAATTCAAAAATATTCATTTATTATCGTTATAAAGGTTAATTGCGTATCTATCCGTCATACCAGATATAAAATCTGAAATAGCTCTATATTTGTCTTTAGTCAATTGTTGTTTAGTAAGAAATTTTCTAGGATTTGATTTAATTATTTTAAATAATTTCTTAATTATTATTTTACCTCTTTGATTCTTGTTAAGCACCGATTTATTGTCATACATTCTATGTCTTAAAAATAATCTGATTTCTTGTTCTGAATTTTGTATTTTATCTGAAAAAGAAACTATTAATTGATTTGATTTTGACACATCTTTTAATGACTTAATTTTAAATTTTTTAATATTTTTTTCTGTATTACTTAGTAAATCTCTTATCATAATATCTATTGAATCTCTTATGATTTGGTAAATAGCAATTTTATAATTTTTTTTATTAATTTTTTTTTTATATTTTTGATAAATGTCTTTAAAAAAATCTATTTCAACTAATTCTTCAAGTTTAAATAAGTTTGCTTTAATGCCATCCTGAATATCGTGATTATTATATGCAATATCATCTGATATAGCTGATATTTGAGCTTCTAATGATGGATAAGTATTAAAATTAATCTTATTTTTGAAAACTTTTAAACCAATTAATTTATTAATCATTCTTAGATCGTCTACTGGTCCATTATGTTTTAAAAGTCCCTCTAAAGTTTCAAGAGTTAAATTTAGTCCATTAAATTTGAAATATTTATTCTCTAAAAACATTACGATTCTTAGTGTCTGAAGATTATGATCGAAACCTCCATAATTTTCCATACATTCATCTAAAGCATCCTCTCCCGCATGACCAAACGGAGTGTGACCTAAATCATGAGCAAGACTTAAAGTTTCTGCTAAATCCTCATTTAATTTTAGGTATTTTGCAATTGATCTTGCTATTTGAGCAACTTCAATTGAATGAGTAATCCTTGTTCTAAAATGATCGCCTTCTGTGTTAACAAATACTTGGGTTTTGTGCTTTAATCTTCTAAATGATGCACTATGAATTATACGATCTCTGTCACGTTGAAAAGGAGATCTATATTTTGAATTAGCCTCTTTATTAAGTCTACCTTTACTTTTAAATACGCCTAACAAAGTGTCTTTTTTCATCCTTTAATTTAAATAATTAAGTATTATATTAGTAATATCAGTGTTGAAACATGATTAAAGAAATTAAATTTACGGATAAAGCGTTAAAACAAATAGATAATTTGTTATCAAAAAAAGACAAAGGATCATTCTTTAGAATCGCTATCAAAGGTGGAGGATGTTCCGGTTTTCAATATGAATTTACATTTGATAAATCAAAACAAGATGATGATTTAAATTATCAAAATATTTTAATTGATAAAACTTCAGCTGATTTGCTTAAAGGATCTGAAGTTGATTATGTTTCTGAACTTATAGGTGAGCAATTTAAAATATCTAATCCACAAACCAAATCTTCGTGTGGTTGTGGAGTTTCTTTCTCACTTTAATGCTTATTTCATCTTGGAATGTTAACTCAGTAAGAGCAAGAATTGAAAATATCAAAAGCTATTTATTAAAATATAAACCTGATATTTTAATGATGCAGGAAATTAAAACTGAAGATGTTAATTTTCCATATGATGATTTTTCATCAATGGACTATGAAAGTCATGTATTTGGTCAAAAAAGTTACAATGGTGTAGCGATCATCTCAAAAAATAAATTAAAAAATGTCAAAACAGATTTAATTAAGGATAAGTTAAAACAATCAAGAATAATTTCAGCTGAATTTGAGCATAAGAAAAAAAATATTCAATTAATTAATATTTATACCCCTAATGGTAATCCTGTAGATACTGAAAAATATGATTATAAAAAAGATTGGCTTGATCAATTAATAAAACAGTTAAAAACTTTATCTAAAAAAAATTCAAATATTATTTTAGCTGGTGATTTCAACATTATCCCTTCAGCAGAAGATGTTTATAATGTTAAAAGTTTTGAAGACGACGCATTATATCGACTTGAAATAAGAAAAAAATTTAGGGAAATGATTAATCTTGGTTTTAATGATGTTTACAGACATTTTTATGAAGATAAAGAAGGATATACATTTTGGGATTATATGAGAGGAGCATGGCAAAAAAATAATGGCATGAGAATTGATCATTTTTTAGTTTCAAATTCTATAATTGATCAAATTAAAGATATTAATATTAATAAAGATCCACGTGGAAGAGAAAAGCCTTCTGATCACACACCAATTGAGATTAATTTAGCTTAAAGATTTAATTTTATTTACTAATTCTTCGTTTATATTTCTTGGACCAGTATCCATTCTGTTCTTATGACGTCTTTCTCCAGGTAATCTTACTTCACCCATTGATTTCATTTTTTCAAAAAATTCCTCAGCATGTTTTTGCCAATTACTACCTGATGTTTTATCTGGGTTAATGGCTAGTATGAATTCACCACCACTTGGAGGACCACCATCATTATTATCTTTAGCAGCAGTTTCAAAACTAAAATTGTCTCCTACTAATGCGCCTGCCATTAATTCTACCATCATTGCAATTGCAGATCCTTTGTAACCACCAAATGGTAATAGAACTCCACCATCAGCAATTTCGCCTGGATCTGTTGTTTCTTTACCATCTTTAGTTAAACCAGTGCCAAGTGGAACTTTGTGCCCTTCTCTTTTAGCAACTTGAACTTCTCCCATCGCCATTGAAGCTGTTGCCATATCATAAACGACTGGTGTTTTACCTGGACGTGGCCAAGCAAATGAAATTGGGTTTGTTCCAAATAATGGTTTTATGGCACCAGCAGGTGCTACAGCAGGCTTGTAAGATGTACAAGCAAATGCAACTAAACCATCTTCTGCTAATTTTTCTGTTTCAGGCCACATAGCAGCCATATGATGTGAATTATTTATTGCTAAAACAGCTACACCATTTTCTTTTGCAGCTTTTGCTAGTTCAGGCAACCCTTTATTTAATACAACAGGAGCTAAACAATTATTTCCTTCGACTTTTATTACAGATGGAGATATTTTTTTTACTTCAGGTTTGCCTTTTCCATTTATCTTTCCACCTTTAAGACCTGTTACATAAGCTGGCAATCTAAATAAACCATGTGATACCGATCCATCTCTTTCAGCATTTCTAATCAAGTCTGATAAAATTGATGCTGTTTCATCATCACAACCATTTGCCAAAAGAGTTTTTTTAGCTAGTTCAAATATTTCGTCTAAAGTTAAGGATACAGTGCTCATTATTTTGATTTACATTTTTTACATAAACCAAAAAATTCTAGATTATATTTGCTATATTTCATTCCAGAGTTATCTGAAAAGCTAGATAAATATTTTGAAAGTTTTGAATTACTTATTTCTGATACATTTTCACAACTTTCGCAAATTGAAAAAGCTGTCGCTTTAGAAACCTGACAGCTTGAATTTTGACAAGCAATAAAAGCATTTCTACTTTCAATCTTATGAATTTTTCCAATTTCAACCAACTTATCTAACGCTCTGTAAACTTGTAAAGGCGCTTTAATTCCTTTTTTTTGAACATTAAAAAGAATTGAATAAGCTTTCATAGGTCCACCAGATTTATCAATAAGATCAAAAATGATTTTTTGATTTTTTGAAAGGCTATGTTCTTTTTGCATTTTTAAATTCTTATCAATTAGTTATCAGTTTTTCAATTTAATCGATTGTTTTATTTTAAATAAAGACAGTATAAATAATACTAACGAGGCAGCTATTATTGATGGTCCTGAAGATGTATTAAATTCTAATGAAGAATATAAACCTAATACAACGGACAGTAATCCACCAATAATTGAAAATATTACCATTTTTTGAGGACTGTCTGAGATATTTCTAGCCATAGCCGCTGGTATAATTAGCATACCTGTAATTAGTAATAATCCTACCATTTTAATTGATATGGCAATTACAGCAGCCATAAGAATTGTAAAAATAGCTTTTGCTCTATCAGGGTTTAATCCTTCTGCTTCTGCTAATTCATAATTAACTGTAGATGCAAACAACGGTTTCCAAATCAATTTTAGAACTAATAAAATTACTGCACCACCAGTCCAGATGATTAATAAATCATCAGTTGTTACAGCTAATATATCACCGAATAATAGACCCATAATATCAAAACGAATAAATGTTAAAAAACCTATTACTACTAATCCAACAGCTAATGAAGAATGAGCTAGAAGACCAAGCAAAGCATCCCCAGGTAAATTAGTTTTTTTCTGTAGTTGAATTAGGATTAATGCGATTACTGAAGAAATTAAAAACACTGAAATAGCTATATTTAAATCTAAAGTATATGCCATTGTTACACCAAGAAGTGCTGAATGAGCTAATGTATCACCAAAATAAGATAATCTCCTCCATACTACAAAACAACCTAACGGTCCTGTTACAAATGCAATTCCTATTCCTGCAAATAATGCTCTTATAAAAAAATCATCAAACATATTAATTTTTCTTTATTTCTCCCTCTTCAGAATGAATGTGGTCATGTTTATGTTCATACACAGAAAGAATTTGAGATGCTTGTTCACCAAATAAGGTTTTATATTCATTATTTTTAGCAACATCCATTGGTGATCCAGAGCAACATACGTGGCCATTTAAACAAACAACATGATCAGTTGCGGTCATAACTGTGTGCAAATCATGTGAGATTAATAGAATTCCACAATTTAGTGTGTCAGAAATTCTTTTAATTAATTCATACAAAGCAATCTCACCAGTGTAATCAACTCCTTGAACAGGTTCATCAAGAACTAATAATTCAGGTTTTTTTGAAATAGCTCTTGCGATTAAAACTCTTTGAAATTCACCCCCTGACAAATTTCCTAAATTTTTATTCTTAAGATGTATAACACCTGTTAATGTAAGTGCTTCTTCAATTGCCTCATCTTTAATATTTTCAGTTAGAAGCATGAAATCATAAACTCTTAATGGTAAGGTCCAATCAATAGATATTTTTTGAGGAACATATCCAACTTTATTTGTGTATTTCTCAACACTTCCTTCTATGTTTTTGTAAATTCCCAATGCAATTTTTGCGGTAGTACTTTTTCCAGAACCATTAGGTCCAATAAGGGTAACAATTTTCCCTTTTTCAACAGTTAATGAAACACCTTCTACTAGCCATTTATCATTTTGTTTAAAACCAGCGTTATTTAATTTTACTAATGTACTATTTTCTGAGCTCATATATTGCTTGACTTATAAATGTTATATTATTACATAACGTTATATTATAACAACTAATTAAATTACTTATTATGAAAAATATTAAAAAAATACCACTTATATTCTCAATATTATCAATTCTAACATTCTTTACACCAGCAAATGCTGAAATAAAAGTAGTTGCTTCTATTAAACCAATTCATTCATTAGCTAGTTATTTAATGGATGGTATTGGTAAACCTGATTTAATAGTTGATGGATATGCTTCTCCACACGGATTTGCAATGAAACCTTCGCACGCAAAAATGCTTCAAAATGCAGACCTAATATTCTGGGTTGGTGAAGATTTAGAGAGTTTTTTAGAAAAACCGTTGAGTTCAATAGCTAAGAAAGCAGAAAAAATTGAATTAATGGATACTAAAGGATTACAGGTATTAAAATTTAGAGAAAGAAATATTTTTGACGAACATGGTCATGACGATCACGGACATGATGATGACCACGGCAAAAAAGAAGACGATCATGACGACCACGGACATGACGATCATGATGAACATGCGCATGGTGAATTTGATCCACACATTTGGTTGGACCCAATTAATGCAAAAGCTATGTTAAATGAAATGGCAGAACATTTAATTGAAAATGATCCTAAAAACGAAGCTAAATATAAAAGTAATTTAGCTAAAGCTTTACAAGAAATCGATAAACTTACAATTGATGTAATGACAGATTTAAGTAACAGCGTTTCTTCAATTGTATTCCATGACGCTTATCAATATTTTGAGGAAAGATTTAACGTGAAAGTATTAGGTGCATTTACTGTTAATACAGATGTTATGCCTGGAGCTGAACAACTTGCTGAAATTAGAGAAATTATCGATCATGATAAAGTAGCTTGTGTATTCTCAGAACCTCAGTTTAATCCTGATATTATAAATGCAGTAGCAAAAGATATGAAGATTAAAACAGGTGTTCTAGATCCTCTAGGTGCAACATTAGACCCAGGTAAAGATCTATATTTCAATTTAATTAGAAATATGTCTGCATCTTTCAAAGGCTGTTAATTAAAAATTAGGTTTAATCCGGGAATTATTTTAAATTCTCGGATTAACAAATAACATTCACTGATATTTTTATAACACAATAATCATTGTAATTTTTTCTAAGAAGATT
>CACJHW010000009.1 GCA_902593285.1 uncultured Pelagibacteraceae bacterium
GAAAGAAAAAATATTTAAAAATAATTGGGCAATGATTGGGGTTGCAAGTTCCGTACCAAATCCAGGCGATGCAAAACCTTTTAATCTTTTAGGAATACCAATACTAATAGTTAGAAACAAAGGGAATGAAGTAAAAGTTTTTCATAATGTTTGTAGTCATAGGGGTTTCAAATTAGTTGATAGGGAATGTAAATTAAAAAATGTAATAAGATGCCCTTATCATTCTTGGTCTTATGATTTTAATGGAAAATTAACTGTTACTCCACATATAGGAGGACTAGGAAAACATGAGGTTGAAGGGTTCGATAAAAACAAGAGTAACTTAAAAGAAATTAAATCAAATATTTGGATGGATTTAATTTTTGTTAATATTAATTCTAATGCAAAACCATTTGAAGATTTTATTAAACCTCTAGAGGACAGATGGTCTAAGTTTATTTCTAAAAAAGATCAAAAATTAATAAGACATTCAACTGATAATGGATATTTTAATATGACAGTAAATAGTAATTGGAAATTTGCAATTGAGAATTATTGTGAAAGCTATCATTTGCCTTGGATACATCCAGAGCTAAATAAAGTTTCGAATATTTCAGACCACTATCACATTGAAGATGAGAATTTTAATTTTTCAGGACAAGGAAGTAATAAATATTCACAACAGTTCGATGGAAATATTAAATTTAAATGCTTTCCCAATTGGCCAACTGAACTTTCTGAAAAATCTGAATATGTATCATTATATCCAAACGTAATGTTAGGAATACATATTGATCATTTCTATGCATTTTGGTTAGAGCCAATTTCTAACAACCAAACTAAAGAACATTTTGAATTATATTATGTTGGAGATGAAAGTGCTTCTAGTGATGAGTTTAAGAATATAAGAGAAAAAAATTTTGCATTTTGGCAAGAAGTTATGAATGAAGATGTAACTGCAATAGAAGGAATGCAAAAGGGGCGAAATTCCCCAGCTTACAATGGTGGGAATTTTTCACCTGTAATGGATACTCCTACTTTGATGTTTCATAAGTGGGTTGCAACCAACTTAACAAAATGAGAGGGTAAATTATGAAAAAAGATTTAATTACAAGATTAAATGAAGGTCCAATAATGTGTGCAGAAGGCTATCTTTTTGCAATGGAAAGAAGAGGTTATCTTTCAGCAGGTCCATTTGTTCCAGAAGTGGTTTTAGAACATCCAGAGGTAGTAACACAATTACATAGAGAATTTATTAGAGCAGGTTCAGATGTTGTTCAAGCATTTACTTATTACGGTCATAGAGAAAAGCTTAGAATAATTGGTAAAGAACATTTGTTAGAACCAATGCAAAAAAATGCACTTAAAATTGCAAAGGATGCTGCTGCCGAGTTCGAAGATTTAGATTTAATGGTTTGTGGAGATGTAGCAAACACCAATGTATTTGATCCCGGTGATGCCAATACTCATAAACAGTGTCAACAAATGTATGAAGAACAAGTAGCTTGGGCAAAAGAGGCTGGTGTTGATTTTGTTATTGCTGAAACAATAAGTTGGACTGATGAAATGAAAATTGCATTAAAAGCAATTAAAGATGCTGGACTTATTGCAGTTTGTAATTTTGCAATCCCTAGAGGGGATAAAACTAGAGAAGGTCATAGTGCTGAGGATGCATGTAAGATGATGGAGGATTTAGGTGCTGATGTCGTTGGATTAAATTGTTACAGAGGACCCGAGATGACAATGAAACTTTTAAAAAAAGTTAGAGATAAAGTTTCATGCCATGTATCAGGACTTCCTGTTCCTTATAGAACTACTGAAGAAGAACCTGGTTTCTTGAATATCACTGATCATGGATGTGACTGTATTCCAGGTGGAAATGCATTTCCAGTTGCTTTAGATAACTTATTTTGTAACAGATTTGAAATGGCAGAATTTGCAAAAGTTTGTGTAAAAAATAAAATAAATTTTATTGGCATATGTTGTGGTGCTGAAGCTCACCACGTTAGAGAAATGTCAGTTGCGATTGGAAAGAAACCAATTTCAATGAAATATATGCCTGACATGAGCAAACATTTTCATCACGGTACTGATAAATCTTTGAAAAAAGTAAACAAGGAAATTAAATATTAATGGAAAAGAATGCCAAAGTAGTAATCATAGGAGGTGGTGTAGTTGGGTGCTCTATACTTTATCATCTATCTAAATTTGGATTAAAGGATTGTATTTTACTTGAGAGAAATGAACTAACATCAGGTTCTTCTTGGCATGCTGCAGGAAATGTTCATGTAATTTCCTCTGACCCTAATATTTCTAGAATGATGGCTTACACAATAGGTTTATATAAAGAGATTGAAAAAGAATCTGGTCACTCAACTGGATTTAAACCTAGCGGGGGTTTTTACTTAGCATCAAATGAAGTCTGGGCTGATTATTTAAAGAGAGAAAGATCAAAAGCAAGATACATGGGACTTGATCAAGAATTTATTTCTCTAGAGGAAGTGAAAAAAAAACATCCTTTAATTGATCCATCTCGATATTTGTTAGCTTTATGGGATCCTATTGATGGTGAAGTCGATCCATCAGGAGTTACATACGCTTTTGCAAAAGCTGCAAAAGTTCATGGTGGAAAATATTATACTCACACTGTTGTTAAAGATACTAAACAAAAAGAAGACGGAACTTGGGATGTCTTTACTGAAAAAGGAAACATCAATGCTGAAATAGTAATTAACGCTGGTGGTTTGTGGGCAAGAGAAGTTGGACAATTAGCTGGACTTAATCTTCCAGTACAACCAATGGAGCATCATTATTTAATCACTGAACCTATTCCAGAAATTGAAGCTATGGGTGATCAAAGATTGCCTATAGGAACAGATTTTGAAGGAAATATTTACTTTAGACAAGAAGGAAAGGGAATGTTGCTTGGAACCTATGAGCCAAAATCAACACCTTGGAAAGTAGAAGGAACACCAATGAATTTTGGTCATGAATTACTTGAGCCAAAGTTAGATAATATCGAAGATAGACTGGCAATTGGTTTTGAAAGAATGCCAGCGTTAGAACGTGCAGGTATTAAGAATATAGTTAATGGACCTTTTACTTTTGGTCCAGATGGAAGTCCTCTGATTGGTCAAGTTCCAGGAATGAAAAATTATTGGGTTGCGGTTGGTGTTATGGCTGGTTTCTGTCAAGGTGGTGGTGTTGGAAAATGTATTGCTGAATGGATTATTGATGGTGAACCTTCAATTGATGTTTGGGCAATGGATGTTGCTCGTTTTGGAGATTATGCTTCACCTCAGTATGGAACCATTAAGTCTTCAGAAAATTATGAGCGAAGATTTATTATGACTTTTCCAAATGAAACTTTGCCAAAAGGAAGAAAACAAAAAACTACTGCACTTTATGATCGTTTTGTAAATCAAGGTGCTGTTATGGGAGATAGTTTTGGATTGGAAAATGTTTTGTGGTTTGCAAACAATAAAGAAGATGCTCACGAAGAGCCTACTATTAAAAGATCGAGATCACACGACTATGTTTCAAAAGAAGTTATTAATGTAAGAGAAAATGTTGGTTTAATTGAAGTTGCAAATTTTTCAAAACATGAATTCAAAGGTCCTGATGCTAGAAAATTTTTAGATCACATAATGGCTGGAAGAATTCCAAAACCAGGAAGGATATCTTTATCCCCGATGTTGTCATATAGAGGAAAGTTATGTGGTGATTTAACTGTAGCTTGCTTAGATGAAAATGAATTCATTGTATTTGGTTCTGGAGCTGCTCAAGAAATGCATAGACGTTGGTTTGAGAGTCATTTAGATAAATTTAATTTAAGTTATTCTAATAGATCTGATGAATATCACGGTTTGTCTATTGCAGGACCTAATTCGAGAAAAGTTTTAGAAAAAATTGTAAGAGACAATATTTCAAATGAAAAATTTAAATTTAGAGATTCTAGAAGAATGTTTGTAGGCGGAGTTCCAGCAATAATAAATAGAATTTCATTTACTGGCGAACTTGGATATGAAATTTATGTAGCACCTCACTATCAATTAAAACTTTATGAAGAATTAATCGAAGCTGGAAAAGAATTTAATATTAAACCATTTGGTGGAAGAGCATTAATGTCAATGAGGTTAGAGAAAAATTGGGGAGCTTGGACTTTAGATTATAGACCAGATTTTACTGCAAAAGAGACAGGCTTAGATGTTTTTATTAATTGGGATAAAGATTTTATTGGCAAAGAAAGTGCGCAAAAGGATATTTCTTCAAATAAACTCATACCATTAATTGTTGAAACAAATGATATTGATGTAACAAATAATGAAGCTGTCATGAATGGAAATGAAAGTATTGGTTATGTAACTTCAGGTGGTTTTGCTCATTTTGTAAATAAAAGTGTAGCGTTTACTTTTATTGATGAAAAAAACATTAATTCTGAAAATAAAATTCAAGTAGAGATAAATGGAGATTTATTTAATTGTTCAATAATTAAAGAACCACTTTATGATCCAAGTGGTCAAAAAATGAGAAGCTAATGGCTCAAAAAGACGTAGGAAACAAAATTCCAATTTATAAGCTTAAAACTACTGATGAAGTTATGAAGTACTACGATGAGTGGGGAGACAAAGATAAATATAATAAAGACATGGTTGATTGGAACTATACAGGACCTAAAGAAACTGCAGAAACATTTAACAAATATGAGAAAAATAAAGATACTTTAATTTTTGATGCTGGATGTGGAACAGGTTTAGTCGGATTGGAGCTTAAAAAATATAGTTTTAAAAATTTTCATGGAGCCGATTTATCTCAGACTTTATTAGACACTGTTCCAAAAGACCTTTATCAAAAATTAGTAAATGTTGATTTAAATAAACCAATAGAGGTTGAGGACAACTTTTATGGTGGAGTTATGTGTGTTGGAACATTTACTTTTGGGCATGTAAAACCAAATGCATTAGATGAATTTATAAGAATAACAAAACCAGGTGGTTTAATTTGCTTCACGATTAATGAAGGAATTCATGAAGAGTATGGTTTTGATAAAAAAATTGATATACTGAAAGATAGCAAGAAGTGGGAAGAAGTAGAATTTTTTAAATCTGACTATATTGCGAGCAAAGATGTTAACGCATGGTTAGGGTTGTATAGGGTATTATGAGGTTTAGTAGAAAAATAGCTCCTGAGATAAAACCAAGACAAAATTTTATTACCAAAAAAAGATTAAAAGAAGATGAGATTGATTTTGATAAATTAAGATCATATCGTTTAGATAGGGTCAAAAAAGAATTAGTAAAAAACAATTTAGAGGCTTGTATTCTCTTTGATCCAGTGAATGTTCGTTATGCTTTAGATACTGTGAACATGAGTGTCTATAATATGCATAATTTAACAAGATATTGTTTTGTACCAGTCAATGGACCAATAATTCTTTATGAGTATTTTAATTGTGAAATATTATCAAAGCATTTAAATCTAATTGACGAAATAAGACCTGCAATCACATGGGATTATTTTAGCAATGGAGATCAAGCAGACAATCAATTATTAAAATGGATAAATGAAGTTAAAGATTTATCAAAAAATTATTTTAAAACTAAAAAAATTGCTATCGATGTTTTAAATGGTCCTGCGGTTACAGCTTTAAATAAAGAAGGAATTGAAGTTGTAGATGCAAAATTGATTTTAGAACAGGCAAGAGTAATAAAATCACCTGATGAATTGACTTGTATGAAAGCAGCAATAGAAGTTGCAGAAAAAGGTGTATCAAAAATGAGATCAGATCTTAAGCCAGGAATGACTGAAGATGAATTGTGGTCCATTTTACATAAAACGAATATTGAAAATGGAGGTGAGTGGATTGAGTGTAGGATATTATCGTCTGGTGAAAGAACAAATCCATGGATGCAAGAGAGTAGTAATAAAGTTATGCAACAAGGAGAAATTGTTGCTTTTGATACAGATATGGTTGGTCCCTATGGATACTGTGCTGACATATCAAGAGCCTTTGTAGTTGGACATAAATTTAATGATGAGCAAAAAAAACTATATTCAATGGCTAGAAATCAAATTGATCATAATTTTAGATTAATAAAACCAGGGATGAGTTTTAAAGAATTTATAAAAAAATCTTGGGTTTTGCCTGATGAGTATTATGGAAATAGGTATTCATGTATGGTTCATGGAATTGGGTTGTGTGATGAGTGGCCTCAAATAAGATATCCAAATGATGGTGGAGAAGAAGGTGGAACTTTTGAGAAGAACATGACAATTACACTTGAGAGTTATATTGGTAAAGTTGGTGGTAAAGAAGGTGTAAAACTTGAACAACAGTATCTTGTAGGTGAAAATGGACTTGAATTAATGTCTCATCATCCGTTAGAAGATATTTAATGAAAATTATTTTAGTAATGGGTTTACCTGGAGCAGGTAAAACAACTCTAGCAAATGAAATGGCACCACTATTAAATGCAAAAAGATTAAATGCAGACGAGGTAAGAAAAGCTGCAAACGATTGGGATTTTTCTGAAGAGGGAAGAGTAAGACAGGCAAAAAGAATGGCTGAGGCAGCTTTAAAATTAAAAGCAGATGGTCATTATGTAATTGCAGATTTTATTGCGCCAACTCCCGAAGCAAGAAGTTTGTTTCCAGCAGATTTTAGAGTGTGGGTTGATACGATTAAAGAAGGAAGATTTGAAGACACTAATCAGATGTTTGTTAATCCTAAGAATTTTGATTTTCATGTAACAACTCAGGATGCAAAAAATTGGGCACCAAAAATAATAGAGGAGATAAAAAAATGACACACCAATGGGATAACAAAAAACCAACAGCACAAATGCTAGGAAGATGGCAACCTTTTCACGATGGACATTACACTTTGTTTAAAGAAATTATTAAAAAAACCGGACAAGTTTGTATTCAAATTAGAGATGTACAGGGTGTAGACGATAATCCTTTTGATTTTGAAACCGTTAAAAAAAATATTGAAGACAGATTAAATCCTGAATTTGAAGGACAATTTAAAATAATGTTAGTACCTAATATTACAAATATTTGTTATGGTAGAGGAGTTGGATATAAGATTGAGGAAATAGTTTTGGATGAAGAAACTCAAAAAATATCAGCTACTAAGATAAGAGCAAAAATGAGAGAAGAGGGAAAGTTAAAATAAACTTAAATGAACGATAGACTTAAGACTATTGTAGATTTAGAAAAATATCCAATATACGATTTAAATTCACCAATAATTAAAAATCTAATTAAAAAATGTAAAGAAGAACTTGATCAATATAGTTGTTCAACAATTCCAAATTTTATTTTACCTAAATCACTTAAGGTAATGAATTCTGAGTTAGAAAAACAATTAGATGAAGTTTATATGTCTAAAGAAAGTATAAATGCATACTTGTATGCGAAGGACGATCCTTCGTTACCAAAAGATCATCCAAAAAGAACTTTTATGAATAGATATAATGGATATTTAAATTCAGATTGTTTTCCAAAAGACTCTGAAATGAAATATCTTTACGAAACTGAAGAACTTTTAAAATTTGTATCTGCTTGTTTAGGCGTCTCACCTATTTACAGATGGGCGGATCCTTTAGCATGTCATGCGTATAATGTTATGAAACCAGATGGGGTACTTCCATGGCATTTTGATAGTTGTGAATTTACACTTAGTTTAATGATACAAAAACCTGAGAAGGGAGGAATATTTGAGTACTGTCCAAATATTAGAGAACCAGGAAACGAAAATTTCGTAGAAGTTCAAAAAGTTATAGCAGGAGATAGAACTAGAGTGAGACAATTGAAATTAGAGCCAGGAGATTTGCAAATATTTAAAGGTAGATTTACTTTGCATAGAGTAACAAAAGTTGAAGGCCAAAAATCAAGATATATGTGTATTCCAGCTTATGTTTTAGATCCATGGAGAGTAAACACTCCAGAACATTCTAAAGCAATTTATGGCAAAGTTTTACCAATTCATATAGAAAGAAATCAGGCTAGATCCGATGGATTAACTGATTAAATGACTAGTAACATTAAAATTAAAAAAAATAACAACGAGGTTTCATCAATTATTATTGATGAACCAAAAACTTATAACTCTTTATCATTCAAAAATCTTTCGGATTTATTAAAGGCATTAAAAAAATTAGATGCTGATAAAAAAGTTAAAGTAATAATATTAGAGGGTGCTGGTAAGGGGTTTAGTGCAGGTCATAATTTGAAAGAAGTTAGAGGTCTAAAAAATAGAGATAAATATTTAAAATTATTTAATCTTTGTTCAAAAGTAATGCTTCAAATTGTTGAAGGTAGAAAACCTGTAATTGCTAAAGTTCATGGAGCTGCATTTGCAGCTGGCTGTCAATTAGTTGCAAGTTGTGATTTAGCTTATAGCACTAAGGACGCATTGTTTGCTACTCCTGGTGTAAATATTGGTTTGTTTTGTAGTACACCTATGGTTGCTGTCAGTAGAAAGATAAATCGGAAACCTATGATGAAAATGTTGCTAACGGGAGAACCTATCAATGCAAATTATGCAAAAGAAATAGGGTTGATAAATGATAATTTTTCAACACCTAAATTAAACAACGAAGTTTTAAAAGTAGCAAATCAAATTGCTTCTAAATCTAATTTAACAATAAAAATTGGAAAGCAAGCTTTTTACAAACAATTAGAAATGCCATTAAGTAAAGCTTATGCTTATACAAGTAAAATGATGACCCTTAACATGATGGCAATGGATGCTAAAGAAGGAATTTCTGCTTTTTTAGAAAAAAGAAAACCAAATTGGAAAAATAAATAGTGATAAAAAATATTTTAATAGTAGTTTTTATTATTGTTGGCGCATTAGTAATTTATAATTTTAAGGATCATAATCAAAAAAGAGCGATCGAAGCATGTGTGGCTGGAACTAAAACATTGGAAAAACCAATGACTGCTTCTGAAGCTAGAATATTTTGTGAGAAACAGATTAAAAATAATTAATGAGTGAGATTAGGGAAATTCTTAAAAAATATAAAAATATTGCTATGGTAGGAGTAAGTAACGATCCTACTAAAGCATCAACCATTGTCATGAAATATATGCAAGAATATGGATATAAAGTTTATCCAGTTAACCCCAGAGCCGAGGGTCAAAAAATTTTAGGGCAAGAGGTTTTTGCTAAAATATCAGATATTAAAAATCAGATTGATATCGTAGATGTGTTTAGACCATCTAAAGAAGTCTATGCTATAGCAGAGGATACAATTAAAATTGGGGCTAAAGTTTTATGGTTACAGCTTGGTATACGAGACGAAAAAGCAAAAGAATTGATGGAAAAAAATGATATTAAGTATGTAGAAAACAAATGTACTAAAATGGAATATCAAAAGTATTTTTTGAGAGTTAGACAGGCGTTTCCAGTTTTGAGTGACTAATGAATAGAGTAATTAAGTTTTTAGATAGCACTTTTTTAGATTTGGGTCGACAATTTAAGTGGACTTACTTGCCACCATTAATGGTATATATGGCTGCAGGTATATCTGGTTTAACAGGTATAGTTGGTACGTTCTTTGTAAAAGATTATTTGAATTTGTCTGCTGCATTTCTTGCAGGCCTAGGTTTTTGGGCAGGTATTCCTTGGGCATTAAAAATGCCACTAGGTCATCTAGTAGACCTTATTTGGGAAAGAAAAAATTATATGGTTTACTTTGGTGCATCTCTAATAGCGTTAAGTTTACTTATTATGTATGGGCTAATTATTCATACAGAAGAAATGTCTCAAGTTTTTTCTGTAGAGACTTGGTTTGTGATTAGTGTGATTTTAGCTCCCGTTGGTTATGTAGTTCAGGACGTAGTTGCTGATGCTATGACTGTCGAAGCTGTTCCTTTAGTTGATGAAACTGGAGGTGATTATTCAAAAGATCAAATAAAAATAATGCATACAACAATGCAAACTCTTGGACGGTTCGCAATTATTGGAGGTACTGTTCTTGTAGCGTTAGTTAATGTTATTTTATTTAGAGACGTTGAAAGTTTAGAACAGACTGAAAAGATAAATTTATATGGAATTATTTATATCTACGCACTTGTAATACCTTTAGTTTCTATCTTAGGTGTAATTTTAGCTAATTATTTAAGATATAAAAAAATACAAACTTTAAAATCTAAAGGTCTAGAATTTAAAGATGAAAGAGGTAATGAGAAAACAAAAATAAACTGGTGGATATTAGGAGGAAGTTTAGTTTTTGTTATTTTCACATTGTCCATTGGGTCCTTTAAAGTGCCTTTTGCTCAAGAAATCGTATTTTTAGGTTCAGTAATAATTATTTTGTTTTTAATGTTTAAGCTTATAAAGGAATTACCTCAGGAATTAAGGTTAACTATTGTAGGTACAGCAGTAATTATATTTATATTTAGAGCTATGCCTGGACCTGGACCAGGATTGACATGGTTTGAAATTGATAAGCTTGGATTTAATGAGCAGTTTTTTTCTGTCCTATCATTGCTTGCATCTATTTTAACATTAGCTGGTATTGTTTTGTTAAGACCGTTTATGGCAAACAATTCAATTGCTAAAATTATTGTTGTTTTAAGTATTGCAGGAGCAATTTTATTTTTACCAAGTGTTGGAATGTATTATGGTTTTCATAATTGGACAGCTTCATTAACAGGTGGAGTAGTTGATGCAAAGTTCATCGCATTAATAAACACAGCTCTTGAATCTCCTCTGGGACAAGTTTCAATGATTCCTCTTTTAGCATGGATAGCAAAAAATGCTCCAGCACACTTAAAAGCAACTTTTTTTGCAGTTTTTGCATCCTTTACAAATCTTGCGTTATCAGCAAGTGCACTAGGAACCAAGTATTTAAATGAAATCTTTACGGTAACAAGAGAAGTAAAAGATAAAGTTTCAGGTGAAATTCAAACTACAGCAGATTATTCTGAACTTGGGATTTTATTAATTGTTGTGACACTTTTGACATTAATTCTTCCAATATTATTTGTAATTATTATCAATAATAGTAAATACAAAACATCAGAGTAATTATTTTTAAAAATGAAAACTATCTTTAAAGTATTAATTTTATTATTGATGTCCTCGACTTTTTCAAATGCTGAATTATTAAATCCAAACAGCACTATTAAACCAAAAGAAGTTATAAAGATTCAACTTAATGGACTTCAAAAAAATGACTCTAAATTCAAGGATAGTGGAATTGAACAAACATGGAATTTTGCTCACCCAAATAATAAGAGAGTAACAGGACCATTAAGTAAATTTAAGATGATGTTAAAAAGCGATTCTTACGGGATGATGATTAATCACTTAAGTCATACAATTACTGAGCTTGGAAGTAGTGACAAATGGGCACAATTTGAAGTAATCATTCTTGATAAAAATAAGATTTATCACAAGTTTAATTGGCAAGTTGAAAAGTATACTTTAGATGGAAGTTTAAAAGACTGTTGGTTAACTACAATGGTATCTAGCCCAATTCCTTTAGGAAGCTCAATTTGATTTTCAACATACATTTTTGTTTCGTAATAATTAAAAATTTAGTAGGAATCGCAGAATGAAAACAAAAACTAAAGTTGTAGTAGTTGGTGGAGGAGTCGTAGGTGTAAGTGCTCTTTATCACTTAGCAAAAAAAGGTTGGTCTGACGTTGTCCTTGTTGAAAGAAAAGAGTTAACATCAGGATCTACTTGGCATGCAGCAGGTTTATTACCTTTGTTTAATATGAGTTATTCTGTAGGACAGCTTCATAAATACGCAGTTAATCTTTATAAAACATTGGAAGAAGAAACTGGAAAAAATGTTGGCTTTAGCGTTGTTTCAAATATTCGTTTAGCAAGCACAAAGGACAGAATGGATGAGTATCATCAATATGCAGGTGTTGCTCGAACTATAGGAGTAGATGTAAAGTTTTTAAAACCAGAACAAGTAAAAGAAATTTGGCCGTTATGTCATACAGATGATTTGGTTGGGGCAATACAACATCCAGAAGATGGATACATTCAACCAGCAGATTTAACACAAGCTTTAGCTACAGGTGCAAGAAACAGAGGAGCTGAAATTTATAGAAACACAACAGTTCTATCAATGAGACAGACTAAAGATGGATGGGTTGTAGAAACAGATAAAGGATCAATAGAGTGCGAACACGTTATTTCATGTTCTGGAAATTTTGCAAGACAAACAGGTGAAATGGTAGGATTAGATATTCCTGTAATACCTGTGGAGCATCAATACATCGTTACAGAACCTCATCCTGCAATTCAAAAAAGAAAAAAAGATGGATTACCAGAAATGGGTGTCTTAAGAGATAGTGATAGCAGATGGTATATGAGGGAAGAAGCTGGAGGATTAATTTTAGGTCCTTATGAAGATGGTGCACCAGCTTGTTATGTAGAAGGTCCATCAAAAAATTCTGAATATGAATTATTTCAAGAAGACTTGGATAGATTAGCTCCACACATTGAAGGGGCAATTCATAGAGTTCCTGCATTTGGAGAAGTTGGAGTAAAGAAAGTTTATAATGGAGCAATTTGCTATACACCTGATGGAAATCCAATTGTTGGACCAGCTTGGGGACTTAAAAATTTTTGGATTAATGAAGGACATAGCTTTGGAATAACAGCAGCAGGTGGTGCAGGATGGCAATTAGCAGAATGGATAGTTGATGGTGAACCTACGATTGATATGTTAGGAGTTGAACCAAGACGTTATGGAAATTACGCAACTAAATCTTATTTAAAAGCAAAAAATGAAGAAGCGTATAGTCATGTCTTCATAGTTCATTATCCAGATGAAGAAAGACCAGCAGCAAGACCACTAAGAACAGCGCCATGTTATGAAAGAATGAAAAATTTAGGTGCTGTGTTTGGTCAGAAGTTTGGATGGGAAAGACCTAATTTTTTTGCAACAGATGGAATGGAACAAAAAGATGATTGGTCATTTAGAAGATCGAAATGGTTTGATGCTATTAAAAAAGAATGTCAAAATGTAAAAGAAAATGTAGGTCTTTTAGATATGACTGCGTTTGCAAAATGTAGAATTAGAGGGCCTAAAGCAGAGGAATTTTTGGATTATTTAGTAGCTAATAAACTTCCAAAAAAGATTGGAAGAATAAATCTATGTCATGCTTTAAATACTAAAGGCGGGGTTCATTCAGAATTTACAATAATGAAAGAAGCAGAGAATAGTTATTATTTAGTTTCTGCTGGTGCAAATTTAAGATTGGATCATGATTGGATACAAAAATGGATGCCAGATGATGGATCAGTAATATTTGAAGATTTAACAAACAGTACAGGGGTTCTAGTAGTAGCAGGTCCTAAAGCTAGACAATTAATGCAAAAGGTTTCAACAGACGATTTTTCAAATGAGAATTTCAAATGGCTGACTGCTAAAAATGTAAATGTTGGATACGCTCCAGTAAATGCAATGAGAGTTAATTTTGTGGGCGAGCTTGGTTGGGAATTGCATCATCCAATTGAATATCAAAACCATATTTTTGATAAATTAATGGAAGCGGGAAAAGATTTGGGAATTAAACCTTTTGGAATTAGAGCTATGAATAGTTTAAGAGTTGAAAAGTCTTACAAACTAGTTGGTACAGAATTATCAATTGAATATTCACCTTATGAATCTGGGCTTGATAGATTTGTTCATCCAAACAAAGGTAACTTTATTGGCTTAGAAGCACTAAACAAATGGAGAGAAAAAGGTTTTGATAATAAATTAGTAACTTTAGAGGTTCATAATACTAAAGATGCCGATGTATTAGGAAATAATCCAATTTTTAAAGATGGTAAAGTTGTTGGAAGAGCAACGGGTGGTGAGTTTGGATTTAGATTAGATAAATCAATAGCTCTAGCAATGGTTAAGCCAGATTGTTCGAATGTGGGCGACAAATTACAAGTTGATATATTAGGTGAAATGTACGACGCTACAGTCTTAGATGAGAGTCCATACGATTCAGAAAATAATTTATTGAGAGCTTAATGAAAATTTTAGTAGCTGTAAAAAGAGTTATTGATTACAACGTTCAAATTAGAGTTAAAGAAGATGGATCTGGCGTAGTTACTGACAATGTTAAAATGTCAACTAATCCTCCTGATGACAATGCAATAGAGGAAGCTGTAAAAATTAAAGAAGCAGGTAAAGCTACTGAAGTAGTTGCTGTAACCGTGGGGGAAGAAAAAGCTCAAGAAACAGTTAGGAAAGCTTTAGCGGTTGGTGCGGACAGAGGTATTCATGTGAAAGTCGATGGAATTTTAGAACCACTTGCTGTTTCAAAAATTTTACAAAAAATAGTTGATAAAGAAAAACCAGATTTAGTATTTATGGGAAAACAAGCAATTGATGATGATTGTAATCAAACAGGCCAAATGTTGAGTGCTTTATTAAATTGGCCACAAGCAACATTCGCTTCAAAGATTGATGTTAAAGATAATAAATTAGAAGTAACTAGAGAAATTGATGAAGGTCTTGAAACAATTGAAATAAATGTTCCAGCTATTGTGACATGTGATCTTAGATTGAATGAACCAAGATATGCTTCATTACCAAATATTATGAAAGCTAAGAAAAAACCCATTGAAGAAATCGCAGCCTCTGATTTAGGTGTGGATGTGTCTCCAAGATTAGAACAAATAAAAGTGGAAGAACCTCCAAAAAGAAAAGCGGGTATAAAAGTAGCAAATGTTTCTGAATTAGTTCAAAAATTAAAGAATGAGGCAAAAGTAATATAATGGCAGTTTTACTTATAGCTGAGCATAATAATAAAGAGTTAAGACCATTTACTCTTAATGCAGCTACAGCAGCATCTCAAATTGATTCAGAGGTTCATGCTGTAATTATTGGTCAAGATACTGCAGAAGCCGCAAAACAATTATCTGGACTTCCAGTAGTTAAAAAAATATTAAGTGTTGAAGCAGCTCATTATGAAAACTTCACAGCAGAAAATTTTGCGCCAGTGATTGTTAAACTTGCTGAAAATTATTCTCATATTGTTTGTTCGGCAAATACATTTGGGAAAAATTTGATGCCAAGGATTGCTGCTCTTCTTGATACATCGCAGGTAAGTGATATTATTAAAGTAATATCACCAGATACTTTTTTAAGACCTATTTATGCTGGTAACGCTTTTGCAACGATTAAAAGCAATGATGCTAAAAAGTGTGTAACAATCAGACCTACCTCTTTTGATCCTTGTGAGAGCACAGGTGGATCAGCCTCAATTGAAAAAGTTGATGCTAGTGAAGAGTTTTCAAAAACAAAATTTATCAAAAGAGAAGAAGTTAAATCTGATCGACCTGAGCTTGGTACAGCCAGAATTGTTGTCTCAGGCGGCAGAGGAATGCAAAGTGGAGATAATTTTAAATTAATTACAGACATCGCTGACAAGCTTGGCGCAGCTATTGGAGCTTCAAGAGCTGCAGTAGATGCTGGTTATATAAGTAATGATCATCAAGTAGGGCAAACAGGAAAAGTTGTCGTCCCAGATTTGTATATTGCTATCGGAATTTCTGGGGCAATTCAGCACTTAGCTGGAATGAAGGAAAGCAAAGTTATCGTAGCAATAAATAAAGACGGTGAAGCACCAATTTTTAGTGTAGCAGATTATGGTCTTGAGGCAGATTTATTTGAAGCAATACCTCAGTTCATGGAAGAGCTGAACAAATTAAACACTATACAAAAATAATCCTTACAGTTAAAAACTAAGGTATGTCTAGAGAATCAATGGAATATGATGTTGTAATTATAGGTGGGGGACCATCAGGGTTATCAACTGCAATTAAGTTAAAACAACTAGATCCAAATCTAAATGTTTGTTTATTAGAAAAGGCATCAGAAATTGGAGCTCATATTTTAAGTGGAAATGTATTTGAAACACGTGCTCTAGATGAATTATTACCAAATTGGAGAGAGTTAAATTCTCCAATCAAAACAAAAGTAATTAAAGAAAAGTTTTTATTTTTAGGAAAATCAAAATCTTTAAGTTGGCCAACTTGGCTACTACCAGCGGTACAACAAAATCATAAAAATTATATTATTAGTCTTGCAAATTTATGTAGATGGCTTGCTCAACAAGCTGAGGCTCTTGGTGTTGAAATCTTTCCAGGATTTCCAGCAAGTGAAATTTTATATAACGAAGATGGATCTGTTAAAGGTGTAGCTACTCAAGATATGGGAATAGATAAAGATGGAAATAAAAAAGATAGTTACGAACCTGGTATTGAGCTCTTAGGTAAAGTAACAGTATTTGCAGAAGGTTGCAGAGGTCATTTAGGAAAACAATTAATTGAAAAATTTGAATTAAACAAAGGTAAAGATCCTCAACAATACGGAATTGGTTTTAAAGAAATTTGGGAAATAGAGGATAAAAATCATGAAGAAGGCTTAGTTCTGCATACAGCTGGATGGCCATTAGATAACAACACTTATGGTGGTAGTTTTATGTATCACGCAGAAAATAAACAAGTTTTTCTAGGTTACGTAATAGGTTTAGATTACAAAAATCCTCACCTATCTCCTTATGATGAATTTCAAAGGTTTAAAACACATCCAGCAATAAAAAAAATTATAGAGGGTGGAAAAAGAATTTCTTACGGTGCAAGAGCTTTAATTGAAGGTGGATTTCAAAGTTTACCAAAAATGTTTATGCCTGGAGCATTACTAGTAGGGTGTGATGCAGGTACTTTGAATATGCCAAAAATTAAAGGTTCACATACAGCGATGAAAAGTGGAATGATTGCAGCTGAAACAATTAATGAACATTTAAAAGAAAACAAAGATTTATCTATTTATGAAGATAAATTTAAAGATAGTTGGTTATATAAAGAGCTTTATGAAGCTAGAAATGTAAAACCTAGTTTTAGTTGGGGGTTAATTTTAGGAATAATTTTCACAGGTATTGATCAAATATTGTTTAGAGGAAAACTTCCATTTACTCTTAAACATAAACATGCTGATCATGAAACATTAAAACCAGCAAATCAAATGCCTAAAATAGATTATCCAAAATATGATAATGTAATAACTTTCGATAAAACAAGTTCAGTTTACTTAACTGGAACCAATCATGTTGACAATCAACCAGTTCATTTAAAACTTAAAGATCCCGATTTGCCAATAAATTATACACTGGAAAAATTTGATGAACCTGCTCAAAGATATTGTCCCGCAGGTGTGTATGAAGTTCAAAAAGAAAATGATGTAAATAAATTTGTGATCAATTCTCAAAATTGCATTCATTGTAAAACATGTGATATTAAAGAACCTTCTCAAAATATAACTTGGGTTACACCAGAAGGAAGTGGTGGTCCAAGATATGGAAATATGTAATTAAGATAAATCTATTGCAAACTTTTTTAAAGTTTCGATAGGAAGATATTTTAAAGTATTTTTATGAGTTCTTTTTAGAAATATTGGGCATCCTTTTCCTGCTTTAACAGCTCTTGCATACCAACTAGCGCAGACGCACCATCCATCCCCATCTTTTAATCCTGGAAAACCAAATTCTGGATGCGGTGTAATTAAATCATTTCCTGCTTCTTTTAACCATTCCAAAAACTCAGTTGTTACTTTTGCACAAACTGTATGAGCTCCACGATCATTTTCATCAGTATTACAACAACCATCACGAAACCAACCTGTTAAAGGATTATTTGAACATTCCTCTAGGTTTTCACCTAGAACATTTTCTTGAATTTTAATTTTTGAAGACATTAAATATTTTTTCATCTATCAAAGCATTAAAAGATATTGATCTTCTTTCTTCTTTAGTTCCTTTAAAAGGATAGACGGTATGCATTAAATAATGCGGAAAAAAATAAAAATATCCAACCTCAGGCAACACACTCATACTTGAAGGAGATAAAAATTGTTTTGCCCCATGTATTAATTCAATTTTTCCATTGTTGTTATACTTTTTATCTTTTTGTGGATTATTACCAAAAGTATTTGGAACTTTTAAATACCCAACACCAGAAATATGTCCACCATGCCAGTGCACAGGATTATACTCATTCTCAAATTGTCTAACTACCCAAGTGCTAAGTAATTTAAATTCTTTTAATTCTTGATTATCTGACAACTTTATCCAACTAGATACACCTGTTGCTAAAAACTTATGGAACCCAGAAGACGAAGTAAAATCATTTTCTAGTTTAAATTCTTGAGTAACATGACCAGCCAACTTATTTCCGTGATTTAATTTATCAGCTTTATTCTTATCTAAAATAAGCTTATCAACATAGTTATTTAATTCAAAAACCAGCTCATCTGGCATTTTTATTCTAGCTATTGAGGGACCAAATGGTCTAATGACTTTTATATCGTAGTTTTTCTTATCACTCATAATGTTATATATTTAAATTTTTAATCTTTATTAAATGTCATAGACAATATCATCATCAATAAAAGCATTAAATGAAATTGATCTTCTCTCTTCATCGGTTCCTTTAAAAGGATACACAGTATGCATTAAATAATTTGGAAAAAAGTAGAAATCACCTACTTGTGGAATTATTTGTAATTTAGAATTTGACATAAATTGTCTAGATCCATGAACTAATGTCAATTGACCACCTAGATATTTTTTTTCACCTTTCTCATCTTGAAAATGTCCACCTAATGTAGTGGGTACTTTTAAAAAACCAGCTCCAGAAATATGACCAGTATGCCAATGAATTGGATTATATTCATTTTTAAATTGTCTAACAACCCAAGAGTCAATAATGTTAAATTTTTTTATATTTTGCTCAATACTTGTTTGTATCCATTTTTGAACAGACTTGCCTAAGAATTCTCCCCATCCGCTTTCTTTCATAAATGATTTTTCTAATTTGAATTCTTGCGTTACATCTCCAACTAGATTCTTACCATGATTTAGGCTGGAGACTTTATTATTATCTAAAATAATTTCATCGATGTAGAGATTCAATTTATTCACAATCTCCTCAGGAATTTTTGTTTTTAAGACTGTAGGCCCAAATGGCTTCATAATCTCAAAGTCTTTTTCTACCTCTATCTTCATGGCTATATCTTTGTTGGATTTGGCTGACCTTTATAAACTTCTTCAGGATCGAACTTTTTTTCTTTCTCTAGAAATTTCATTTCAACTCTTCTTCCGTTTTCTATTGGTCCTATAGGGATTGATCTATAAAAACATGATCTATAACCAACATGACAACTAGCTCCATCTCCAATATCAACAGTTAACCATATTGAATCTTGATCATCATCAATTCTGATTTCAGTAACCTTTTGCGTAAAACCACTTGTTTTACCTTTGTGCCAAATAGCTTTTCTAGATCTACTAAAATAATGTGCCTCTTTAGTTTCAATTGTTTTCTTAAGAGCTTCCACATTCATATATCCATGCATCAAGATATCTTTAGTTTTTGAGCACATAGTAATGACTGGAATTAGCCCATCATTATCAAATTTTGGTGAAAGAAGATTACCT
>CACJHW010000010.1 GCA_902593285.1 uncultured Pelagibacteraceae bacterium
AAAAAATCTTTAAATAAGAGTATAAAGAAAATATTAAATGAAATTTTATAAATGAAAGAAATTGTACTAGATACAGAAACCACAGGTATTTCAGTTAAGGAAGGACATAGAATTGTAGAAATAGGATGTATAGAACTTGATAATTTAATAGTAACCAAAAATAAATTTCATTTTTATTTAAATCCAGAAAGAAAAGTTTCTGAGCAAGCATTAAAGATACATGGCTATAGTGACGAATTTTTATCTAAACAAAAAAAATTTAGTGAGATAGCAAATAAATTTTTAGAATTTATAAATAACAAAAGATTGATCATCCACAATGCTGAATTTGATTTATCACATCTTAATAATGAATTGAATTTAATCGGAGAAGAAAAAATTAATAATGAAATCATCGATACTTTAAATTTAGCTAGAGAAAAATTTCCAGGTTCACAAGTAAGTTTGGACGCTTTATGTAAAAGATTTAGGATAGATAATTCTAGAAGAACATCTCATACCGCTTTAATTGATTGTGATTTACTGGCAAAGGTATACATAAATTTAATTGATCAAAAAGAACCAATGCTTAATTTCCAAAATCTAGAAAGTGATACTAATAGTAAAGTAAATTTAAATTTATCTTATTTTAAAAAAATAATTAGGCCGTCATCAGATGAAATAGAAAAGCACAAAAGTTATTTAAAGGATAATTTAAAGAAAAACAATTATTAACCTAATCTTTGATTGTATAATTTTTGAAAATCTATTTTTTTCTCAAATTTAACTTCTGGAAAACCCGAATTATGTAGAAGATCTAAGAGTGCTTTTTCTAATTGAGGATAGATCTCAATTTGAACGTCGCACAAGATAATTTTTTCCAAATCTTTCTTTTCTTTAATTTCATCACTTACTTTAATTATAGTTGCAAAATTTATTTCAAAATGAGATTTTTTTTTATTTTCTTTTTTATCCTCAAATTTTAGAATGGTATTAATCTCAATCATTTTATCTTTCAATGCTCTTGAGTTTATATCTATATCAAGCTGGTATTTTGAAATTTGATCTTTAACAAAGATATATGTTTCAATATCAGGAGTTTCAATAGACATATCTTTAATATACTTACCCAATATTTTATATCTTTCTATCATCGTCCTCTTCTATATCTTCAAACTCACCATCTATAAAATTATTTTTTTGTTTTTTATTATTTTTGAAACGATTAGCGATTTTATTAAACAAAAACTTTCTAGTTAAAGGAAAAATAATTAAAAAACCAAATATATCGGTTAGGAAGCCTGGAATAATTAATAACAAAGCAGCTAAAGCAATAGCAGCACCCGAAAACACTTCGTAGGCTGGGAGTTGATTTTTGCTTAACTCTAAAAAACCAGACTTTAGGGTGTTTAAGCCTTCATATTTTGCGTAATATACTCCAACAACAGCAGTTGTAAAAATTAGAAAAATGGTTGTAATTGCTCCTATTTGAGAACCAATTTTAATAAGAACATAAATTTCAATTACAGGCACTAGTAATATCAACAATAATATTGAGTTCATTTGTCCTCAATCTAAATTGCTAGTTGAAATTAATCAACAGAGTAATTACTATTGAGTTATGAGTTATAGTTTTGAGTATATCGATATTATATTGCTAGCAATGATTGCTGGCTTTATTTTTTTAAGATTGAGAGGAATACTGGGTAAAAGAACTGGTTTTGAAGGTAAAGCCCCTTCTCAGCTTAAAGAAGTACTAAAAAAAGTTAATCAAGACCAATCAAAAAAAATCAAGGAAGCATTTGATAAAGATGCACAAAATGAATTTTTAAAAGGAGCTAAAATAGCCTACGAAACCGTTATTACTGATTTTAGTGACAACGACAATAAAATAACAAATAGTAGATCACTTTTAAATGATGAAATCTACAATCAGTTTAATCAAGCGCTTAAAGAAAGAAGTTCCAGAGGACATTTTGCAGAAATTACTTTTATAGGCGTAAACTCTGCAACCATAAAAGAACATAAAAAAATTGGTAAAATGTTAAATGTTACTGTAGATTTTATAGCTGAAATAATAACTTGTATTAAAGACAAAGATAAAAAAGTTGTATCTGGCGATCCTCAAAAAATTAAAAAGATTTATGATACTTGGGTATTCTCGAGAGATACGACTTCTTCAAATCCCAATTGGCAACTAGTTAATATATTAACTTAATTGAGCAACGACATATCAGACAAAGATAGAAAAGATTGGAATTATTTCATTAATAGCAAGGAAAAACTCCCCAATAAAGACTTAACTAGTGTTAAAAAAAAATCTTATAAAACAAGATCGTTAGACTTACATGGTTTATCACTAGAGAAGGCTAATAAAGCTATAGAAGATTTTATAAATAGAGCTTTTTTAGAAAACGTTAACAAATTAATTGTAATTACAGGCAAGGCACTCCATTCTGAAAATGATAAAAACCCATATGTATCTAAAGACTTGAGTATATTAAAATACTCTGTTCCTAATTTCATAGTAAATAATAAAAATTTAATGAAAATGATAAATGATATTCAAGAAGCTAAAATTGAGGATGGAGGAAGTGGGGCTTTTTATATTTATTTAAAAAAAAATACTATTTAATTAATTAATATTAAGATAAAATCCTAGTTTAAGATAAATCATTTGATATTAAAAATTTAAAATGAAAATTGATGAACAAAAAAAACTTGAGTCTTTATTTTTAAAAGCAGAAAGTTTAAGGAATGAGGGAAATTTTCAAGATGCAATTGAGTTATTTAAAATTATTTTAAAGAGCAAACCTAATTCGACACCAGTTCTAAATGGTATTGCGAATTGTTACTTTCAATTAAACAAATTTGAACTTGCTGAAGAATACTATATTTTATGTTTAAAAAATGAACCTTTAAATCCTGTTCTTATTAATAATCTGTCTTTTTTATATTTAAGAACTAGAAACTTTAAAAAAGCTTTGCAATTGCTTGAGAAATCTCTTCAGATAAAATCTGATCAAGAAAACATAGTTGAAAAAATTGGTTACTGTTTGATTGAAACAAAATCATATCTTCGAGCTGTTACATTTTGTGAAAATTTTCTAAAAAAATATCCTAAAAATAATTTTCTAATATCTTATTATGAAAAAAGTCTATTCCAAACTGGAAGAAATGTTGAAGGGTTAAAATTATTGAGAAAACAGAAAGGCTTTATTCAATTTGATAATGATAAAGTTAACATAATATAATTATGAAAAGAATTGAATTGTCAAACAACTCAAACCCACATTTTATTGGCAGCTGGAATATTTTAGATGATGATCTTTGTAAAAATATAATTAACTTTTTTAAAAATCATCCTGAAATGCATAAAAAAGGAAGCACTGGTAGTGGGGTTGACGAAAAAATTAAAAAATCAACTGATATAGGAATTAACCCGAATAGTTTGAAAGAAAAAGATTATGATATTTTTAATATTTATTTTAAACACTTAAATAGCTGTTTTTTGGATTACAGAGATCAGTTTCCTTATTTAAAAACAATGCTTAAACAAATTAATATTGGTCCTTTCAATATACAAAAATATGAGGCTGGAGATCATTTTTCCAGAGTTCATTCAGAAAGAACCGACATAGGCACTCTACATAGAGTGTTTGCATGGATGACTTATTTAAACGATGTTGATGAACATGAAGGTGGAACTACTGATTTTCATTATTACAAAATAAAGGTCAAACCTGAATGTGGTAAAACCTTAATTTGGCCAGCTGAATGGACTCACGCGCATGCAGGGTCTATTTTAAAGGGCGGTGAAAAATATATAATTACGGGATGGATAGATTTTAAAGTATAAATTTAGATAAATCTGTATCTTTTACTAAGTTGTCTAAATTTTTATCTATATATTCTTTATTAATAATAATTTTTTCACCTGCACGATCGGTAGCTGTAAAGCTAATTTCATCTAAAATTTTTTCAATAATTGTATGTAATCTTCTTGCTCCTATATTCTCTACTGTTGCGTTTACCTCTGAAGCGATGTTTGCGATTGCATCAATACCATCATCTGAAAACTCTAGATCAACATTCTCTGTTTTTAAAAGAGCTACATATTGTTTAATTAAACTAAAGTCAGGCTCTCTTAATATTCTTTTAAAATCATCACTAGTTAAAGCTTCCAATTCTACTCTAATGGGCAATCTTCCTTGTAATTCAGGTAGTAAATCTGAAGGTTTTGCAAGCTGAAACGCTCCTGATGCAATGAACAAAATATGATCAGTTTTTATTGGACCGTGTTTTGTGTTAACAGTTGTACCCTCAATTAAAGGTAATAAATCTCTTTGAACACCTTCTCTTGAAACATCACCTCCGACCCTATCTGTTCTTGCTGAAATCTTATCAATTTCATCTAAGAAAACTATTCCATTATTTTCGGTTGAAAGTTTTGCTGCTTTAATAATTTTATCTTCTTCAATAAGTTTGTCAGACTCATCATTTATCAAAATTTCATGAGACTCTTTGACAGTCATTTTTTTCTTCTTTTCTTTATTTCCCATAGATTTACCGATCATTTCACCAATGTTAATCATTCCAACATTTGCACCAGGCATTCCAGGAATTTCAAAAGAAGTACCACTAGATCCAGTGTCACTCACAACTATTTCGATTTCATTATCATCTAAATCACCATTTCTTAATCTTTTTCTGAAACTTTCTCTTGTTGCCAAACTCGCTTTTTTTCCAACTAAAGCATCTAAAACCTTTTCCTCTGCGGCTTTTTGAGCTTGTGCGAAAACCTCTTTTCTTTTTTTTACTTTTTCCATTGAGATTGCTATCTCAATTAAATCTCTCACAATTTGCTCTACATCTCTTCCTACATAACCAACTTCTGTAAATCTTGTGGCCTCTACTTTTACAAATGGAGCCTCAGCCAATTTTGAGAGTCTTCTTGAGATCTCAGTTTTTCCAACTCCAGTTGGTCCAATCATTAAAATATTTTTTGGCAAAACTTCGTTCTTCATTTCACCTTTAAGAGCTTGTCTTCTCCATCTATTTCTTAAAGCAACAGCTACAGCTCTTTTGGCTTTATTTTGACCTACAACAAATCTATCTAATTCAGAAACGATTTCTCTTGGAGATAAAGAACTTACTAAAGAAGTTTCTTCTTTTTGATTTTTATCTTTTGGGTGTAATTGTGTTACGTTTGAATTATCCATTATATTTTTTCAATTTTAACATTATCATTAGTGAATACACATATATCTGCTGCAACTTTAATTGCTTTTTTTGCAACCTCTTCAGCAGACATGCTGCCTTCCATTAAAACTTTTCCTGCGGCAAGAGCATAATTTCCTCCAGATCCTATTCCAATAACGTCACCCTCTGGTTCCAAAACATCTCCAGTTCCTGAGATAATATAGCTATTATTTTTATCTCCTACGGCCATTAGTGCTTCCAGTCTTCTTAGATATTTATCTGTTCTCCAATCTTTTGCTAACTCAACAGCGGCTCTTGATAAGTTGCCAGCATGTTTTTCTAATTTTCCCTCTAATCTTTCAAAGAGAGTTAATGCGTCTGCAGTTGATCCTGCGAAACCTGCTACTACATCTCTTTTTTCAATTTTTCTGACTTTTGATGCAGTACTTTTAACAACAGTATTTCCCATACTTACTTGTCCATCACCAGCAACTACTACTTCATTATTTTTTCTAATCAGTACAATCGTTGTCATACCTAATAAATGGTAACTATTTTTGATACTTCAAGTGTTTATACTGATATTGATATAGTGGGATTATGTATGTATACCATTAAAAATATATGGCTAGAAAAGGAAAAGTTTCTCGAAAAACAAAAGAAACCAGCATCAATGTAGAAGTAAATATTGATGGCAAAGGTAAATACCAAATTGATACTGGTATTGGCTTTTTGGATCACATGCTTGAGCAGTTATCAAAGCATTCTTTGATTGATTTAAAAGTT
Source organism: uncultured Pelagibacteraceae bacterium (assembly GCA_902593285.1). Taxonomy (GTDB): domain Bacteria; phylum Pseudomonadota; class Alphaproteobacteria; order Pelagibacterales; family Pelagibacteraceae; genus Pelagibacter. Next base: position 5,968 of record CACJHW010000010.1, read on the forward strand.
AAAGCAAAAGGAGATACTCACATAGACCTTCATCACACAACCGAAGATACAGGTATTGCTATAGGTGAGGCTTTAAAAAAAGCAGCTAAAAAATTTGTAGGAATAAAAAGATATGCACATACAGTTATTCCAATGGACGAAACTTTAACTAGGGTAGCTATTGACGTTTCGAACAGACCTTATTTGATTTGGAAAGTAAAATTAAAAGTTGAGAAACTTGGTGAGATGGACACAGAATTATTTAAAGAATGGTTCCAAGCTTTTTCTCAATCCGCTGGTATTACAATGCATGTTGAAAATATTTATGGTGATAATAGCCATCACATAATTGAGTCTTGTTATAAAGCATTAGCAAGATCTTTAAGAGCTGCATTAGAGATGGATCCAAGGAATAAAAAGAGTATTCCATCCACTAAAGGCTCATTATAAGTTTAATGAACGTCACAATTGTTGATTATAATTCGGGTAATATTAGCTCGGTGATAAACTCCTTTAAGGAAGTTGCCAAAGATAAAGTAAATATCGAGGTAACTTCAGATTTAAATAAGATTAAATCTTCAGATAAAGTAGTTTTACCAGGGCAGGGTTCGTTTAAGAGTTGTGTTGATGCATTAAACAATATTGATGGTCTTTCAGATACACTTAATGAATTTGTAATTAACAATAAAAAACCACTTCTTGGAATTTGCGTTGGTTTGCAAATGTTTGCAGATGTTGGATATGAGGAAACTGAAACTAAAGGCCTTGGATGGATATCTGGCAAGGTATCAAAGATAGATAATCAAAATGGAAAATATAAACTTCCTCACATTGGCTGGAACGAAATTAACATTGTTAAAGACAGTAAAATTTTTAAAGATATAGAAAATAATTCTCACATGTATTTTGTTCACAGTTATGAATTTATTCCAGAAGATAAAAACGTAATTTCAGCAACAACAGATTATTCATCAAATATTGTTTGCTCTGTTGAAAAAGAAAATATTTTTGGAACACAGTTCCACCCAGAGAAAAGTGATAAATCTGGACTTAAAATAATTGATAATTTTATAAATTTGTAAATGAAAATATTCCCAGCAATAGATATTAAAGATAAAAAGTGTGTGAGGTTAGTTAAAGGAGACTTTGAGAACAAAACTGAATATGAAATGTCCCCAGTCGAACAAGCTGGAAAATATAAAGATCATGGTTTTAAAAATTTACACATAGTCGATTTAGATGGAGCTTTAACTGGTGCAACAGTTAATTTAGATATTATTCAGGAAATAGTTAGTAAATTTGATCTTAAGATTGAGATTGGTGGAGGTATTAGAAATTTTGAAAGCATTCAGAAATATACTGATGCTGGTGTTGAAAAAGTTATTTTAGGAAGTGCTGCTATAAAAGATAAAAAATTTTTAAAAGAGGCTTGTGAAAAATTTCAAAATAAAATTGCTCTAGGTTTAGATGCTAAGGATGGATATTTATCGGTTTCAGGTTGGAAGGAAAATTCCAATCAATTGACTTTAGATTATTTAAAAGAAGTTAACGATTATGGTGTAAGTAGATTGATTTATACAGATATTAATAGAGATGGAATGAAACAAAGTCCCAATTTCGAAGAGACAGCAACGGTTGCAAATACTTCTAATTGCCCGGTAATTATATCTGGTGGAGTTTCTTCAATTGATGACATTAAAAAGGCCAAAGAATTAAATAATAATAACATTGAAGGCATTATAGTTGGAAAAGCTATTTATGATGGTGATATTAAATTGGATGAATTAGTTAAGGAATTACATGCTTAAAAATAGAATAATACCTTGTCTGGATGTTAAAAATGGACGTGTTGTTAAGGGGATTAATTTTGTTGATCTGCAGGATGCAGGTGATCCCGTTGAGCAAGCTGAAATTTATTCAGACGGTGGAGCAGATGAAATTTGCTTTTTAGATATTACTGCATCAAATGAAAATAGAGATACTATTTATGATGTTGTAGAGAAGACTTCCAAGAAATGCTTTGTTCCTCTGACAGTTGGAGGTGGTGTTAGAAGTATTGAGGACATCAATAAATTACTGAACTTTGGTGCAGACAAAGTATCAATCAATACTGCTGCAGTTCAAAATCCAGAAGTAGTTGTAGAAAGTTCAAAAAAATTTGGGTCACAATGTATTGTGGTGGCGATAGATGCTAAAAAAAATGGAGATAAATGGGAAATTTTCACTCATGGTGGAAGAAATAATACTGGCATTGATGCAATAGAATTTGCAAAAAAAATGGAAGATAGTGGAGCAGGCGAGCTTCTAGTTACTTCTATGGATAGAGATGGTACTCAAGTTGGTTATGATATTGAGCTTATGTCTAAGATATCTTCTATGGTAAATATACCAGTTATTGCTTCAGGTGGAGTTGGAAATCTAGATCATTTAGTGGATGGAATTAAATTAGGAAATGCAAGCGCAGTTTTAGCAGCATCAATATTTCACTATGGCAAACATTCAGTAAAAGAAGCTAAGGAGTATTTGGATTCAAAAGGAATTCCTGTTAGAATTTAATATGCTTAACACATTAGAAAACTTAATCAAACTTGCACGGGAGAGAAAATCTTCGCCTGTTGAAGGTTCGTACACTAATAAGCTGCTTACTGACAAATTATTAAGCAAGGCAAAAGTTTTAGAAGAAGTTAATGAATTGATTGAGGCTGTGGAGGAAAATTCTAATAAGATCCATGAAGCAGCAGATGTATTTTACCATTTGCTAATGTATCTTGAGGCAAATGACATTAAAATTGAAGAAGTAATGTTGGAGTTAGAAAAAAGAAAAAAATGAGTTACGACGATAATAATATTTTTGCAAAAATTTTACGTGGAGAGATTCCTTGTAATAAAATTTATGAGGATAATTTTGTTTTGTCATTTCATGACATTAATCCACAAAAAAAAATTCATGCTTTAGTCATTCCTAAAGGGAAATATATTGATTTAGATGATTTTAGTCTGAATGCCTCTTCAGAAGAAATGGTTGGGTTATTAAAAGGTATTAATATAGTTGCTAAAAAGCTTGGTATTTCAACAGAAGTAGGACAGGGCTATAGAGCTTTAGCAAATATTAGTGAACATGGTGGACAAGAAGTGCCCCATTTACACTTTCATTTGTTTGGAGGTGAACGAGTAGGAAAAATGGTTGAGTGAGCGAGGAAGTTAAAAGAAATTATCTTGAAATTAATTCGCTCAAAGATCTTAAAGATGTAAACAAACCATCTGAAGATTATTCTTTAAGTTTAATTGATCCAATAAATTTTCAATTGAATAAATTTTTCTATAAAAATATCGGTAAAAATCACAAATGGGTAGATAGACTTACTTGGTCAGAAGAAAAATGGATAAATTATGTATCTAATGAGAGTGTTAAATCATATGTGTTTAAATTTAAAGATGATTTAGTAGGATTTTTTGAGCTAATTTTTCATCAAGAAAAAAATGAAACTGAAATCGCTTATTTTGGAATATTGGAAGAATATCAAAATAAAAAATTAGGTTCTTATTTATTATCTGAGGCTATTAAAAAATCTTTTGAAAATAAAGTTAATCGTGTTTGGGTTCATACATGTTCATTAGATCATAAAAATGCTTTAAATAATTATGTTTCAAGGGGAATGCAAATATTTAAAACTGAAATTTTAAATATTTAATTTTGAACAGGAAGTTTAAATAGGTTATTTGGGAGCACTCTATTTTTACTTGTTATTGATAAAAAAGTAATATTAAAATTTTGATAAATATCCTTATTTTGCCAACCGATTAAATCATAAGTCTCGTTATTGAAAAACACATTTATTTCATTATCTTTTTCTGTAATTGTAAAATTAGTAAGATTTTTATCAATGACTCTTTCATTAAGTTCATTTATTTTATTAATTAAATAATTTTTATTCAAAATTATATTTAAAGGTGTTTTTTCAATTGGATATCTATAATAGCTTGTTCCAGCCTTTACTACTAAAGATTTACCATTTGAGACCAATATTTTATTATTATTAGTTGAATATAAACAAAAAATTTTTTTTGGATATTCAACAGTGCAATTTCCATTTTCTATTGTTCCATTTATGTTTTGTTCAAAATTGAAATCTAAGTTTTTAGTTTCTTTTAAATTTTTAATTATTTTTTCTTTAATTTCAGCATTCGAATAAGTAGTTAAAATAATAAGAACAAATATCGAAAAGCGTAACATTAAAGAACGTCTCTTTTACCAACATGATTTGCTTTACTAACAATTCCATCGGCTTCCATCATATCTATAATTCTTGCTGCTCTGTTGTATCCAATCTGGAGCTTTCTTTGTAAAAAAGAGGTAGATGCTTTTCCTTCGGATCTGATTATATCTAAAGCTTGTTCATAAAGTTCATCTTTATCACCTTGATTTTGGTTATCACCGACTTCTCTTTCATCAGCAAAATTTAAGATTTCGTCCACATAATCAGGTTCTGCTTGCGCTCTTAAAGAATTGTTTATTTTTTCAATTTCACTATCAGACACAAATGGTGCATGAATTCTAACTATTCTATTGGCTGAGGACATATATAACATGTCTCCTTTGCCTAATAATTGCTCTGCACCTTGTTCTCCAAGAATAGTTCTACTGTCTATTTTAGAAGTTACTTGGAAAGATATTCTTGTAGGAAAATTTGCTTTAATTGTTCCTGTAATTACATCAACGCTGGGTCTTTGAGTAGCCATTATAATATGTATCCCTGCTGCTCTAGCCATTTGTGATAATTTTTGAATATAATTTTCAATTTCTTTACCAGCAACTAACATTAAATCAGACATTTCATCAACTACTACAACTATGTATGGCATTGGAAGTTTGTGTTTTGCGTTATAACTATCGATATTTCTGACACCTTCTTTAGTCATTAATCTGTATCTACTCTCCATTTCCTTAACTACCCAGCCTAGTACTGAAGCTGCTTTTTTAGCTTCTGTTATAACTGGACACAACAAGTGTGGAATTCCTTCATAAGTGGATAGTTCTAACATTTTTGGATCAATTAAAATAAATTTACATTTATCGTGTGTGTGTCTAAAGAGTAGTGATAAAATTATTGTATTTATACATACTGATTTACCTGATCCAGTAGTTCCAGCTATAAGTAAATGAGGCATTGATGATAAATCACCAACTATAGGATTACCTGATATACTTTTGCCTAATGCAATAGGTAATTTTATATCCTTTTTTTTAAAATCACTGTTATTTAAAATCTCACTTAAATAAACATTTTCTCTCTTGTCATTTGGAAGCTCGATCCCAATAGTATTGCTTCCAGGTATTGTAGAAATTCTTGCAGACTCCGAGCTTGTATTTCTTGCTATATCATCTGATAGATTAATTATTTTTGAAACTTTTACTCCAGCAGCAGGCTCAAATTCATTCAATGTTACGACAGGTCCATGACTAACTTTTTTAATTTTACCGTTAACACCGAAATCTAATAAGATTTTTTCTAAAAATTCAGGGTCATTATTTTCATTTTTTATGAAAACTTCTCTTTCTTTTTTAGAGGGAGCTTTTAAGAGATCTAAACTTGGTAACTTAAATTTAATTCTGCTATTTATTTTATTATCAGCTTTTATAAAAGGTAAATCTTCTTGTATAAGATTTTTAATTTCATCTTGTGGTATGTATTCATTTATTATTTCACTTTTATCAGTATAATTTTTTTCTTCTTTCTTTTTGAGTAAGTTTAAAAATTTTAATATTGATTGATTAAATTTGAATGGATTAAAATTTATACTTTTTAGAAACAATAACAAAATTAAGATAATTAAAATATAGTATGATATTTGACTATTTAAAATCAAAATTTGATTTAAAAATGATTGGTTAAGAAAATTACCAATAAAACCACCATTGCCATTTATATAAAGTATAAACGATCCAGAATAAAAATGAGTTAAAAAAAGAGTTCCTAAAATACAATAGAGAACAACGAAGAAAATATTTTCTATCAGTAAAATGAATTCTTTACTCCTAAATAGATTGATACCTGTAATTATAAAAGTAAAAGAAATCAGGTAAGCAATTAACCCTACTGATTGAAAAAATAAGTCAGAAACAAAACTACCTTTAAAACCAAAAAAATTTTTTATTTCTGTACTGTTTGGAAATATAAAATTTGGATCCTCAGGTGAGTAGGTAAATAATGCGATAAACAAAGCTAAACCTAAAAAAAAGAAAAATAACCCAAAAATCTCAGACAATCGCTTAGCTGCAAAGTCAATGAATAAATTGGCTGTTTTTTTAATATCCATTTATATGAATCAATTATACCACTTTGTATCATCTAATTTTTATTGTTAAAATTAAAAATAATATGAGGGTTTGTATTCTTGGCAGTAGTTTATCGAGCTTAACTTTAGCAA
>CACJHW010000011.1 GCA_902593285.1 uncultured Pelagibacteraceae bacterium
GTGGTGTATGTGGAAAATCTTCTCTTGATGCTCTAGAAATAATTAAAAAAGATAAAACAAATCCATCAGAACCTAAAATCAAAAAAGAGGTAATTGTTAAATCACCAGATATATTGAGAGAAGGCCAATCAGAATTCAGTAAAACAGGTGGAATTCATGCAAGTGGTCTTTTTAATAGCAATGGAGAATTGGTTGCTGTCAGAGAGGATGTAGGAAGACATAATGCTCTAGATAAACTTATTGGTTGTGCATTAAAAAACAATCAAATTGATCCGAAAAACCAATTTATAACATGCTCAGGTAGACTAAATTTTGAATTGGTTCAAAAGGTCTTGATGACGGATATAGGTATAATGATAGGTGTTGGTGCGCCAACTAGTCTAGCTATCGATTTAGCGAATAAATTTGACATTACCCTTGTTGGTTTCGTAAAGAGGGACAGTTTTAATATTTACACAAATAACAAAAAAGTTATTGTGGGCTAAATTAATAAAAGGGTATTTGTGTCAAAAAATATAAGTAATTTATCAGGCAGAATAGGCTTAAAAGATAACCTATTTAAGCAAATCTCAGAAAATACCTTAAGCGATAATCCACAAGATATTGAAGAAATTGCCAAAAAACATAACCTAGGCGTTTCAACTCTCCATGGTGCAGAATCCTTTTATGAATTTTTGAGACCCTCTCATAGAGAAAAGAAAGCTTTTGTTTGTAACGGTAGTGCATGCATGTGTGCGGGCACTCAAGACAAATTAAAAGATAAACTAAAAGAAAAACTGGGTGATGACAAAGTTGGAGAAATGTTCTGCTTAGGTCATTGTTATGAAAACCATGCATTTCATTATGATGGAGAAAATTATGCTGGTAAAGATATAGAAAAAATTGACCAAATAATTAAAGGTGAAGAAATTAAACAAGATAAGTTTTTCTCTAAAAGTTATGCAACAACAAGTTTTTTAATGGATGACAAGTTATCTTCAACAGATCAATTCAAAGAGCAATTAAGTAAATTTTTAAAAACAGATAAAAAAGAAATAGTAAAATCGTTATTAGATTCAAATTTAACAGGAAGAGGCGGTGCTGGTTTTCCAACAGGAATGAAATGGGATTTTTGTAGTAAAGCAAAAGGAGATAAAAAATATGTTATCTGTAATGCAGATGAGGGCGACTCTGGTGCTTTTTCAGATAGATATTTATTAGAGGATCAACCTTTAAAAGTTATTTTTGGAATGGTAATTTGTGGTTATGTGATAGGAAGCAATGAAGGAGTTTTATACATTAGAGGTGAATATCCTAAATCTATTGAAGCAATTAATGGCTGCATCAATGAACTTAAAAAATTAAATTTACTAGGTGAAAATATTTTAGGAACCGATTTTTCTTTTGATCTTGGAATTTGTATTGGTCAAGGTGCTTATATTTGTGGAGAAGAAACAGCTTTGATTGCATCTATTGAAGGAAGAAGAGCTGAGGTAGATGTAAGACCTCCCTTCCCTGTTACCGAAGGGTTATATAAAAAACCAACTGTGGTTAATAATGTTGAAACATTGGCTGCTGCAACTGGAATTTTATTAAATGGATCAGAAAAATTTTCTTCAGTTGGAAATAAAAAATCAGCTGGAACAAAATTAGTTTGCTTAGATAGTTTCTTTAACAACCCAGGTGTTTATGAAATTGATATGGGTACACCAATGAAAAAAATATTTAATGAAATTGGTGGTGGATATAAAGAGCCTGTTAAAGCTTTTCAAATAGGAGGTCCATTAGGCGGAGTTGTTCCTTTAAGTGAAATAGAAAATTTAAATTTAGATTTTCAAGAATTTACAGCAAAAGGTTTTATGTTAGGTCACGCAAGTGTAGTTAGTATTCCAAAAGATTTTCCAATGGCTGAATACATTCATCACTTGTTTGAATTCTCAGCAGAAGAATCATGCGGGAAATGTTTCCCAGGAAGACTTGGATCTTACAGAGGTAAGGAGATGTTTGACCAAGCTAAGAAGAAAACAGCTAAAATTCCGTTAAAATTACTAGAAGAATTGTTGGTTACCATGCAAAAAGGATGTCTATGTGCTCTTTGTGGAGCAATCCCAACTCCAATTCAGAACATCCTAAAATACTTTGGTGATGAAATGAAAAATGATATGGTGAAAGATAATTAATGAGCTCAGAAAAAAGAAAAATTGCTTATATTGATGGAAAACCATACGAAATTGGTCCTAAACACACATCTATTTTAAAATTTGTAAAAAGCTATGTAAGTGAAAAAAAAGTACCTACTTTATGTGATGATCCAAACCTAGCTCCTTATGGTGCTTGCAGAGTTTGCTCTGTAGAAGTTGCTTTAGAAAAAGATGGTCCAACAAGAGTGGTCGCATCTTGTCATACTCCAGTTGCTGAAAACCAACATATCTTTACTTCAAATGAAGCTTTAACAAGTCTAAGAAAAAATATTGTTGAATTAGTTTTAACGGACCATCCAATGGAATGTGATACTTGTGAGGTAAATAATAATTGTGAATTACAAACAGTTGCAAACGATTTAGGAGTTGCTGATCACAGATACAATAGTCCTAAACAGCACAAAGGTATACCAAGAGACACATCTCATGATTACATGAGAATGAATTTAGACAACTGTATTAATTGTGGAAGATGTGTCAGAGCTTGTGATGAAATTCAAGGTTCATTTGTACTTACAATGAGCGGAAGAGGTTTTGAATCTAGAATAACAACTGATAATGATATGATGTTTGGAGATAGTTCATGTGTATCTTGTGGGGCATGTGCGCATACATGTCCAACGGATGCAATTTCAGATGTTTTTCAATCTAAATCTGCAGCTGTAGATAAAAAAGTTAGGACAACTTGTTCATACTGTGGTGTTGGATGTAATTTAGAAGCATCAATAAAATATGATAAAGTTGTTGCAATAGATACTCCAAAACAAACAGAGGTAAATGCTGGTCATACTTGTATTAAAGGAAGATATGCATTTAGTTTTTATGATCATCCAGACAGATTAAAAACACCTTTAATTAAAAGAAATGGAAAGTTTGAAGAAGCTTCGTGGGATGAAGCTTATGATTTTATTAAAAAAGAAATGAACAGAATTACAAAAGATAATGGTCCAGATGCCTTTGCTGGAATTTCTTCAGCAAGATGTACAAATGAAGAAAATTATGTTTTTCAAAAAATGATTAGAGCGGCTGTAGGAACTAACAGTGTAGATTGTTGTGCAAGAATTTGTCATTCACCAACAGCTTGGGGAATGCAACAAACTTTTGGGACAGGGGCAGCAACTAACTCTACAGAAGATATTTATCATGCTGATTTATTTTTGGTAATTGGAGCAAATCCAACTAACGCTCATCCTGTAACAGGTGCAAAAATAAAACAACAAGTCATGAAAGGTAAAAAATTAATTGTACTTGATCCCGTTACAACTGAACTTGCGAAACTTGCAGATTATCATATTAAACTAAGACCAGGAACTAACGTTGCAGTTCTAAATATGATGTTGCACTTTATTATTAAATCAAAACTTTATAATGTAGATTTTGTTAGAGATAGAACAGAGGGTTTTGATAATTTCTTAAAAGAAATTGAAAGACAAGATGTAGATCACTTAGCAAAAGTAGCTGGTGTAGATAAACAATTAGTTAAAGAAGCAGCAATTGCATATGCTACTGCAAGAAATTCAATGGAGTTCCATGGTTTAGGAGTTACTGAACACGAACAGGGATCTAAAACTGTAATGTTAATTGCAGATTTAGCAATGATTACTGGAAACATTGGACGAAAAGGTGTCGGGGTTAATCCTTTAAGAGGTCAAAACAATGTTCAAGGTGCAGCAGATATGGGATGTCAGCCTCACCAAGGTGCTGGTTATTTTCCTGTAGCTGATGAAAAGCATCAAGAATTCTATACTGAAAAATATGGAGTAACTCACCCAACTAAACCAGGATTAAAAATTCCTCAAATGTTTGAAGCTGCAATAAACAAGGAATTAAAAGGTTTATGGATCATTGGAGAAGATATTGTTCAAACAGATCCTAATAGTGCTCATGTAATTGAAGCTATGAACTCTTTAGAACTTTTAGTTGTTCAAGAAATATTTATGAGTGAAACAGCAAAATTAGCAACTGTTGTTCTGCCAGGTACAACTTTCTTAGAAAAAGATGGAACTTTTACTAATACTGAGCGAAGAATTCAAAGAGTGAACAGAGCTGTACCTCCTCTACCAGGCACTAAACCTGATGGATTAATTGTAACTGAGATGATGCAGAAATTAGGATTTGATCAGCCAACTTATGATGCAGATCAAGTTCTAGCAGAAATTGCTGATATCGTTCCTTTCTTTAAGGGAGTTACTAGAGAAAGACTTGGAAAATTTGGATTACAGTGGCCAGTTCAAGAAGATGGAACTGATACAAAAATTTTACATACAGAAACATTTAAATTAGGTAAAGGCAGACTAAAAAACTTTGATTGGAAAGAATCATCAGAAATAGAAGCTAATCAAAAAGACTACCCTTTAATTTTAACAACAAGTAGAGTTTTACAACATTACAATGCAGCAACAATGACTAGAAGAACAAAAAATATAAATATTGTTGATGAAGATGTTTTGTTAATTCATCCTAAAGATGCGGCTCATAGAGATCTAAATACTGGTGATATTGGAAGACTTTATTCAGGTAGAGGTGAGGTTGCACTTAAAGTTGAAGTTACAGATAAAGTTAAAGAAGGAATTGTGTTTACTACGTTCCATTTCCCAGAGCATATGGTTAATATGGTTACAGGTCATGGTAAAGATGAAGAAACAATGTGTGCTGAATACAAAGTATCTTCTGTTGAAGTACAAAAAATCTCTAATCAATTTAAAACAGAAGTTAAACCAAAAGAAAATCAAGCTGAAGTTAGTTAATTAAAATGACCATTGGTTGGCATTTTGATAACACCTATTCAAAGTTATCAAATACTTTTAAAGAAAACATTAAACCAACTCCTGTTCATGATCCTGAATTAGTAATTTTAAATGAGAAACTGGCATCTACTTTAAATTTAGATTTTTCAAAAACAGACAAAAAAAAATTAGCAGAAATATTTTCTGGAAACTCTATACCAGAAGAAACTAATACCATTGCGCAAGCATATGCAGGTCATCAATTTGGACACTTTACTATGTTAGGAGATGGTAGAGCAGTTTTATTGGGTGAGCATTTAGTTAACAATGATAATCGTTTTGACATTCAGTTTAAAGGATCAGGAAGAACATCTTTTTCTAGAGGTGGTGATGGAAGAGCAGCTCTAGGACCTATGCTTAGAGAATACATTATCAGTGAAGCAATACATTCATTAAAAATTCCAACTACTAGAAGCCTTGCTGTAGTCAAAACAGGAGAAAAAATTGTAAGAGAAAATCTTTTACAGGGTGCTATATTAACAAGAGTTGCATCAAGTCATCTTCGAGTTGGAACGTTTCAATATATAGCTGCAACTCAAAACATTGAAAATTTAAATACTTTAGTCGACTACACAATAAATAGACATTATCCAGAAATTAAAACATCAAATTCAAAAGCATTAGACTTGTTAAATCTTGTAATGGAAAAGCAATGCCAGCTAGTAATCAATTGGATGAGAGTTGGATTTATTCATGGGGTTATGAATACTGATAACATGGCAATTTCAGGAGAAACAATAGATTATGGTCCTTGCGCATTTATGGATCATTATGATCCAAAAACTGTATTTAGCTCAATCGATAAATTTGGAAGATATGCCTTTTCTAATCAACCACCAATTACAAAGTGGAATTTAGCAAGATTTGCAGAATGTTTAATCCCTCTAATTGATAAAAATGAAGATACTGCAATTAAATTAGCAACAGATTTAATAGATAATTTCCAAAATATTTATGAAGGCAAATGGTTAAATATGATGAGAGATAAACTTGGTCTATTTGGTGAGGATAAAAATGATAAAAAATTAATTAATAGTTTGTTTAATTGGATGGAAAAAAATAAAGCAGATTACACAAATACTTTTTGTAACTTAATGGATATCAATTCTGATGAAATTTACAGAAATAATGATTTTATCAATTGGAAAAATGAATGGAAAAAAAGATCTAAGTTAAATAATTCAACTAAGGAAAAACAAAGCAAACTTATGAAATCAAATAATCCAATTGTAATTCCTAGAAACCACAAAGTGGAGGAAGCTTTAGCTGAAGCAGACAAAGGAAGTTTAGATAAAATGAAAAAGTTATTAGCAATTTTAAAAAATCCTTATGACAATCAAAATAATATTGAAGAATATCAAGCACCTCCTCCATCGAGCAACGAAAAATATCAAACTTTTTGTGGAACTTAATTTATAGAACGTAAGGCTCTGGCCTAGCGGTTTTACCCAAAACTCTCTCAACTGCAAAATCACTTATATCAATTGTTTGGTATGATCCTGTTGTGATTAATTCTGTTAAGGCTCTACCGATACCTGGAGCCTGCATTAATCCCCGGCCTGTAAATCCAGAAGCCATATAAACATTATCATATTTTGGATGCTTACCAACAACTGCGTTATTATCTAATCTATTACAATCATAGTAACCTGCCCATCCACCAGTTAACTTCAATTCTTCAAAGGCAGGTATTCTATTTGCAAGAGCTGGCCAAACTAATTCCTCAAAATCATTCCAAGCTGGTTCCAAATCATTTGCATCAAATACAGAAATAGGTGATCCTGCTAAATATTCCCCCCCTTCTGGTCTCCAATAAACACCGGTTGTTAAGTCTCCACTTAATGGCATCTCTTTTATATATGTTGGGCATTTTACTCTAAACACGGTATGCTTTTGAGGAACAACAGGAATATCTTCTAACAATTCTTTTGTCCAACAACCAGCCGCAGAAACAATTGTTTTAGCATTTATTTCTGAGATACTTTTTACTTCACCTTTAATAAATTCTGCTCCAAGATCTATTGCTTTACTTTTAAGAGCACTATGAAACATAAATGGATCAATCCATCCTTCACTTTGATTATCCGTATAAGTTGCTGTCTCTATTCCTTCACTATTCACATAAGGAAAAACTTTTGATAATTCTGAACCTTTAATATTTTTTGTTCCTGCATCACATTCTTTATGATTTTCTAATGCTCTATATTGTTCTTCAGCATGTTCAGGACCAAACATTAAAAGATATCCATTGGTTACCATACTAGCTGTTGGATTAGGATTTTTTTCTGTTTTTAATAATTCTGGTATTTGGAAAATAAATTCTCTTGCAAATTTTCCTAATAAAATATTTTCTTTTTGGAAAAATTGTCTTCTAAAACCACCTAAAGATAATGGGAATGAGGCTGTTTTATAAGTAGGGTCTCTTTCAATAACTTTTACTTTTCTACCTTCTTTGGATAAAAAATAAGCGGTTGCTGCCCCTATTATTCCACCACCAATTACTACAACATCATCCATATCTAATTTAAGATAATCAAACTTGTATTCAGAATTAGTGCAAAGCTACACCAAAGTAAATATGGAATCATTAGGTAGGCACTCAACATCTTGACGCGTTTAAACCTTAAAATAAGATTGATTATCAATGCTATTAGTATGATTAATACCAAAAGTGCTAGAACCATATTGTGAAAAACAAAAAAAACTACACTCCAAGTTGTATTGAATACTAAATGAATAAAATAAATATAAACAGTATTCATATCTCTATTTTTTGTATGCCAGTAAAGCCATATTGCAACTGTCATCAAAGTATACAAGGTCGTCCAAACAGGTCCGAATATCCAATCTGGTGGATTAAATGATGGTTTATTTAGTAATGAGTACCATGGCTCTTTAAATGTAACGGTAGCTAAACCGCCAATCAATGAGGTAGAGAATGTAATAGCAAGAAACAATATAAATGTTAAAAATTTATTTTTAAACATGCTAGATATATACATAACAAAAAATGAGTAAAAAAACTATTTGGATTACTGGCGGTAGTACAGGGATTGGCAAAGCTTTAGCGATTAAGTTTGCAAGTAAAGGATGGAACGTTGCTATATCTGCAAGAAGAGCTGAATTACTAAATGAACTTTCAAATTCTTATGAAAATATTTCAAGTTTTCCTTTAGACGTAACAAATAAAGAAAAGTGCAAAGAAGTATTTAATGAAATTAAAAACAAATATGAAAATATAGATATTTGTTTTTTTTCAACTGGAACATGGGATCCCAAAAAAGAAAAAGATATAGATGTCGAACAAATGGAAGATGTGTTTAGAGTAAATTTTTTTGGAACTGTGAATAGCATCAAAGCAGTTGAACAATATTTTAGAGATAAAAAAAACGGTATAATTACTATTGTATCGTCAATTGCAGGATATAGGGGGTTACCTAATTCAACTGGATATGGACCATCTAAATCTGCATTAAATAACTTAGCTGAAAGTTTGTACTTTGATTTTAAAAGGTACAACGTACGTGTTTGTTTAGTATCTCCTGGGTTTATTAAAACACCAATGACAGATAAAAATGATTTTAAAATGCCTTTTTTAAAAACTTCTGAGTATGCTGCAGATCAAATTTATGAAGGTTTGGTTAACAAAAATATATTTGAAATACATTTTCCAAAATCACTTACAATTACATTAAAACTATTGAGTTTTTTACCTAGTAAAATTTATTTTGGTTTAGTTGGAAAACTAACGAAATATCAAAAAAAATAGTTAATCTCTTACAAATACAACTGTCAATTCAGCTACTTTAAAACCAAATTTAGTCATTGTTGCTCTATTAATTGCAACTCTATCATCTTGTTTAAAAATCCAATCATCGAAAGTTATTTTTAATTCTTTACCTTTAACTGGAACTAATAAAACATATTCAAATTTAAACGCTGGTCCATAAGAATATCCTATTGCTTTACCTACAACATCTCCTGCTGTTCCTTCGTAATTATGCTCATCAATTTTGTTTATTGTCCATTCTCGGTCTTGAACTTCACCATCGTCCCAATTAAATTTTTCTTTAAGAATTAATTGCTTTCCATCCCAGGTTCCATTTAAATCAGCAGAAAATTGTCTTGTAACTTTTCCTGATCTATTTTGTAAAACACCCCAAGCCTTAACATTTCCAGATAAGTATTCCTCAATAATTAATCTTGGTTCTTTGTTTTTAAAGTCTTCTGGTTTCATAGCGCTATTATTTGAGCAACTTGTAATTAAGAATAATGAAATTATCAATGAAATTGACTTAATTATTTTTATATGTCGCATAAATATCTCCATTATTTTTATTTGTTTTGCATTGAAAATTGTATCAGATCAATATTTTTCGACTTAAATCCAGCTTCACAATAAGAAAGATAAAACTCCCACATTCTTTTAAATGTTAGGTCAAAACCTTGATTTTTTATTAAATCCCATTTTTTTAAAAACTCATTTCTCCATATAGCCAATGTATTTGCATAATGGTCTGCATAAGAAATATATGAATTTATAGTTAAACCGTTATCAGAAACATAACGATTAATACTATTTTTATTTGGCAAAAAACCACCAGGAAAAATATATTTTTGAATAAAATCTTGTTTGTTTTTGTATCTATCAAACAAACTATCATCAATAGTAATTGCTTGAATAGCTGCTTTACCGCCATCAGATAAGTTGGTTTTAATAGTTTTAAAATAACCCTCTAAATAATTTTGACCAACTGCCTCTATCATCTCTATAGAGGCAATTGAATTGTATTTGCCTTTAAGATCTCTGTAATCTTTTATTTCAATGTTTACTTTTTCGTTTAAACCACAATTAAAAATTCTTTCTTTTGCGTATTCAAATTGTTTTTTTGATATTGTAATACAGTCTAGTTTAACATCGTATTTTTTACCTAAGTACTCAGCAAAACCTCCCCAACCACATCCTATTTCTAAAACTTTGTCACCATTATTTGGTTTTATTAGATCAATTAATTTTTGATATTTATTATTTTGAGCATCAGAAAGATTTTTCGATTTATCATCAAAAATAGCACTAGAGTAAGTAAGTGTGTCATCTAACCAAAGAGAAAAAAAATCATTACCTAGATCATAATGTTTAGCAATATTTTC
>CACJHW010000012.1 GCA_902593285.1 uncultured Pelagibacteraceae bacterium
TAAGAAATAAGAAAAAAATTTATGTACCATCGATTACAAATTATTTTATCCTTTTTGCAGATTTAAATAATGATTTAATTAATAAGAAATTAATTAAAAGTCTTAAAAATCATAATAAAAATGATAAATATTTTTTTTCTTCAATTAAACCCAATCATAAAAGTTTTGAGGAAAAAAGGTATTGGAGGGGTCCGATTTGGGTGAACTGTAATTGGTTTATTTACAAAGGATTAATGAATAAAGACAATTCTTTTTCAAAAAAAATTAAAAGAAAAACGATACAAATGATAGAGGCAAATGGTTTTCACGAATATTATACCCGAAAAAGCGCTAAACCTATGGGGGCCAAAAATTTTTCTTGGTCAGCAGCTCTTTATTTAGACTTAGTGTTAAATTAAAATTAACCTGTATATCCGTATTTTTTCAATCTTACGTCACCAGTTCTTGCATGTGCTTCCATACCCTCGTATCTTGAAAGTCTTGCAGCTGCAGCTCCAACTAATTCTGTAGATTCTTTTGTCATTCTTTGGAAACTTAGTGTTTTGATAAATTTTCCTACAAATAAACCACCTGTATATCTTCCAGCTCCTTTTGTAGGTAAAATATGATTTGTTCCTGAACATTTATCTCCATAAGCAACCGTTGTTTCTTCACCAACAAATAAAGAACCATAATTTTTTAATCTGTTGTGGAACCAATCTAAATTCTTTGTTTGTACCTCTAAGTGTTCAGGTGCATATTCATCACTAATTTTAGCCATTTCTTCGTCGGTATCACAAAGAACTACTTCACCATAATCTCTCCAAGCTGCGTCAGCATTTGTTCTTGGCAGTTCTGGTAATTCAGCAATTAATTCTGGAACTCTTTTCATTACTTGTTCTGCTAGCTCTTTACTTGTTGTATATAACCAAGCAGGCGAATTATAACCATGTTCAGCTTGTCCAACTAAATCTACTGCTACTATTTCTGGATCAGCAGTTTCATCAGCAATTATTGCAATTTCAGTTGGACCAGCAAATAAATCTATTCCTACTTTACCAAACAAAATTCTTTTAGCTTCAGCAACAAATTGATTACCTGGACCTACCAAAATATCAGCGGGTGCATTTCCAAATAAACCATTAGTCATTGCTGCAATCGCTTGCACTCCACCTAAGTTCATTATTACATCAGCACCACACAGGTCAGCAGTATAAACAATAGTAGGATGAACCCCAACACCTGGTTTTGGTGAGCTACATACAAGAATATTTTTAACACCAGCAACTTTTGCAGTTGTCACACTCATCACAGCAGAAGCGATATGTGCGTATCTACCAGCAGGAACATAACATCCAGCAGTATTTACGGGAATTAATTTTTGACCAGCATACAAACCCTTAGAAAGCTCAACTTCAAAATCTTGTCCATAATTTTTTAATTGTGCTTCTGCAAATTTTCTAACTCTTTCATGAGAAAACTGAACATCATCTTTAGTTTTTTGATCTAAACTTTTTTTAATCTCTTCAATTTTTTCTTTGGAAACGATTACATCACCTTCAAATTTATCAAATTTTTTTGAAAGCTCTTTACAGCCTTCTTCTTTAGTTTTTTCAATATCTTTTAAAATATTTTCAACTATCTCTCTTGTTTTGCTGTCATCTGTTGAAGATGTTTTAGGTGATTTTTTTAAATATTGTATTGCCATTATCGCTTCCTTTTTTTTGAGTCTCTTTAATAGAGTATAAAAGCTACGAATTCAATAGGTTTGCTTAACTTAGAATTAATCTAATGCAACAACGGCAGCTGCAATAGAAGCTAAACGCGCTTGCGCCTCATCAGATCTACTTGTTATTACCACTGGCACTTTTCCACCAACCACAACTCCTGCGGCACATGCACTACTAAAATAGATAAGCATTTTAACCAAAGCATTTCCAGTTTCTACACTAGGAACCAATAATACATCCGCTTCACCAGCAACCAAATTTTTAATTCCTTTTATTGCTGCTGATTTTTTTGAAATACTATTATCAAAAGCCAAAGGCCCAAATACGTCAGCATTTAAATTTTCTTCTTTTGCTAATTTTGTAATTTCTGCAGCTTCAATGGAACTTGGAACACTTTCCAAAACTTCCTCAGTTGCTGATAAAACAGATATTTTTGGTCTTTCTATTCCTATTCTGTGGGAAAAATTTATTACATTTTTCAAGATATGCATTTTAGTTTTTACATTGGGCAATACATTTAATGCTCCATCAGTGATTATAAGAGGTTTATCATCCTTACCAATACTCATATGCCAAATATGACTTAGTCTTGTTTTGCCCAACAAATTATATTCACGTTTTAAAACCTCTTTCATAAGAACATCTGTATGAATGTGTCCTTTGACAATTATTTTAACCTTATCTTCACTTGCAAGTTTAGCAGCAATTTTAGCCGTATCATTCTCTACAGGTTCATGAATAAGCTCATATTTAGAGATATCCCATTTAATATCTTCAGCACATTTTTGAATTTCTACTTCATGACCAATAAATATAGGCTCAATTAAATTTTCATTAACCGCGTCTTGAACGGATAACATAGGCAAAGGTTTGCCAGCATTTACAACTGCAACTTTAACTCCTTTTTTTTTATGAGCTAAATCTAATAAGTTGTTTGGACAGACAATTTCTTTGTTTGAAAGCATTTTTTTCTACAAATAAGTGAAAAAACTGAACATGTATATAAAAAAAATTCTTTATATAAATTTAACAAGTTTATATAATTGATCTTGAGCGGGGGAGACTTTGGAAATTGTAGCTAAAATTGCGCCAATTATTTTGGCCTTGATAATGTTAGGCTTAGGCCTAGGATTAAAACTAGAAGATTTTGGAAGAGTGTTCAAATCACCAAAAGATTTTATTGTTGGTTTTATTTCCCAATTAATAATTCTTCCAATTGTAGCATACATATTAATTTTAATTTTAAAAACACCACCTGAAATAGCAATAGGGGTTATGATCATAGCTGCAGCACCAGGAGGTGTAACATCTAATGTAATGACAAAGTTTGCTGATGGTGATGTTGCGTTATCAATATCTTTAACTGCTGTGATTAGTTTATTAAGTATAATTACCGTTCCTTTAATAATCTTTACATCTGCAGACATGTTAGGGATAACAGAAGTTTCTCAAAATATTTCAATGACGGGAATAGCACTAAAAATGTTTTTAGTTGTAACAGTACCTGTAATATTAGGAATGATTATCAGAAAATTTGCTGAAAATTTCATATCTTCTAAAGTTGAAATATTTAATAAACTCAACATAGTGTTGTTTATTGTTTTTTTTGTAGCAGCGTTTTATGAAGAAAGAGAAAATATTCTTAGCTTTATCAAACAAGCAGGTTTAATTGCTTTAATTTTAAATATTTCAATGATGATTATCGCATATTACATTGCAAAAGCTTTTGCTTCAGGTGTTAAACAAATGAAGTGTATTGCTTTAGAATGTGGATTACAAAATGGTACGTTAGCCTTATTTGTCTCTACACAAATATTTGGTACAGATATATTGTATGCAATACCAACAGGTGCTTATGCACTAATCATGTATATAACAGGATTTATTTTTATTTATTTTTTAAGAAAGTCTAATTAATTATTGATTATTCTTATTTGATTAAACACTTTATAAATAAAATGGCTTAAGCTAAGAACATTTTTATTCACCATTCCCTTTGTTGTTACAAAAGCACTATCTTTAGTATTGTATGTAATTAATTTTTTATCATTTATATGAAGAAATTTTTTATCAACTAAATATTTTATTTTTCTAACAACTGTAGGTCTAGGAATACCAGTTATCTCAGAAATTGACATGGCATTAACTCCTCTTTTATCTGACCCCTGAATCTCTTTTCTATATGAGTCTAAATTTGGATGTTTTGGTGTAAATTTTGGATTTTTAATTGTATTTATTAATACAACCATGCCGATTGCAAAAACTTCTAAATCCTTCAATTCTTCTCTCCATCTTTTAATAAAAATAAACCAAAATTTATTAAACTGATACAAGCAGTAAGAAAAATTTTCTTTTATTGCTAATATTATTTCTTTAACTGAGTAAACTTCGGTTGCTAATTTTTCTTTTTTTAAAATTTTATTAAATTCATACAAGATATTTGCAACCTCTGTAAGAGTATCTACCGCTTTAGCTGAGTAGAGCGTATCTCGAACAACAAACATTTTCTTACCAGTTCTTTTAATTACTCCTAGTTTTTCTAATTCTAAAACTTTTCTTCTAATACTTTCTTTCGGAATTCCTAAATCTTTTGAAATGTCTGAAATATTAATTTTTTTAATCTCGATCGATTTATTCCTATAAAAATCGTCGTAGCTTATTTTTACTCCATTTTGTCTGAAATATATAAGGTCTTGATGTATCAAATATATAATGAGGACAAACTTATCTATGTCTTTATAATGATCATAGGCTCTTACAAACCAGTTGCTTGTTAAAGTAAAATAAGCAGGTGCGAGTGTGGCAAAATTATCTTGAATTACTTTATTGATTACCTTCTCATCAATATGTTCAGAAATACTTGGTATAGCGTTCATATTTTAAAAAAAACCCAATATGAGCAAAATAGAAATTAGAGTCAACCCATTTTGGACAACCCTTGTATGTAAAAATTAAACCAATAATGGTTAAAGTTAGAATTATAAAACAAATATGAGTACAGAAAGCTTAAATAGAACATCCGAGATTGTAGAGACCCCCTCTCAATATGTTGAAACTCCAAAAAGGGTTAACGTGGATGTTCTAAAGCAAAGACTTCTAGAAGAAAAAAAGAAGGAAAAAGTTAAACGAACAATAATTTTATCATCTGTTATCGTTTCTTTGGGTGCTCTAACGATGTTAACTTATTAAGGTTTCCAAATCTTTCTTTATTATATCCGGTATAGAAATTTCTTTTTTTGAGTTATTTTTATAACGGGCATATTTATTTTGTCCTGGATACATTATTTCCTTAACACCTTTTATCTTAGGAAGTTTTTTTATTGTTTTAATATTATCTTTAATTCTTTGGTTGTAATTTTTTTGAAATAAATTTGCTTTAAAAGTAATAAATAAATGCCCAATATTTTGTGGACCTGAAAAATCATCAAATGGATCTTTAACTCTTCCTGCGTGGTTTCCTCCAGTTAAAACTCCACTTAATATATCTACCATCCAAGCAAGTCCTGAGCCTCTAAAACCTGCAATTGGTAATTGAACTCCTGCTAATGCTTTTTTAGCATCTGTAGTTGGTTTACCAAATTTATCTAAAGCAACTCCCGCAGGAATTGATTGATTGTTTCTTGCTGCCACTCTTATCTTTCCTCTATTAATCATTGAGATTGACGTATCTAAAATAAAAGGAATTTTAGAACCAGTAGGGGATCCAAAACAAATTGGATTTGTTCCAAATAAAGTTTTTAATGCACCATGTGGAGCAACTGCAGGTGGAGCATTTGTATAGATCATAGTAATTAAATTTTTCTTCACTGCTTGTTCTGCGTAATAACCAGATAAACCATAGTGACCACTATTTTTAACTGCCACCATTCCTATTCCGGTTTTTTGGGCATGTTTAATTGCAGTTTTAATTCCTAAATCAGCTGCAACAAAACCAATACTATTATTTGCATCAATGTGGGAAATTGAAGTAGAAATTTTTTTAATTTTAATTTTTGGTTTTGGATTAATTACTTTTTTAGAAATTCGATTACAGTACATCTTAAGTCTAGATAAACCATGTCCATAAGCACCAACTAATTCTGCATTAATTAATGCATTAGTAGAAATTAGAGCATGATCTTTACTTAGACCAAATTTTTGGAATATTTTAATGAGTTGTTTTTTTAAAAGTGGGGTCTTCATTTTATCCCCTTAACATTTATCCTTTACCCCGCCAAGGAATAGTTTTATCTATTATTTTTCTTAGTGTAATATCAAATAAAAGTCCTAGCAGACCCATAATAAATATTGTTATCCAAATTACCTCATATTGAAAGTACTTTTTAGCAACGTTTTCAACAAAACCGATACCAGTTGTACCCGCTAAAAACTCTGCAGCAACAAGCGTTCCCCAACACATACCGACAGCTACTCTAATTCCTGTAAGAATTTCAGGAAGTGAATTAGGGAAAATTACATGTCTTAAAATTTGTTTTTTAGTAGCTCCTAATGAGTGGGCTGCGTGGATTTTTGAAAGTTGTGTTCCTGATGCACCAGCTCTAGCAGAAATAATCATAATCGATAAAGAGACCATAAATAATAGAAATACTTTTCCTGAGTTATCAATTCCAAGTACTGAAATAATCAAAGGTGCCCATGCAAGAGGAGGAACAGGTCTGTAAAGTTCAATTAATGGATCAAAGAAACCTTTGGCAAATCTGTTTAGACCCATAAATAATCCTAAAGGTACACCAATTATGATTCCAAAAATTAATCCTAAAAATACTCTTAAAAAAGAATCCCAAATATGTCCGTATGGAACAGGTACTTTAAATAATTTAAAATCACCCGTAACAACTTTAAAGACATTACTTTTAAAGTTTTCATTTACAATTCCATCTTTAGTATGTACTGGATATTCACCAGGTAATATATCTGCAATCCAATCTGGTAAAATAAATCCTATCATTTTACTTACATCAACCATCTCAATCCATAAAAGTGGGATATTTTTGTACCCAACACTTGGTTTTGACATCAAAATAAATTTATTAAATGTATCAGATGGTTTTGGTAGCCATCTTCCAGAACCCTGTTCTGAACATGTAGGTCCACTTGCAACTATTGTTCCAGCAGGGAATAAAAGAATATCAATTAATCTTAATCCACCTTGTTCTTTATTTTGCAATTCATCAAATTCAATAATTGCAGCCTGCATTTCATTTAATGCATTAGGGGGATAGATACTTGCAAATTCTATTCTTCTAGCAATTTTAACAATGTTCTTTGCATAATCAGATGCGATTTCCTGATTATCATCTAAACCTTTTCTGTAAGCTTTAATGTCATCTTTAAGTTGTTTAATTGCATTTTTAAACTGTGGATTGTGATTTCTTAGTTTAAAAAATTTATCATCAATAATTTTTAGTTCAGCCGCAGCTGCAGCAAATTTTAAACCTCTATTAGTTTGGGGTGCAGTTGGTATTTCTATTGTATTTTCTATAGAACCAGTTCCAGAATCTATTGTTGTTATTCCCCAACCACCTTGTTCATTAATAAGTTTTTGTCTTTCATTTTTTTCAGCATCTGTCTCAAATGGATAATCTATCTTTTGAAAATTTGAACTTAGAAGTCTGATTTCCTCTGTCATTTCTTTGATTTTAATTTTAGTTTCCATTTCCATTAGCTCTTCACTAGTTAAGAAAGGAATTAATTTTGAAGTTCTATCTATATAGCTTACTAGAATTGTTTTTTGCTGATCATCTAAATCTGGAGATCCATTTATTTCATTAGCAATTTTTTTAAGGTTTTTATTTTCGATTTTTATAATTGATGTGCTTTTGAATTCTCTTTCTTCAATAGGAAATTGATATTTTAATCCTAATAATGACTCATTAATTTTAGCAACTTGGCATAATTCATTTGCTGATTTCGGATAGAAGCCTTTTGCGATATCCCATGAATAATAAAGCCACAAAATGAGAATTGCACTAGTTCCAACTATCACCCAATGCGTTCCACCTTTTGCTCTTTCTGGATTACCGAATACAGCATCAACTTTTTCAGTTCTAATTAATCTTCTTCCATAAAGAATACATCCGATAACAGATACGATAATTAATATTGTTACAAATTGGGTTAACATTAATTATCTTTCCCCATTATTTCTTCTTCCATATTCCAAATCATGGATAAAATTTCTTCTCTTGTAGATGAGAATTCTTTATTTTTTTTTATTTCTCTTAAATCTTGTGTAAGACCCATTTCAGCAAATGGAAGATTGTACTCTTTATGTATTCTACCTGGCCTTGGTGCCATTACATATAATCTTTCTCCAAGTAACAAAGCTTCTTCAACAGAGTGAGTAATTAAGATGATGGTTTTTCCTGTTTCTTTCCAAATCTTTAAAACTAAAGACTGCATCTTTTCTCTTGTTAATGCATCTAATGCACCTAATGGTTCATCCATTAAAATTAAATCTGGATCATTGATTAAACATCTTGCAAGCGCAACTCTTTGTTGCATACCACCTGATAATTGATAAGTTGGCGTGTTACCAAAACCTTTAAGTCCAACTATATCTAACCACTCATCAACTTTCTTAGCTGTAACTTCAGGATCTTCTTTCTTCATTCTAAGTCCAAAATTTACATTCTCAGCTACTGTTAACCATTCAAACAAAGCACCTTGTTGAAAAACCATTCCTCTTTCAACACCAGGTCCATCAATTTCATTATTGTTAAGTGTTATTTTTCCTGAAGTAGGTCTTAAAAACCCAGCGGTAATGTTTAACAAAGTTGTTTTTCCACAACCAGAAGGACCAAGCACTGTAAGTAATTCTCCTTTTTTTAAAGTAAAGCTTACATCTTTTAAAGCGTGAACTGTTTCTCCTTTGGGAGTTTTAAAAATCATATTCAGATTTTGTGAAATCAGATCACTCATAAGTGCCTTATATTAAAAATTTTATAAAAAAAATAGGCACCAATTATAAAATCAGTGCCTATTTAAAAAGTTTTAAACCTTTAAAATTATAAAGGTAAGAAACTTGT
The DNA here is from genome assembly GCA_902593285.1 of uncultured Pelagibacteraceae bacterium. Classification (GTDB taxonomy): domain Bacteria; phylum Pseudomonadota; class Alphaproteobacteria; order Pelagibacterales; family Pelagibacteraceae; genus Pelagibacter. Next base: position 8,738 of record CACJHW010000012.1, read on the forward strand.
ATCTACAGCTCCTCCTGGAGTTCCCATTCCTTTTAGGAAACCATCAAGATTACCACTTTCCATAGATGCTTTTGTTTCTTCTGGAGTTAAGAATTTGAAACCACTTAAAGTGTCTTTCATATCTGCAACTGTCATTTCAGATGCTTTAGCCATCGAATTCATGTCAGCTTTACCAGCTTTATATCTAGCATTAGCTTCATGAGTAACTTCGATAAACGTTCTTAACATACCTGGGTTTTCTTTCATGAATTTATCTGTAACAGAAGTGATATCTATACCTAAGATACCAGCTGCTCTAGCTTCATCTACAGTTAAAAGTCTTGATCCAACTGCAGTTGCTGCTTTGATAGAATTACCACCAAATAAACATGCCATTACAACATCGCCACTTACTAATGCAGCAGCACCTTCTTCAGGGTCCATTTGAATGATGTCCATTTTACCTCTGTCTGCACCAACAACTTTCATACTTTCATCAAAAACGTATTCAGCCATTGTTCCTAATGGAACAGCAACTTTTTTACCCTCTAATTCAGTAGCGTTTGCTTTTGTAATCCCAGAAGCGTTAGATGTAACACAAGTAGTTCCACCCATTCCGTATTCCATAGCAATATCAACTAATTTGATAGGTGCATTAGATTTTACAGCATTTATAAAAGGCACTAATCCTTGTGAGTAAGAAATATCAATATCTCCTGCTAACATTGCATCAGTCATTGCTCCACCATTAGTGAAATTTGTCCATTTTACTGGAACACCAAGAGCTTTAGCAAAATTCTTTTTCTGCATGTCCTCTAAATTTGGGCTTGGCCATTCTAGAAAGTATGCAACTCTAACTTCATTTGCAGCTGAATTAGCAACTGAAATTGATAGGTTAAGTGCAAAAATAGATCCTAGAATAAAACTTAGTATTTTTTTCATTTATTCCCCTATGTTTAAT
>CACJHW010000013.1 GCA_902593285.1 uncultured Pelagibacteraceae bacterium
CAATTAAAGCCAAATTATGCAGAGGCTTATAATAATTTAGGTATTATATTTAGAGAACTTGGAGAGTTAACTAATAGCGAAACTAATTACCTTAAAGCTATAAAATTAGAGCCAAATTATGCTGATTGTTATTATAATTTAGCAGTTACTTTAAGAGAACTTGGAAAATTATATGAGTCTGAAACAAATTATAAAAAAGCAATACAATTAAAGCCAAATTATGCAGAGGCTAATAATAATTTAGGAATAGTGTTAAGAGAGCTTGGTAAATTAGACGATTCCGAAGAAACTTTTAAAAAAGCAATAGCACTAAAACCAAATTATGCAGATGCCTATCATAACTTGTCTTTTACTTTATTACAAAAACGTGATTTTAAACAGGCCTTTGAATTATATGAATGGCGATGGAAAACCGAAGGTGAAGACAAAAAAAAACTAGCTTCATCCAAACCTATTTGGAAAGGTGAAAATAATTCTAGAATTTATATTTGGAAAGAGCAAGGTATAGGTGATGAAATAATGTTTTGTTCTATTTTACCAGAGATTAAACACTTAACAAATAAACTTATTATCAATTGCGATAAAAGATTAATACCTTTATTTGAAAGATCTCTTCCCAAAAATTATATATATGAAACGCACAGAGAAAAAATAAAAGATGATGAGTATGACTATCATATACCAATGGGTTCATTGCGTATGATATTTAGAAATGATTTAAAAAGTTTTACAAATTCTTCAGCCGGATATCTTAAAGGTAATTTGAAACAAATATCAGAATTTAAAAGTAAATTAAAAGGTACTACAAATCCAAAATTAATCGGTTTAAGCTGGGGCTCAAAATCAAAAAACCAAATGGCATTTTTAAAAACTATTAAATTGAAAGAACTGGTTAATAAATTGAATGGACCAAATATCAAATTTATAAATTTACAATATGGGGATGTATCTGATGAAATATTGGACCTAAAAGAAAGTTTTGGAATAGAAGTTTTTGATCTTAAAGAAGTTGATAAAACCAATGATATAGACGCTTTGGCTTCACTTATATGTGCATGTGATTTAGTGATATCCATTGATAATTTTTTAGTACAATTATCAGGCAGTTTGGGTGTTGATACAAGGTTGCTATTACCATTTACTACTGATCCTAGATGGGGTCTTATAAATGATAAAAGTTATTTATATAAATCTGTGAGTATTTATAGTCAAAAAAAATTAGGAGACTGGAGTGCGGCCCTTGATAATTTATCTAAAGATTTAAATAGAAATAATTAAATTAATTATAGCTTAATTTGTCTTTAAATATAGGTTTTGTTAAGAAACTTATCCACAGGTAAGATATTGATTTGAAATTTTTTTTTATAAATATAATTTAATATGTAATGAGAATAGAGGAAGAATTAAAATTAGATTATTCTGATGTTTTGTTTAGACCTAAGAGAAGCACTTTAAAAAGTAGAAAAGATGTAAATCTCCTAAGAACATACAGGTTTAAATATAGTAAAAATGAGTGGTCAGGTATACCAATTATGGCAGCAAATATGGATGGGGTTGGAGAACTAAATGTAGCTGAAAAATTAAACGAGTATGGAATGATTACTTCTTTAACAAAACAACATGATGTTAAAAAAATAAAACAAAATAAAAATATAAAAAAAATCTATCCTAATATCGCACTTAGTGTTGGTATCAAAAAAGAAGATTTTCAAAATTTAGATAAGGTATTAAAAGAATTTAGTTTTTTTAAATTTATTTGTATTGATGTTGCAAATGGATACACAGAGCATTTCACTAATTTTATTAAATCAGTAAGAGATAAATACCCAACTAAAACAATAATAGCAGGTAATGTTGTAACAGCTGATATGACTCAAGAATTAGTTCTTAGTGGAGCAGACATTGTTAAAATTGGAATAGGACCAGGCAGTGTTTGTACTACAAGAATTCAAACTGGAGTTGGTTATCCACAATTAAGTGCAGTAATCGAATGTGCTGATGCAGCTCATGGGCTTGGTGCACATGTAATAGCAGACGGTGGATGCACTTGTCCAGGTGATGTGGCTAAAGGTTTTGGAGCTGGTGCGGACTTTGTAATGCTAGGCGGTATGTTAGCTGGGCATGATGAGGGAAATGGTAAAATTGTTAAAGTTAATGGAGAAAAATATATAGAGTTTTATGGATCTAGCTCTGAAGTTGCTAATAAAAAACACTATGGTGGACTTTCAGATTATCGAAGTAGTGAAGGACGTAAAGTAAGGGTCAAATATAGAGGTAAAATTAACGATACGATTTTAAATATCCTTGGTGGTGTAAGAAGTAGCTGTACTTATGTTGGTGCCCCTTCACTTAAGCAATTAAGTAAATGTACAACTTTTGTTAGAGTATCTAATCAGTTTAATGATAGTTTGATTAAATAATTTATTTTTCAAACTCAAAATCTTTTATATTTGTAGTTTCATATTTCTCAAAAGGCATATGTATCCAAGGAGAATCTTTTAAAAAGTCTACAGAGTAATCAGGTTTAAATTTTGATGTTGATTTGTGCCAGATAACTGCAGTTTTAATTTTTTCATCTAAATAAAATCCATAAAAATGCTCTAACCATTTAATACTTTTTATTAAAGTTTTTCCAGAGTCTGCTAAATCATCAACCAATAAAACATGAGAACCTAAATTTGGTGTAGTTTTTGCTAAATCTCTCGAAAAAGTAAACTGTCCTTGTTGGTTTTTAATATCATCACTATCGCCATGATAAGACTCGACAGATAAGATGGCTAGAGGCACATTAAAAAGTCTACTAAAAACATCACCTACTCTTAATCCACCTTTTGCAATACAAATAATTTGATTAAATTTTAAATTATCTTCATATATTTTTTTAGCTAATTGCTCTATCTTTTTATGATAATCTTCCCAAGTTATATAAATATCTTTCATAATTTTTGGTAGCGGGAAGTGGGATCGAACCACTGACCTCGGGCTTATGAGTCCCGCGCTCTAACCAACTGAGCTACCCCGCCATAATTGATAGATGATTTATAATATAAATCTTTATTGTTTCAATAAACTTTTTAAATCAAATTCTAAACTAAATAATAAAGTAAACAGCTAATGAACTAACTAAACCAGCTAAAATAATTGAAAAAACAATTCTTTTCTTTAAAGTTCTTTTTTGATCTAATCGAACTCTATTCAGTAAAATATTTACATTAGTGGTTTTAATCTTATCTACATCTAAATCTTTATTTTGAACAATATCTCTATTAAATAATGATTTGTCTTGATCGTTTTTTTTCACGCTTAATTTAAACAGTTAATAAGTATAAATACAATAAAATTAGAGTAACTAAGCTCGTCTAAAATCTTTAGTATTCAGAGGTTTTAATAAAATTTCAACTGGATATTTGATCTTCTCAACTTCTATAAACAAATTTTTACCTTTAAGTGTATCTATGGTGTTTCCTGAATTAACATAACCAAATGATAAATTTTTATCAAAGCAAAATGAATAATTTCCTGAAGTTGTTCTTCCAATAATTTTATCATTTAAATAGATAGGTTCTTCATACAACAATAAAGGTTCACCAGGTTTGCTATCTTTTAATGTAAACATCATCATTGTTTTTTCTAAAGGTTTATCTTTAATTTTTAATAGCGCATCTTTACCAATAAAATTAACATTTTTTTTATAACTTATTGTAAATTGTAAACCTGCTTGGTACTGATTTTCCTCTGGTGAAATATCATGGCCCCAATGCAAAAAACCACTTTCCATTCTCATTGTATCCATTGCATGCATACCGCAATGAGATAAGCCAAAGTTTTTGCCTTCATTAACTAAAATTTCATATAAATCCAAAGCATCATTTTTATTTACATATAATTCAAAACCAAGCTCACCCACATAAGATATTCTTTGTGCCCAAACTTTTAAATTCTCAATCAATACATTTTTCCCTGATCCAAATTGAAAATTTTCTGGTGAATAATCTTCATTACTAATCTTTTGAATCATGTCTCTACTTTTAGGACCAAATAAACCAAGACAGCAAATCTCTTCTGTAACATCGATAAATTTAACATCTTCTGATAAATATTTTAAAATATGAAATTTATCTCTTTCTCTAGTTGCTGCTGAACTAACAATTCTAAAATAATTTTTATCAATACAGACAACAGTTACATCTGTTTCAATACCACCGTCCTGATTTAGCATGTGTGTATAGGTAGATTTGCCAATTTCATTTTTAATGTTAGCTGTACAAATTTTTTGTAAATCGCTATGAACTTTCTCACCTTTTAAATCAAATTTAGAAAAAGTTGAAAAATCAAAAAGTCCGACATTTTTTCTAGCATTTATGGTTTCATGTTTTGCTGATGGATACCAATTTTGATAATTAAAACTATATTTATATTCTGGTTTTTCTCCATTTAAGGAATACCACATAGGTCTTTCAAACCCTCCTGCTACACCAAAACATGCTCCAGCTTTTTTTAATTCTTTGTGATAAGGTAATAATTTTTCATTTCTTGAAGTTGTATGTTGTTTATACGGCCAATGCATACCATATAAATCTCCTAAGGTTTCAGTAACCCTATCCATGATAAATTTTTTGGATGAATGAAGATTTTGAAATCTTTTTATATCTAAAGAAAATAAATCTTCGTTTATATGACCATTAATCATCCATTCCGCAGTTACTCTGCCTGCTCCACCTGAGCTTGCTATTCCAATACTATTGAAACCACAACACGTGTAAAGGTTTTTTACTTCTGGTGTTTCTCCAAGTAAATACTGTGTATCAGGTGTGAATGATTCAGGACCTGAAAAAAACTTTCTTATACCTGCGTTTTCTAACATTGGAAGTCTATGAAAAGATTTTTCAAGGTAAGGTTCAAAATGATCAAAATCATCAGGAAATTCTCCAAATGAAAAATCATCAGGAACTTTTCCACTTTCTTTAAAAGCAGGTTTTGCATTGGGTTCAAAAATTCCAACTAACATTTTTCCAGCATCTTCTTTTAAATAAAGACAAGCATTGTAATCCCTCAAAACAGGTAAATCTTGTGGAAGATCTTTCATTGGCTCCGTAATCACATAGAAGTGCTCATTAGGATAAAGTGGAACACTAACACCAATATCTTCTCCAATTTGTCTAGACCACATTCCTGTAGCTAAAACTACATATTCACAATCAATTTTTCCTTGAGAAGTTTCTACACCACATATTCTTTTATTTTTTATTAAAATTTTATTTACTGGTGACTTCTCAAATATTTGAACACCCAACATTTTAGCAGCTTTAGCCAATACATTTGTAACTCCAACTGGATCTGCCTGACCATCTTTTGGTATATAAACACCACCTACTAGATCTTCGTTTTTTACTACTGGATATAGTTCTTTTATTCTCTCTTTGTTTAAAACCTCTACCTCAACATTAGATAGTTGTGCTGTTGTGGCTTGCCTTAATAACTCCTGCATCCTTTCTTTGGAAGAGGCTACTGTTATTGCTCCATTTTGTTTAAGACCAGTTGATAAACCTGTTGTATTTTCTAGCTGTTTGTAAAGATCTAAAGAATATTTTCTTAATTTAGTTATAGTAGAAGTAGCTCCTAATTGACCTATTAATCCTGCAGCATGCCAAGTTGTACCAGAAGTAAGTTGGTCTCTTTCTAACAAAACAACATCTTTCCAACCTAACTTTGCTAAATGATAAGCACAAGAAGTGCCAGCTACACCACCTCCAATTATAACCACCTTTGCGCTTGAAGGATAGTTTTTTTCCATTTCTAATGTTTTATAGCTTCTCCAGGTTCTACAAAATTATGTCCAAAGACATCAGCAACTGCTTTGTAAGTTACTTGACCTTTATGAACATTTAACCCTGCTAAAAAGTTTTTATCTTCACTTAATGCTTTTTGATAACCTTTGTTAGCAAGCTTAACTAAAAAAGGTAATGTTGCATTATTTAAAGCCAGTGTTGAAGTTCTAGGAACACCACCTGGCATATTTGCTACACAATAGTGTACTACATCATCAACTATATAAGTTGGATCTCCATGTGTTGTAGGTTTACTTGTTTCAACACATCCACCTTGATCTATAGCAACATCAACGATAACCGAACCTCTTTTCATTGTTTTAATCATTTCTTTTGTAATTAATTTTGGCGCTTCTGCACCAGGGATTAACACTCCACCAACTAATAAATCAGCCTCAGCAACTAATTTATCTAAATCTGTTTTATCACTTTGTTCTGGAATAATTTTATCTCCAAACATTTCAACAAGTTGTTTTAATCTAGCCTCAGATTTATCTACAATATGAACTTTAGCTTGCATACCAGTTGCAATAACTGCAGCATTTTCACCAACAACACCTCCACCTAATATAACTACTGTTCCACCTGTTACACCTGGTGCACCCCCTAAAAGTAAACCTCTACCACTTTGGTTTTTCTCCAAACAATGAGCACCTGCTTGTACTGACATTCTTCCCGCAACAGCACTCATAGGGGCAAGTAAAGGTAATCTACCATTATCATCTGTAACTGTTTCGTAAGCTATATTAATGCTTTTAGATTTTATTAATCCTTCTGTTAATTCTTTTGCTGCAGCTAGATGAAGATAAGTATATACGATTTGATTTTCTCTAATCATATCAACTTCTACTTTTTGAGGTTCTTTAACTTTAACAATTATTTCTGCATCATTAAAAATATCACCTGCGGTATCAGCAATTTTAGCTCCAGCTTTTATATATTGATCGTTATCAAAACCAGCTTCAAACCCACCATTGTTTTCAACTAAAACTTCATGGCCTTCTGAAACTAAAGTTTTAACGCTATCTGGTGTTAAACCAATTCTATTTTCCTGAGGTTTTATTTCTTTAGGAACTCCAATTTTCATAAACGAAAATTAATTCTTTTTACTTTTTGCGTAATTTGTTATTCCATTTCGAAGTTTTTCAATAATCTCATCAATATGTTTTTTTTCACAAATAAACATCGGAGCAATGATTAAACAATCACCTGTAGCTTTAAAATTTACACCCGCTTCATAGCAATGTTTGAAGCAAGTAAATCCCGCTGCACCTGGTTTTTTGTCCATAACAATATCTATGCCACCCATCATTCCATATCCTCTAATGTTATCAACAACATCGATATCTTTTAAAGACATTAATCCTTCTTGGAAATAAGGTGCTAAATTTTTTGCCCTATTAAAAATATCATCCTTTTCAATAATATCCTGTACAGCTAATCCAGCAGCTACAGAAATTGGAATTCCTGAATAAGTATATCCATGGAATAATTCAATTGTTCCTTTAGGAGCGTTTTCGGCAATAGCATCATAAATATCTTCTTTGCAAGCAACAACTCCCATCGGGCTTATACCGTTTGTAGTAGCTTTTGCCATTGTCATCATGTCTGGAGTTACCCCGTACTCTTGTGATGCAAATGGAGATCCAGTTCTTCCCCAACCTGTAATTACTTCATCAAAAATTAAAAGTATTCCATGTTTATCACAAATCTCTCTTAATCTTTGTAAATATCCTTTTGGGGGAACTAATGTACCTGTTGATCCTGCAATAGGTTCAACAATACAAGCTGCAATATTTTCAGCTCCAAAGTTCATACAAATTCTTTCTAAATCTTCTGCTAACTCAACACCAGTTTCTGGTTGACCGCTTACAAACTTATGTTCTGGCAAATGTGTATGTCTCATATGAACAACACCTGGCATTAAAACACTTGCAAAAGTTTTAACATTATTAACCATACCTCCAACAGAAGTCGCACCAATATTCATTCCATGGTAACCTCTTTCTCTACCAACAAATCTAAATCTTTGACTATCTCCTCTTGCTCTGTGATAAGCGATTGCAATCTTAATTGCTGTTTCAACAGCTGTCGAACCACAAATGGTATAAAACATTCTATTCAAGTTTCCTGGAGTATGTTTTGAAATTCTGGTAGCTAACTCAAATGATCCACCAAATCCTTGTTGGAAAGGTTGGCAATAATCTAAAGTTTTCAATTGATTTGTTATTGCCTCAATAATTTCTTCTCTTCCATGCCCTAAAGGATTACAAAATAATCCTGAGCTTGCATCAATTTGAGTTT
>CACJHW010000014.1 GCA_902593285.1 uncultured Pelagibacteraceae bacterium
TATTTATGTGGCAAGCTCAAGTTTTTACACTTTATCCAGAGGTTTTCCCTGGTCCTTTATCTAAAGGACTTTATGGAAAAGCTTTATCAAATAATTTATGGAAACTTAAAGTTGTAAACATAAGAGATGCAGCTGATGACAAACATAAAACAGTAGATGATACACCCTATGGAGGCGGTTCAGGGATGTTATTAAAAGCAGATGTTCTTGCAAAGTCTTTAGATGAAAACAAAAAAGAGAGTGAGAGAATTTTATACTTATCACCAAAAGGAAAAAAATTTGATCAAAATTTAGCAAAAGAGCTAGCTAATGAAAAATCTCTCTCTTTAGTTTGTGGTCATTTTGAAGGTGTGGATGAAAGAATACTTTCAACAAGAAATATTGAGGAAATTAGTATTGGAGATTATGTTTTGTCAGGCGGGGAGTCGGCAGCATATGTAGTTATAGATAGTATTCTAAGACTGTTGCCGGGTGTTTTAGGAAATGAAAACTCTAAATTAGATGAAACCTTTGAAAATGGTCTTCTAGAGTACCCTCAGTATACAAAACCTCAAATTTGGGAGGAAAAAGCTGTGCCAGATGTGCTATTATCAGGTGATCATAATAAAATTAAACACTGGCGTTTATCTCAATCTGAGGCTATAACACGCGTCCGAAGACCAGATTTATGGGAAAAATATAAGAAGAATTAACTTGATAAACATTAACATGAAAACAATTGAAGAAATAAACCAGCACAACGTTAACAAAATTCTTTCAGAGAAAAAAATTCCAGAATTTTATCCTGGAGATGTTGTTAAAGTTGGAGTGAGAATTACCGAGGGTAAAAAAGAAAGAATTCAATATTTTGAGGGAGTGTGTATTGCTAAAAAAAGTAGAGACCTAAACTCATCTTTTACAGTTAGAAAAATTTCCTTTGGAGAGGGTGTTGAGAGAACTTTCCCATTATTTGGAACTTTAATTGATTCAATTAAGGTTATAAGATCAGGTAAAGTAAGAAGAGCAAAACTTTATTATCTAAGAGACAGAACTGGTAAATCAGCAAGAATTGCAGAAAAAATTAGAAAAAAAATTGGTATTGATATTGAGGCAAAACCAGAAACTGTTACAGAGGAGAATTTAGCTCCTGCAGTAGAAGTTCCTAAAGCAGAAGCGGCACCTAAAGAAGAGGCAGCTCCAGCAGCAGAGCCACCTAAAGAAGAACAAAAATCAGAAAGCTCTACAGAAAAAAAATAATTTTTTTTTCAATGCATACAACACTATACGATAAAATTTGGAACGATCATTTAGTCGATCAACAAGATGATGGTACATCTTTGCTTTTTGTAGATAGACATTTAATTCATGAGGTGACAAGCCCCCAAGCTTTTGAAGGATTAAGAAATTCTAAGAGAAAAGTTAGACACCCAAATTTAACTTTAGCGGTAGCAGATCATAATGTTCCAACAACTGACAGATCAAAAGGTATCTCAGATCAAGAGTCAAAAATTCAAGTTGATACATTAGAGGCAAATTGTAAAGAATTTGGAGTTCAGTTATTTGGCATGGAAGATAAAAGACAAGGTATCGTTCACATCATAGGACCTGAACAAGGTTTTACTCAACCAGGTACAGTTATTGTTTGTGGAGACAGTCATACTGCAACGCATGGAGCATTTGGCGCTTTAGCATTTGGAATAGGAACTTCAGAAGTTGAACATGTTTTAGCAACCCAAACACTAGTTCAGAAGAAAGCTAAAAATTTTAGAATTAATGTTAATGGTGACCTTCCTTTGGGAGTTACTTCTAAGGATGTAATACTTCAAATAATTGGAAAAATAGGTACAGCAGGTGGAACAGGATCGGTTGTAGAATATGCTGGAGATTTAATAAGATCTTTAAGTGTTGAGCAAAGAATGACAATTTGCAATATGACAATTGAAGGTGGTGCAAGAGCAGGATTAATTGCACCAGATGAAAAAATTTTTGAATATCTAAAAGGAAAACCAATGTCTCCAAAAGGTGAAAATTGGGATAAAGCTTTGAACTATTGGGAAACTTTAAAAACAGACACCGACGCTAGTTTTGATAAAGAAATTAGCCTTAATGCAAATGAAATTTTACCCATGATTACATGGGGCACGTCACCACAAGATGTAATAACAATTGATGGAAAAGTTCCTAATCCAAATAATGAGATCGATGAAGATAAAAAAAATTCAATTGAAAGAGCTTTAAAATATATGGGTCTAAAACCTGACATGGCAGCCACAGATATAAAAATAGATAAAGTATTTATTGGTAGTTGTACTAATGGCAGAATAGAAGATTTGAGAGAAGCAGCAAAGATCTTAAAAGATAAAAAAGTATCATCGCATGTTAATGCTATAGTAGTTCCAGGCTCAGGCTTAGTTAAAGAACAAGCAGAGCAAGAAGGACTAGATAAAATTTTTGTTAGCTCAGGGTTTGAATGGAGAGAACCAGGTTGCTCTATGTGTTTAGCTATGAATGCTGATAAATTAAAGCCAGAAGAAAGATGTGCCTCTACATCAAATAGAAATTTTGAGGGAAGACAAGGTAGAGGTGGTAGAACCCATCTAGTTAGTCCAGGAATGGCTGCAGCAGCTGCAATTTCAGGTAATTTAGATGATGTCAGAAAGTATCAAAATTAAATGCAAAAATTTAATAAATTAAAAAGTATCCCAGCTTATTTACCAATTGTAAATATTGATACGGATATGATAATTCCAAAACAGTTTTTAAAAACTATCAAAAGAACTGGTCTTGGAAAAAATTTATTTTTTGAAATGAGATATGATGATCAAGGCAAAGAAATAAATGATTTTATTTTAAATAAAGATCCATTTAATCAATCTAAAATTTTAATTGCTGGAAAAAACTTTGGATGTGGTTCATCAAGAGAACATGCTCCTTGGGCTTTATTAGATTTTGGAATTACTTGTGTAATAAGTTCAAGTTATGCAGATATTTTTTTTAGCAATTGTTTTAAAAATGGAATTTTGCCAATAATCCTTGAAGAAGAAAAAATAAAAGAGCTATCCGAATACGCAAATAGACAGGAAGAAATTTCTATTGATTTGACTGAAGAAAAAATAGTTTATGGAAACAATGAGCTAAAATTTGAAGTTGATCCGTTTAAGAAAAAATGTTTGTTAGAAGGACTTGATGATATAGCTTTATCATTAAAAAAATCAGAAAAAATAGAAAAGTTTGAAACAAATTTAAAAAACGAAAAGCCATGGATATTTAATGATTAAAGTAAAAAAAAGAAAAATACTTTTACTTCCTGGTGATGGTATTGGTCCGGAGGTAATAACTGAGGTAAAAAAAATCATTAACTGGTTTAATGATAAAAAATCTTTAGATTTTGAAATAGATCAGGAGCTAGTTGGTGGTTGTTCTTATGATAAACACGGCACCCCAATCACTGATGAGGTTTTTTATAAAGCGCTAGAAAGTGAAGTAATTATGCTTGGAGCAGTTGGTGGTCCTACATGGGATAACCTAGAATTTTCCAAAAAACCAGAAAGAGCATTATTAAAACTTAGAAAAGAATTGAAACTTTTTGCAAATTTAAGGCCAGCAATTTGTTTCAAACAACTAGTTGATGCTTCAACTCTTAAGCCAGAGGTAGTTTCAGGACTAGATATAATGATAGTAAGAGAGTTGACGGGGGGTATATATTTTGGTGAACCTAGAGGAATTAAGCCAATTGAAAATGGAGAAAGAAAAGGCATTAATACACACACTTATACCACTAGTGAAATTGCTAGAGTAGCTAGGATCGCTTTTGATTTAGCTAGAAAAAGATCAAATAAGGTTACTTCGTGTGAAAAATCAAATGTGATGGAAGCAGGACAATTGTGGAAAGAAGAAGTTCAAGAACTTCATGAAAAAGAATTTAAAGATGTAGAATTAAGTCATATGTTAGCAGACAATTGTGCTATGCAGCTTTTAAGAAACCCAAAACAATTTGATGTAATTGTAACAGATAATTTGTTTGGAGATATGTTGTCGGACCAAGCTTCAATGTTAACGGGATCTTTAGGTCTTTTACCATCAGCATCTTTAGGTGCAAAAAATAAAGATGGTGAGATGAGAGCGATGTACGAGCCTATACATGGGTCAGCACCAGATATAGCTGGTAAAGGTATAGCAAATCCAATCGCTTCTATTTTGAGCTTTGCTATGGCACTGAGGTATTCTTTAGATCTTGATAAAGAAGCAGATATTTTAGAAAAAGCAGTTCAAGATGTTTTAAATGATGGGTTAAGAACTAAGGACATAATGTCAAAAGGCATGAAAGAAACTTCCACTTCAGCAATGGGTGATGCGATAATTTCAAAATTGCAATAAAACTAGAATTATTCTAAGCTTAAAATATGCCAAGTTACACAGCTCCAGTAAAAGATATGATGTTTCTCTTTGAAAAATTAAGAGATAATAAAAATTATAATGAGCTAGAAAAATATAATGAGGTAAGTGCAGATCTTGTTAAAGATATTTTAGAAGAAGCAGCTAAAATAAATCAAAATTTAATTTTACCTCTTGCTAAAGCAGGTGATGAAAATCCAGCAATTTTAGAAAATGGTGTTGTAAGAACACCACCGGGTTACAAAGAGGCATATCAGAAATATATTGAAGATGGTTGGACTTCGTTGTCTTGTGATCCTAAGTATGGAGGTCAAGGAATGCCAAAAACAGTAAGTGCATTTTTTGATGAAATGCTTTCCTCAGCCAGTTTGTCATTTAAATTATATAGCGAACTTAGTATCGGTGCCTATAATTGTATTAATCATCATGCTTCAAATGAAATCAAAGATAAATATTTACCAAAAATCGTCGAGGGTAAATGGAGTGGTACTATGTGTTTAACAGAACCAGTCTGTGGTACAGACTTAGGTTTGTTAAAAACTAAAGCTATCAAGCAATCTGATGACACCTATAAAATTAGTGGTCAAAAGATTTTTATAACTTCTGGTGATCATGACTTAACTGAAAATATTATTCATTTAGTTTTAGCAAGATCAACAGACTCTCCTGCAGGCACTAAAGGAATTAGTTTATTTTTAGTACCAAAATTTATTGTAAATGAAGATGGTAGTGTTGGTCAAAGAAATGGAATTTCAACAGGATCTATAGAAAGCAAAATGGGAATAAAGGGTTCAGCAACATGTGTATTAAATTTTGACGAAGCAACTGGTTATATGATTGGTAACAAAGACAAAGGTCTTAGTGCTATGTTTACCATGATGAATTTAGAAAGAATAGTTGTAGGTATACAAGGTTTAGGAATTTCTGAAATTGCATATCAAAATTCACTTGCTTATGCAAAAGAGAGAAAGCAAGGAAAAACAAATAATTCAAAATCTACAAATGGGGCAGACTTTATAATTGATCATGCGGATATTAGAAGATCTTTACTTAATATGAAGTCAATTATTGAAGGAGAAAGAGCTTTATGTTTTTGGTTATCACAACAAACTGAGGTGAGTCTTTATCATCCAGATGAAAAAATTAAACAAGAAGCTTTGAATTATGTTTCATTGATGACACCAGTTGTTAAATCATTATTTACAGATTTAGCTATGGAAATTACGAATGATGCGATGCAAATACATGGTGGATATGGGTATACTAAAGACCAAGGAATAGAGCAGTTATATAGAGATAATCGTATTACCCCAATCTATGAAGGAACAAATTCTGTTCAGGCAGCAGATTTAGTATTTAGAAAATTATCAAATAAAAATGGTGATGTTATCAACAAGTTTTTAGATATGGTTAAATCTGAATGTGATAGTAAAAATGAAAAAGTAAAAACATTTTCAAAAGAATTAAATCATTATTTAGATATTTTATCTAAATTTACCGACTGGATTAAGGATAAACATAAAATCGAAAAAGACGATGTTAGTGCTGCAGCAAATGATTATTTAAGAAGTTTGGGATATGTTTCAATTGCTTATGCTTGGATCAAAATTTTAGATGTAAGCTTTAAGGATTTTGATTCAAATAAAGAATTTTATTCTGATAAAATAAATACAGCAAAATTTTATTTTGATAAGGTATTGCCTAGAGCGGAGTATCATTACAAATCTGCTATTACTGGAAGTTCTAACATAATGAATTTTAAGTTTAATTAATAATGAATCATTACGAGACAAATTTAGATAAAAATAAAGCGAATTACGTTCCACTTACCCCACTAACGTTTCTTAAAAGAGCAAGGGAAATTTATCCAAATTATGAGGCTATAATTTATGAGGATAGGAAATATACTTGGAATGAAGTTTATAAAAGAGCTGTAAAATTTGCTAGTGCGCTGTCAAAAATTGGAATTAAAAAAGGTGATACCGTTTCATTTTTAGCTTTTAATACACCAGAGATTTTTGAAGCACATTACTCAGTACCTATGGCGGGTGCAGTATTAAATACAATTAATATAAGATTAGATGCAAATACAATTTCATATATTTTAGATCACAGTGATGCAAAGGTGTTAGTAGTTGATCGACAATTACATGGAGAAGTTAAAAAAGCATTAAAAACTTTAGGTAAGAAAATTACAATAATTGATATTGATGATAAAAATGCTGACCAATCGAAATTAGAAAAAATTGGTGATTTAGAATATGAGAGTTTCTTAAATACAGGCGATGAAAATTTCGATTGGCAAATGCCGGAAGACGAATGGCAAGCAATATCATTAAGCTATACTTCAGGTACTACAGGAAATCCAAAGGGAGTAGTTTATCATCATAGAGGAGCATATTTAATGTCCACAGGAAGTTCAGTAGCTTGGAACATGCCAAATAGATTAAATTTTTTAACAGTGGTTCCAATGTTTCATTGTAATGGTTGGTGTTATCCATGGACAGTTCCAATGTTAAATGGAAGGACAATTTGTTTAAGAAATATTGATATTAAAAAAATTTTTGAATTAATTGACAAATATGAAGTAACTCATTTTGGTGGTGCCCCAATTGTATTAAATATGATTACAGGAGCTCCTGAAAGTGACAAAAAAAAATTAAAACAAAAAGTTTATGTTTTGACTGCTGGAGCGCCACCACCAAGTATAATTTTCAAAAAAATGAGAGCATTAGGTTTTGAAGTTATGCATGTATACGGTTTAACGGAAACTTATGGACATGTTACTCAGTGTGCGTGGAATGATGATTGGAACAATTTCAATGAGGAAAAACAAAATGAAATTAAGGCTAGACAAGGTGTGAGATATCCAAATACTGAAGGTGTAGTTGTTTTGGATCCAGATACTATGAAAGAAGTTCCTAAAGATGGAAAAACAATTGGTGAAATTATGATTAGAGGGAATGTCGTAATGAAAGGTTACTTTAAAGACAAAGATGCCACCGATAAAGCCATGAAAGATGGATGGTTTCATAGTGGTGATTTAGCTGTAATGCATCCTGATGGGTATGTAAAAATACAAGATAGATCAAAAGATATAATTATTTCTGGAGGTGAAAATATTTCGTCAATTGAAATAGAAAATACACTTTCTAAACATCCATCAGTTTCTATTGCTGCAGTTGTAGCCAAACCTGATGAAAAATGGGGAGAAGTTCCTTGTGCATTTATTGAAATGGTTAAAGATAAGACGGTATCAGAAAAAGAATTAATTGATTTTTGTAAAGAAACTTTAGCGGGATTTAAAGTTCCCAAGAAAGTTATCTTCTGTGAGTTGCCAAAAACTTCGACAGGAAAAATACAAAAGT
>CACJHW010000015.1 GCA_902593285.1 uncultured Pelagibacteraceae bacterium
ATAAGGCCTGGAAAACCAATAATGTTTGCAAAAATTAAAGGCAAAGAAAAGGCAATATTCGGACTCCCTGGAAATCCAATTTCTTCAGCTGCATGTTTTAGATTTTTTGTAATTCCATATATTTTAAATGCCTTAGGATTATCAGAAGAAAAATCAATTAAAGCTATTTTGACGAATGGTTTTGATAAAAAAAAGAATTTCACAAGATTTGTAAAGAGCCAATTAAGCACAACTAAAAATGGAAAACTAAATGTTGAAATTTTAAAAGGTCAAGAATCTTTTAGAATTAAATCATTTGTAAAATCAAATATTTGGGTTTTGTTACCAGCGGGTAAATCAAAATTTAAAAAGGGAGATATCGTTGATTGCTTTTTCCCCAACCTTTCAAATCAAAATTTAGTTTAGAAACGTATTTTTGTTGTAGAAAATTCTTTTTACAATTAGATTTCTGAATATGTTAGAGTTGAGAAATCCAAGAATAGCCATTCCCGTTGTACTTTTTGCCGGTCTATTATGGTCGTTTGGTCCATTAGTAGTTCGATATATGGATAATCCTCAATTTGTACCTTGGCAGTATATTTTTGGCAGAGGTTTAACAATTTTTATCTTATTAAATCTTTATTTATTTTTTGAGGAAGGAAAAAATTTTTACAAAAACTATTATAAAATAGGTTTATCTGGAGTAATAGGCGGATCTGGATTGGGGATTGCTATGATTACTTTTATTTATTCAATTACGAATACTAGTGCTGCAGTTACTTTGCTTTGTTTGGCAGCAATGCCTTTTTTTACTGCATTATTGGCATTTTTATTTTTAAGAGAAAAAATTTCTCTGAATGTATGGATATCAATAATAATTGCAACTGCTGGTATCATTATTATGGCACTTGGAAATACTGGTGAAAAATCATTAATTGGTTTCGTGTTTGGTTTAACTTCTTCAATTGGTTTCTCAATTTTTTCTGTAACTCTAAGATGGAGAAAAGAAACACCAAAATTCACAACTGTGGCTTTTGCAGGTTTCTTTTGTTTTGTGTTTGCAACAATTATGATTTTATCAAACAACTTAGTTTTCTTTTCATCTAGCTATAATGGAGCTTTATTTTCTCTGCATGGGACACTAGTTTGTTTTGGTTTAATTTTATATTCAATTGGATCTAAAGCGATACCAGCAGCAGAGTTGACTCTATTATCTTTAACTGAAGTCGTAGGTGGAATTTTTTGGGTTTGGTTGCCATTATTTGGTATTAACGAAGTACCATCCACAAATACTATAATTGGTGGTTTTTTTCTTTTTGTATCCATATTTTATTACAGTTTAATAATTAGATGGAACAAAAGATATATAGCATTAAATTAATATGGAACGACCAGATTTTTTTGAACTTCACAATGGTGAAAAAGTAAAATTACCATTTACAAACAAAGAATATAACGATCGAGTAAACAAACTTAGATCAGTGATGGATCAAAATAGTATCGATATGGTAATTTTAACATCTATGCATAACGTTGCATATTACACAGGTTTTATTTATTGTTCTTTTGGAAGACCTTACGGATGTGTGATCACTCAAAATAAAATCTCAACAATTTCAGCTAATATTGATGCAAGCCAACCATGGCGTAGATCTCATTGTGATAACGTTATTTACACTGATTGGAAAAGGGATAATTTTTTAAGAGCCATTGTTTCAATTATTGGAAGAGATGAACCTCCAAAAAATATTGGAATAGAAAATGATCATGTCACCTTAGATATGCAAGAAAAAATAGGGTCTATTTTTACTTTCTCTGTCTTTAGCGATGTTTCAAAAGATCTAATGAAACTTAGAATGATTAAATCAAACGAAGAAATTGAAATCATTAGAAATGGTGCAAGAATTGCAGACATTGGTGGTGAAGAAATAGTTAAAAATATAAAAGAAGATAATACGGAGATCGAAGTAGCAATAGCAGCAAGAGATAGAATGGAAAGAGAGATTGTTAAAAGTTATCCAGGCGCAGAGTACATGGATACTTGGGTATGGTTTCAATCAGGTATCAATACAGATGGAGCTCACAATCCAAAGACTAATAGAAAATTAGTTAAAGGAGATATTTTATCTTTAAATACTTTTCCTATGATCTCAGGATACTATACTGCACTAGAGCGAACTTTGTTTTTGGACCATGCTGATGATGCTTCACTTAAAGCATGGGAAGCAAATGTTAAAGTTCACAAACGTGGATTAGAATTAATTAAACCAGGCGTAAAGTGTTCTGATATTTGTCATGAGCTTAACGAACTTTTTGCTGAACTTGGTTATCTTCAGTATCGAACTTTTGGTTATGGACATTCATTTGGTATGCTTTCACACTTTTATGGAAGAGAAGCTGGTTTAGAATTAAGAGAAGATATTGATACTGTTCTTGAGGAAAATATGGTGGTGTCTATGGAACCAATGATAATGATCCCAGAAGGTAATCCTGCTGCAGGTGGATATAGAGAACACGATATTTTGGTGATTGGCAAAGATGGAGCAGAAAATATTACAAAATTTCCTTTCGGCCCTGAGCATAATATTATAAAAAACTAATCTTTATGAGCGAGAATAAAACTATTGTTAATAGTTGGAATGAGTGGGATCCGTTAAAACATGTTATTGTTGGAAGAGCGGATGGTACTTGTATACCAGCACCAGAGCCTGCTTTGGATGCAAAAGTTCCGGAAGATAGTGATATGCGAGGTCAGTTTGGACCAAGAACAAAAGATACTGTCGATAAAGCAAATGAATTATTAGATGACTTTTCAAACATGCTTGAAAAAAGAGGCATTAAAGTTGATCGACCGACACCAATAGATTTTAATCAAAAAACATCTACACCTGATTGGGAAGCCGAAACAATGTTTGGCTGCATGCCTCCAAGAGATGTTTTGTTAACAGTGGGTAATGAGATCTTAGAAGCTACAATGAGCTATCGTTGTCGTTGGTTTGAATATTTGTGTTACCGACCACTTCTAAAAGATTATTATAATCAAGATCCTAATATGAGACACGAGTCTGCCCCAAAACCAAGATTAACTGATGCAGATTATAGAAAAGATTATTTATCAGATAAAATAGGTGTTCAAAAAAGATTAGAGTGGACTGAAAAAAAATATTTTGTAACCACTGAAGAAGAACCATTATTTGATGCAGCGGACGTATTAAGATTCGGAAAAGACTTAGTTGTCCAGCATGGATTTACAACAAATCTGAAAGGAATTGATTGGCTAAAGAGACATTATAAAGATCACAGAGTACATGCAGTCAACTTTCCAGGTGATCCTTATCCAATTCATATTGATGCAACTTTTACCCCAATTAAAGAGGGTTTAATCATCAATAACCCACAAAGAAGACTTCCTAAGGAACAAAGAAAACTATTTGAAGACAATGGTTGGGAAATTGTAGACAGCGCACAACCAGCACATAACGAACCACCACCGTTATGTTATTCATCAACCTGGTTATCAATGAATGTTTTAGTATTGGATCCTAAAACTGTTTGTGTGGAAAAAAGTGAAACTTATCAAGCTGAACAATTAGATAAATTAGGAATGGAAGTTGTGCCAGTAGAACTTAGAGATGCCTACGCTTTTGGTGGAGGTTTACATTGTTGTACTGCTGATGTTTACCGAGAAGGTGAACTTAAAGATTATTTTCCAAAACAATAATTAACTTGGATTTTGTTTTAAAAATTCAATGTATTTAATAACATCATTATATTTTTCATCAGGAATATCTTTGTAGCTTGCATTGAATTTACTTTTGACACATATAGCAATGTGGGCGTAGGGGTTTCTTCCTTTAGGATGGTTTGGATGGTCAGGTAATTGTCCCACCAAATAATCGCCAGCTTCCTGAATAATTTTCCAGAGTTTACTTGCGTTTTCTTTGTTCATACAGTTTAGTTTTATCTAAAAAATAAACTTTTTCTAATATCTATAATTTCTCTGATCTGTTTGTCTTTAATAGCATTCCAAGAAACAAATAAAGTACATAATTGATATAAGGCAAATATCTCATTTTTTTGATTTTGAGATAAATCACTATCTGCCTCTACATAGTTTTCAAAATAAGAAATATTATCTCTTGCACAATTTAAATAATATTTACAAGCATCTGTAACTGTAGCGGTTGACCACCAGTTTGAATCTCTGAAAAGATTAGATATTTCTTGATAGAAAGAACTTGTTTCAGAAATAACTAAATCCTTTTGAACATTTTCTGAAAATTGATCTAATTCAAATTGAATTAAAGCTAATATCTTTTTTTCGCTACTTCTCTTTACAAGTAGTTCAATGACATTTTTATATGACATTGATTGGATTTTATTCCAATTATCAAAAAAATCGTTTGGTGCTTTATTCGAATCTCCCATATTTAATTGTTTAAAGGTAACCAAGAACCATATAAAGGATTATCTTTATTGATTGGAAGTTTAATACTCTTATTTTGTCTAGAAGAATCATACACAGCAGTTACAAATTCTAGAGATTTTCTAGCATCTGATAAAGTTACTTCATCACTAGGAGATCCATCTAGTTTATTTGCAATTTCCTCAAACATACCTGCATACCATGATTTTGGTTCTTTTACTGTTGATAACACTTCATCTATTTGAGCTTGAGTTATAGGAGCTCTTGGTAAAAAGTCCCATTTATCATCAGCTGGACTATATGGTTTATCTGGTGATGCACCAGACTCAGCTGTTAACCCTTCAAAACAAAATCGAAGTCTACTCGTATCATTTGCTGCACCCAATGTAATTGAACTTGTAACTAATGTGCCGTTTTCCATTTCAATTGAAAGGGCCGCACAATCCTCAACTTCAATATCATTTACTCTAGTTGTTAATTTTGCAAAAACATTTGAAACAGGCCCCAAGATCATACTCACTAAATCATGAATATGGATGGAATGACTTAATATTGCACCGCCTTGTTCACCTTCCCAAGTTCCTCTCCAAGGTTTTGAATAATAATCTTTACCTCTATTCCAATGAGTTTCTAAAGAAGCAACTAAAGGGTTTCCTACTAAACCAGATTTAATTAATACTTTTAATTTTGAAAATCCTAGACCATATCGATATTGAAATACCGGGAAAATAATCTTACCTGTTTCTTTGCTGATTTGTTCTAATTCGTCTACTTCTTTTAGACTTGAAACTAATGGTTTTTCACAAATCACATGCTTTCCAGCTTCCATAGCTTTTTTACAAGCAGAAAAATGTAAATGGGGTGGGAGACAAATATCAATAATATCAATTTCTTTAACTTTTAATACATCATCAAAAATTAGAGAAACTTTTGTCTCAGTATTTGATTGTAGTATTTTATCAATAGCTTCACGAGTTAAACCACATAATGTGTGAACATTAAATCTCTTAGATACTTTTTGAAAATCTTCAAAATGTTTTGCTCCTATATTGGTTCCAATTATTGCTACTTGATATTTTTTCATTTTTTTTCAGCTTGCTCTTGAGCTTTAATAGCAAGTTCCATTGAAAGATAAGTAAGATTTTGAGGACATGCAGTTTCTGTTCTGTTTAAAACATCAGTAATTAAATTACTAAAGTAGGGTAGTTTAACATTAGAACAATCAATATGTTTCACCTGATCATTATTTGCTAAAAATAAATGATTACCTTTTTCTGATTTTGCTAAGTCTGTATATTTTCTTATTTCAATAAAACCTTTGTCTCCAAGGATTAACAATCTTCCATCTCCCCAGGTTGGAAGGGCATCTGGAGTAAACCAATCCAGGCGAATATAACCATGCCCACCATTACCAGTAAGGTTCACTTCACCAAAATCCTGAAAACCAGGCATATCTTTCTTTGTAGTATTTTCTACTAATGCATGGTTGATTTTTGCCTGATTTGAATTTGTAAAAACTAAAAATTGATGAATTTGGTGAGAACCAATATCGGTAATAATTCCTCCATAACTTTGACGATTATAAAACCAATCAGGTCTTTCATAGTTTCCTTGCCTATGTGGACCTGTACCAATAGTTTGTTTTACTTTTCCTATTTTGCCTTCATTTACTAATTCTTCAGCTTTAGCAACTGCTGCAACGTGAAATCTTTCAGAAAAATTTACAGACCATATTTTTCCAGTTTCTTTAATAGTGTTTTTCAAATTATTTAATTGATCTAAGTTAGTACAGCCAGGTTTATCTACCATAACATCTTTACCAGATTTTAAAGCATCTATCGAATGACCAGCTCTATCTACAGGGATCGAGGATATTAAAATCATATCAATAGATGAGTCATTTAATATTTCTTCTTTATTTTCTTTTCTTTTAATATTTGGATACTTTTTATTAAATTCTTGAAGAGTTAGAGGATCCCCATCTGTCCAAAAGTAATTACAGCTACAACCTTCTTTGATCATTTCATCTAGCATATCGAAAATATGACCATGATCTATTCCGATTACCCCAAGGTTAAGTGTTTTTTTCATAAACTAATAAGAACCTTTTTGCTTTGCACCTTTATAAAAAATTTCTTGCATGAAATCATTTTCTTTTTTTCGAAGTAAAATACTTTCTTCACTCATTAAAGTATTATTTCTATTTATAATTTCATGATGATGATATTTATCCTCTCCTCTTGCAAGTTGAACACTATTTTTACCTAATGTCTGTTTTACATTTGTGCCTATATAACTTTGGATAACAAACCCAATTCTTCTATCATTACTTTTATTTATACCTGATCCATGTACTACTCTTGGATGATGCAATGACATTTGACCAGCTTTTAGTTCTATAGATTTAACTTCGTCTTCAGGAACATTCTCCACTGTTTGTCCTCTGGTAAGTAAATTTCCTTCATTAAATTTCTCATTATGATTTTTAATATTTAAATGTGATTTAGGCCACATTTTCATACATCCGTTATTTTCATTCGACTCTGTTAATGCTACCCATGCTGTTACCCAATTATGGGGTTCTAATCCTATGTATTTTGCGTCTTGGTGATAGCTTACAAAACCTTGCTCGTTAGGGTTTTTAATAAATAAAGTAGTACTACAAACTAAGATATTTTTTCCAATAATACTTTCTACTGCATCTAAAATTTTTGAATTATGAACAATCGCATCAAGTTTTGGTGAAATTAAATGAACATTATATCTTCCCGACTTATCTATTTCATTTGGCATTTTTTTTTCAATTAATTCTATTTCTTCTCT
>CACJHW010000016.1 GCA_902593285.1 uncultured Pelagibacteraceae bacterium
TTTTTTTCAAAATATGTTAAATCATTAACAAAATTTTCTTTGAGAAAATCTGAAATTTTCTCACATACTTTTAATTCAACATATTTAGCTTTATTAATAACAGCTTTTAATTCAACAATTTTTAAAAGTTTTTGAGCAAAAGACTCATCAGTAAGTGTAACTCTCCATTTAATCGCACTTTCCCTGAGTCTTTGTCTAGACATTTCTAAAAGACCAAAATTACTTATCCTACCAATTTGGATTCTTGCTCTATCTGTCCTACATTTTTCTTTAAGTTTTCTCTCAACTAATCTTCTATTCCCATAACTAAGCATATCTATAAAATCTATTATTATTAAACCTGATAAATCTCTGATCTTTATTTGTCTCGCTATTTCCTCAGCAGCTTCGATATTTGTATCTAATGCAGTGCTTTCAACATTTTTTCCTTTAATTGAACTTCCAGAATTTATATCTATAGACACCAAAGCTTCTGTTGGATTAATTACCAGATAACCACCAGATTTAAGTTTAATTTCAGAGTCAAAAATTTGATTTAATTTTTGTTCAATATTTTCTTCTATAAATAGTGGAATTTTACCTCTATATTTTTTTACTTTTTTTACACTTGATGGCATCATAGTTTTCAAAAATGACTGAGCCTTTTTGTAACCTTCATTTCCCTCTACAATTATATTTTTGGTATTATCATCAAACATATCCCTTAAAGTTCTTTTAATTATTTCACTTTCTTGATGAATTAATGATGGTGCAATAGCATTAATTGCATTTTCTTTAATTTGACCCCAAGTATTAATTAAAGTTGTTAAATCATTATCAATTTCATTTTTTGTTTTGTTGCTACCTGCTGTTCTAACAATTAAACCCATTTCTCTTGGAATATTGATTTCATTTAATATAGATCTAATTTTTTTTCTTTCATTTGGATTAAAAATTTTTCTTGATATTCCTCCACCTTTTGGAGTATTAGGCATTAAAACAATATATTTCCCCGCTATAGATATAAATGTACTTAGTGCGGCACCTTTCTGACCTCTTTCATCTTTTATAACTTGTACAAGAATTACTTGGTTAGGTTTTATTACTTCTTGAATTTTATATCTTTTAAATTTAAATTTTTCTTTTTTTTTCTCTCTTGTCTCCTCCAAAGAGTCTTTTGAGACAATATTTTCTTTATCCTCTAATTGATTATTAGATTCTTCATCAAGAGTTTTTTCTATTGGATCGTCAATTTCAAGTTTTCCTTCAGCTATATTTTCTTCTTCTTTGGCCTCGACTTCTTTCGAAAGTTGTTCTCTTGCTTTTTCCTCTTCTTCTTTAATCTTTTCTAAATCTGCTTTTGGAATTTGATAATAATCAGATTGAATATCATTAAATGATAGAAACCCATGTCTCTCTCTACCAAAATCAACAAAAGCAGCTTGTAATGATGGTTCAATCCTGCTTACTTTGCCTAAATAGATATTGTTTTTTATTAAGTTATTTTTTAAACCTTCGTATTCGTAGTCTTCAATATTTTCACCTGATTTAAGTACAACTCTAGTTTCATTTGGATGCGATGCATCAATATATAAATTTTTTTCCATAATTTTTTGATTGTTATTTTCATTAGTATTTTAATTTTTTTAAAATTTTGTTTTATTTTTCTGCCATATCTTTAACAAATTCCACGTTATAATGATATTAAAATGAATAAATTTTTAAAGAATATTTTTCTCTTAGTTTTATCTTTTATTCTTTTATCAGGAATTTTGATAATTAGTATATTATGGGCATATTCTAATGATCTTCCAGATTATAAGTTTTTAAAAAACTATAAGCCACCAGTCTCAAGCAAAGTTTATTCAGGTAACGGAGATTTAGTTTCAGATTTTTCTAAAGAAAAAAGAATATTTGTTCCTTTTAACTCTATTCCAAAGAATGTGATTAATGCTTTTTTATCTGCTGAAGATAAAAATTTTTTTTCACACCCAGGTGTAGATGCTAAAGGTGTACTTAGGGCAGTAATAAACAATATTTCAAATATAATATCTTCTAAAAGATTAGAAGGTGCATCTACGATTACACAACAGGTTGCTAAAAATTTTTTATTAACAAATGAAGTAAGTTTAAATAGAAAAATTAAGGAAGCCATTTTAGCTTTTAGAATTGAAAGAGCTTTATCTAAAGAGAGAATTTTGGAACTTTATCTTAATCAAATTTATCTAGGAAGTGGCGCTTATGGAGTGGCTGCTGCAAGTTTAGAATATTTTGACAAATCAATAAGAGATTTAAATTATTCGGAAGCTGCTTTATTAGCAGCTTTGCCAAAAGCACCAAGTAGATATAACCCGTATAGAGATATTGAAGTTGCAAAATTCAGAAGAAATTTAGTTTTAAAAAATTTGTACGAAAATAATTATTTGACATCAGAGTGGTATGAAAAACTAAAGAATGAGAAAATAAAATTAAAAAAAAGCAAAAAAATTTATCTAGAAGATGCTCAATATTATATCGAAGATGTTAGAAAAAGTGTAATTGATACCTTAAGTTACGATAAAATTTATAAACAAGGTTTCAATATAAACACTCCAATAGATTTGAATTTACAAACAATTGCAACAAAATCTCTAAGAGATGGCTTAATTGAGTATGATAAAAGAAAGGGATGGCGAGGGCCATTAACAAACAAGATCTATAATTCAGAATGGAAAAAAGATCTAGAAAAGTATAAACTAGAAAGTTCAATAAATTGGAAATTAGCAATAGTCAAAAAAGTAAATAAATTTTCAGCAGAAATAGAGACAGAGGATAAAATTAAAGGTGTTATAGAATATCAGAGTATTTCTTGGACTAAGAAAGAATTTAATAAACTGTTAAAACTTGGCGATATTATTTATGTTGAGCAAATTAAAGAAAATATTTTTAATTTAAAACAACTACCAAAGGTAAATGGAGGAATTGTTGCTATGGATCCGTTTACTGGTAGAGTTTTGGCACTAAGTGGTGGTTTTAGTTTTAAGCAAAGTGAGTTTAACAGAGCAACTCAAGCTAAAAGACAACCTGGCTCAGCTTTTAAGCCATTTGTTTATGCATTAGCATTGGAAAATAATTTTACACCAACATCGCTAGTTCTAGACGCACCACTAGTTTTAGATCAAGGAGATGATTTAAAAATGTGGAAACCAGAAAATTATGGAAAAAAATTTTACGGTCCTTCGACTTTAAGGGTTGGATTGGAGAAATCTAGAAATTTAATGACAGTAAGAATAGCCCAAAATCTTGGTGTAGAGAAGATAGTTGATTTTTCAAAAGCATTAAAAATTTATGAAAATCCAGAGGAACTTTTATCCATATCTTTAGGATCTGCTGAAACTACTTTGTTAAAACTTACGTCTGCTTACTCAGTTTTTGTTAATGGGGGAAAACTTATTGAACCAATACTGATAGATAGAATCCAAGACAGTGAGGGAAACACTATTTTTAATAATGATAAAAGAAAATGTATTAATTGTGATCAAATTTCATATTTAACTAGCGATTATCCAGAGATTAAAAATAACTATACGCAAATTTTTTCTCCAGAAACAGCTTTTCAAATGATATCAATATTAGAAGGAGTTGTTCAAAGAGGTACAGCTAAAAAACTAAAAGAATTAAATTTAAATATTGCAGGTAAAACCGGAACAACAAATAAAAATACAGATACCTGGTTCATAGGTTTTACCTCAAATTTACTAGTTGGAGTTTATGTTGGTTCTGATAATCCAGTCCCACTAGGAAAATATGAAACAGGATCTAAAACCGCTTTGCCAATATTCAAAAGCTTTATAAGTGATTCTGTTAACAAATATGATGCAAGACCCTTTAAAGCTGCTAGAGGAACTGTGATGATGGTTGTTGACCCTTTGACCGGTCAAAAAGCAAAATTTAACTCAAAGAATACTATTATTGAGGTTTTTAAAAAAGAAAATGTGGTTGATGGAAAAGTGCTTTATACAAATACAGATAGATTAGACTCAAATAATATATTAAAGTTTTACTAATGGATAATAATTATCAAAATTTTAAAGAAGAAGTTGAAAAGATAAATCAAAAAATACAGGAGTATCTTTGAAAAAAATAATATCAATTCAAAACTACAATCTTTAAATTCACAAATGTTGAGTGCCGATTTTTGGCAAGATAAAAATAATTCTCAAAAAGTAATCAAAGAAAAGAAATTTTATGAAGATTTAACTAATTCTTTAAATAATAATATTGAAAAACTAAAAGATTTGGATGATTTAAATCAATTGGCTATTGAAGAAGAGAATTTACAAGTTCAGATAGAAGTTCTTCAAAATATAAAAGACTTAAGAAGTGAAGTTAAAAAAAATGAAATTAGATGTTTTTTATCTAACGAAGCAGATCCTTTAAACTGTTACATAGAAATACACGCTGGTGCTGGAGGCACAGAAAGTCAAGATTGGGCTGATATGCTAAGAAGAATGTATTTAAAATGGTCTGATAAAAAAAATTTTAAATCAAGTTTGATTAGTGAACATAGGGGTGACGAGGCTGGTATAAAATCTGCAACAATCAAAATAGATGGTGATTATGTTTTTGGATGGCTTAAAAAAGAATCAGGAATACATAGACTAGTGAGGATATCTCCATTTGACTCTGGAGCAAGGAGGCACACTAGTTTTGCAAGTGTTTGGATTTATCCTGTTGTAGATGAAAATATAAATATAGAAATTTTAGAAAAAGATTTAAGAATAGACACTTATCGTTCCAGTGGAGCAGGTGGCCAGCATGTTAATACTACTGATAGCGCAGTTAGAATAACACACATTCCATCAAAAATTGTTGTTCAATGTCAAAATGAAAGGTCTCAACATAAAAACAAAGAAACATGCATGAATATGTTGAAAGCAAGATTATATGATTATGAAATTAAAAAAAGAGAGGAAGAAAATCAAAATGTTGAAAGTTCTAAATCTGAAATAGGGTGGGGGCATCAAATTAGATCTTATGTTCTTCAACCTTACAGACTTGTAAAAGACAATAGAACTAATTTTGAAAGTACTAGTCCTGATAAAGTATTAGATGGTGATATCGATGAATTTTTAGAACAATCGCTTTATAAATTAAATGAAAAATAATATTTTAAAATATTTTATACTACTTCTGTCTGTGTTAGTTGTTTTGACAGTTTACCTTAGTATTGTTGGTATAGAGACAGATAAATTTAACAATCAAATTAAAAAAAGAATTTCACTAATAAATAAAAATATAGATATAGATTTAAAAAAAATTAAATTAATTCTAGATCCTTTTAAACTAAAAATTTACGCAAAAACAGTTGGCACAACAGTATATTTTGCAAAAAGACCCTTAGCATTAGAAAGCATTAAAACTCAAGTTTCGCTCAGTTCTTTGATTAAAAATGAGATTTCATCTGCAAATATAGAGGTAACAACAAAGTCTATATTATTAAATGATTTAATTAAATTTGTTATGACCACAAATAATAAACCAGAATTATTTATATTAGAAAAAATTATAAAAAAAGGTCATGTAATTATAGATCTGAGTTTGAATATTGATGAAAATGGTAAACTTAAAAATGATTATATCATTGAAGGCTTGATAAAAGATGCAAGTATTAATTTTTTAAACAGGGGTAATTTTAAAAATATAAATTTTAATTTCAATTTTCAAAAAGATAATTATCAGTTTGATGAAATAAATTTTAAAGCAGAAGAAGTAAATTTTATTTCAAAAAAACTTAACGTTAAAAAGAAAAAAAATAGCTTTTTAATTGATGCTATTGTTGAAAATGATCAATCAAGTTTAAATTCAAATATATTAAATTTATTAAATTTAAATTTTGAAAATATAATTATTGATGATGCTAAATTCAAAACAAATAATGAATTTTCTTTAGAAATAGACGAAAAATTCAAAGTTAAAAATATTATTTTAAACTCTGATATAAATATTACACAACTAAAATTTAAAAATAATTAATAAATATTTTTCAGAAGTTGATGATCTAATTTTACTAGATAATCATAAATTAAATTTAAATTATAAGGATAAAAATTTATCAATTAACGGTGGGGGGCAAATTCAAATAAATACTGGAGAAATAGATGAAATTAAATATTTTATAAATAAAAAAGATAAGGATTTAAGAATAGATTCAGAATTATTCTTACAAAATATAGTTTTAGAGCAGCAAGATTTTTTAAAAATTTTCTTCCCTCAAGCTAATGAAAATATAAATTTTAATAATCAAAAATTAAAAATTAATTTTAACAATAACAAACTAACTTTTTCAGGTTCTGGAAAATTTAAAA
>CACJHW010000017.1 GCA_902593285.1 uncultured Pelagibacteraceae bacterium
TGTTTAAATAAATAACTTTATGGAGGTAAAAATGAGGAAAATTTTATTTTTAATAATATTTTTAACGATCTCAAATTACTCATTAGCAGAATCAGGAAAATTTAATGCTGCTGGAGCAGGATCGTGGTCATTGAATGCAATGGATGCTGGAAATGGAAATATGAGTATTACTTACGATGGTAATGCTGGACTAATGGACAAAGAACCTGGAAGTATTTTTGATAAATCCACTATGCATTGTATTGGTGGGTTAACATTGGTAGCTGGAAAGTTTGATGATGAAACTGGAATGTGTACTTTTTATTTAATGGATGGTGAAAAAGTTTACATAAATTACAAAGGTAAAGGAACTGGCGGACAAGGTGGAACAGGTACTTTTGTTATTGTTGGTGGAACTGGAAAATATGAAAATATTTCTGGAAGTGGTAATTCAAGTCGACAGAATATTAGAGGTAAATCTGGTATGGCTCACTCTATGAATCAAATGAGTGGTGAATATACTTATTAGAAAGGAAATATATGAAAAAATTAATAGTCACTTTATTTGGGATATTTTTTATAACCAATTCAGTTTTAGCTGATGGACATGTGAAGAGAATTATATCTACAAGTCAAACTGGAATGGGTAAAGAAATAAAATATCCCTCAGGTAAAGCGATGATAACAGCTTTTGAGTTTACTGTCCCTGTTGGAAGTCCAGTTGTTGCTCATACTCACTCCTTTCCAGTATTAATAATGATTCAACAGGGAGAGATTGAACTTACCCAAGGTGGTAAAAGCTATATCTATAAAGCTGGAGATGCATTTGTTGAAGATGTAGGTGTAGTCCATGAATCAAAAAATATTGGAAACGTCCCAGTTAAAGCGATGGTTGTTGCAATAGGAGTTGAAGGTCAAAAAATTATGACACCAGTAAAATAGAAAGAGAAAAATGAAAAAAATAATTTTTACGTTTTCGTTGATTTTGCTAACAGCAACTTCACATGCAAAAATAAGTAATAAAGAAATATCCGATTCTTTAAAATGTGCAGGAATTTTTACATCTACTCAATTTATTAAACAAGGTGAGCTTCCAAATGGAGATTTGGCTTATAAAGAAAATAGTTTGGCTGCAGCAAAGGTTACTAGAGAGTTTCTTACAAATGAGGGTGTTTTAGAGGATAAAATAAATTCAAGTATAAATTCTACTGTTGATGAAATGTTTGGTAAACCTTATCAAAAATCTTTAATGGATAATTGCTATGCATTTATTTTCAAATTAATACCAAATGGTAAACAAAAAGTAGAGGAGACTTCGAAAACAATTTATGGAGGATAAAATATGATTATAAAAATAGAGGAAAATATAAAATCATTTTCAGCATGGAGGGATATGGTTAAAGATAATGCTGAAAAAATTAAAGGATTTGGTGCAACCATTATTTTTGCTGGTGTATCAAAAGAAGATGCTTCAAAATTTACAGTAATTGTAAAATATGCAACTATGGAGGGGTTTGAGGCATTTAAAAATGATAAAGAACTTCACGCTGCAAGAGCTGCAGCTGGAGTTGATTTAGCTTCTGCAAAAATCACTCCGATGGATGGAGACTTTATGGAAAATTTTTCAGGATAATAAAATAGGAGGAAAAAATGGAAAAAGAAATGTTAGTAGTAGCAAAGTTAAAAGAAGGTACTTTTGAGAAATTCATGGGATTTATGCAATCTCCCGAAGGACTTGCTGAAAGAGCAAAAGTTGCAGTGGTTGAAAAAACAATTGGAACTGTAACTCCAGACAAAAGTACTGTAATGTTTAAAATATTTTGTACTGATGAAGCTGCACTTCATAAGTTTATAGAAGGTACCGAGGTATCAAAACCAATAATGGATGAAGTGTTAGACAGTTACTCAATATATGATTTAACTAAGGTTAAATAGAAAGGAATAACATGTCTATATTAGAGAAATATAGTGCTGCTTTGAAAAATAAAGATGAAGCAGTAATGAATGAGCTTTTGCATGATGATTTTAAATTCACAATGCACAAGACAGGAAATGTTTTAACCAAAAGTGATGTTATCAAATGGGCGATGAGTGGTGATATTAATCAAGATAAGGTTAGAATTGTTTATGAAAATGACGAAGTTGGTATTCACCATGCCTTTGTAACATTTAATGATGGAAATGTTGAGGCGGTAATGGCGGTTTATAAATATGACAATGGAAAAATTGTTAGTTTAGAAACTGGTGCTACACCAATGCCAAAATAAGTGAGTGAAATTGATTTTTATTTTTCAATAGGAAGCACATACACCTATCTATCCGTAACTAGAATACTTGATGTTGAAAAACAACATCAAGTAAAATTTAATTGGAAACCCTTTTCAGTTAGAGCAATTATGAAAGAAATGAATAATATTCCATTTCCAAAAGATAAAATTAATAAAGTCAATTACATGTGGAGAGATATTGAAAGACGTGCAGAGGGATATGGTTTTTTTGCTAAAACACCAGTACCATACCCTTTATCTGAATTCGATTTAGCAAATCAAATAGCAATCTTAGGTTTTGACAAAGGTTGGGGAGAAAAATTTGTGATACTAACTTATAAAAAATGGTTCCAAGAAGGCAAAGAACCTGCCATTGAACCTAGCATTTCTGAGGTTTGTGCTGAATTAAATTTAAATAAAGATGAAATCATATCCGAAGCAAATTCTAAAAATATAGAGGCAAAATATAACGAAAACACAAATTCAGCTCGTGAAAATAAAATTTTTGGTAGTCCATCTTTTATAGTGAAAAATGAAGTCTTCTGGGGAGATGACCGAATGGAAGATGCTATTAAATGGTCATTTAAATAATTATATATATTTTCGTTAAATTAATTTAGAGTCTTGGAATGAGTCTTGCTACTTCGTATTTATTTTTAGGTGTTGCAGTTTTTTTGGGTGTAACTTCAAACAGTTTTGCAAAAAGTGCAGAGGGTTTTACACTTTTTGTTCCAAGTATAATTACAGCAATTACAATTGTATTGTGTATGTATGCACTTTCATTAGTAATGAAAAATATTCCTATGGGAATTACTTATGCTTCATTTGCGGGATTAACTATAATCGCAACAGTGATTATTGGTGTAATAAGATTTAATCAAGTACCTAACTTTTATTCATTAATTGGTTTAGCGTTTATTATAATTGGTGTACTAATGGTTAACTTACTTGGAAATAACTGAATATGCTTAAAAAAAAATATGCTCAACCTATATTTGTTATTTTAATGTCTTTTAGTATGAGTGTAATTATGTGTGGAGTTGTGGTCGCTGTTAATACAGGTATGAGTGAGGGGTTTCTGGGTAGATGGTTTTATTCATGGATTTTTGCATTTCCTGTAGCTTTAATTGCAGCTTTTACAATGGCTCCCATTTTAAGACCCTTTGCAGACAAAATTGCATCTAAGGATTAATTATGAAACCTTTATTTGGATATGTATTTTTAGCTATTGGTATTTCTTTTGGAATTGCATCTAATAGCTTAGCGAAAATTTCTGAAGGATTTACAAAACTAACCCCCTCTGTTCTATGTATTCTATTCATGTGTATTACAATGTTTTCAATTGCAAAAGCAATGCATGCTCTACCTGTCGGTTTTGCGTACGCAACATATAGCGGACTAACTGTAACTGGAGTTGTACTGTTTGCAGTGTTGAAACTTAATCAGGTACCAAATATTTATGGAATTGTGGGAATTATATTAATTATTATTGGTGTAATAATGGTTAATTATCTTGGACGGCTAAACTGATATTTTTTTAAAATCTCTGGAAGCTCATGACTTCCATCCTCATTTATTGGTAACTCATATTCGTTAACAACCGTGTTAGTATCTAAAGGTGAATATAAATGAGGATACATGTCTCCATTCGATGCTTGTTCCCACAATAAATGTTCAAGCTTAAAAGCATTTACTCTCAATAAAACTAGATTTTCTTTTTTAGGATAATGTTTGTTTAAAGTTTCTTCTACCTGGTCCTCTTCTGAAAAATGAATATATCCATCTTTAAGATCTTTTTCTGATCCACCATATGTTCCTGATTGCTTGGCTTTTTGCCATTCATCTTTATCTATAACTTTAAAAATAAATTCTAAATTCATTTCACCAAGAATTATTTTGACCTTTTAAAAATTCTATTTCTTCCTCGGTAGACTCTCGTCCTAATATTTCATTTCTATGTGGATATCTATGAAATTGTCTAACTACTTTTGTATGATCTTGCCAAAATTTTTTTATTTCGTTGTAAGCATCATGCTTCCTTAAATATTTATTTAACAAGTAATAAGCCATTTCATGATCGCTGATTTCTTCACTATGAATTAATGGTAATAACATAAACAATCTTTGATTAACGTCCATAACCTCTAAATAACCTGAATAAACTGCATCATTTACAATCAACCTAGTTTTTTGATCTTGTGCAAAAGCCTTTTTATCATTTCTAAACATATTTCTTGAAAATTGATCAAATAAAATAACTAACGCTAAACAACTCATAGGGTTATCCTGCCAATCATCATATTCATTTTGAAAAGCTAATTCATAATCTTTGAAAAAGTTATCTTTAATTTTTTGATCAAAATTTTCATCCTTTTTAAAATGCATCTCAGAAGGAGTTTCTTTAAACCAGAAATCTAAAATGACTTGTGCTCTTTCCGGTATCATTTAGAGACTGGTTTTAATAATTTTAGAAAATTATTATGAATTTTTTTATTTGAAGAAACTAAGATATTTCCAGCATTAGCGGCATCTCTATTATCCCAAGTGCTAATAATACCACCTGCTGCCTTAATAATTGGTATAAGTGGGTGAATATCCCAAATTTTATTTGAGCACTGTATTACAATGTCAACTCTTCCTTCCGCTAAATGAGAATAACTTAAAGCATCACTGCATGGAAATTGCATTAATTTCAAAATTTTTGGAATTTTTTTTTGTTTGTTTAATGACAACCACCCATGGAATGCTGCAGAAACCTTTACATTTTTAAATGTAGCTTTTTTATTTACTGATAATTTTTTCTTTTTCCCTTGAGAAACAACATAAGCAAGTTTATCAGAAAAATTTAAATAATATTTTTTAAGAACTGGAAAGTTTGCTAATCCTAGAATTGGTATTCCTTTAAAATTTAATGAAATTAAATTACTCCAAGTTGGGTTTCCTATAACGTAGGATCTTGTTCCATCTATAGGGTCAATTACCCAAGTATAATCACTTTTTGAATTTGTTGAACCATATTCTTCACCAATAACTTGGTGTGCAGGAAATTTTTTTTTAATCCTTGAACGTATAAATTTTTCAAAAGCTCTGTCTGAAGTAGTTACTGGATCATAACCTTTACCTTTAAGCTTGTTAGATACTTTAAAGGTTCTGTTCAATTTTGAATTATAGAACTTAGTTAAATCCTTTGCTAATTGATTTAAAAAACTAGCGTATATAGGGTATTTTTTTCTATCAAAATTAATCACACAGAACTCTTACTATTTAATTTATGTTGATTAAAGTTAAATTTTAAATAATCCTCAGGTGGTAGTTATGAAAATTGAGCTAAATCAAAATAAGGTTTTTTACAATAATGGATCCGAAAAAAAAGAAATT
>CACJHW010000018.1 GCA_902593285.1 uncultured Pelagibacteraceae bacterium
TCTTTATAAATCCGGATTTCCAGGTTTATTTGGGGGAATAATATTATCTATTGGATTTGCCAGCTATGTATTTGCTATGTATAAAACAACAGTAGCTAATGCTAATTTTATAATACAAACCCAAGCTTTGTTTTTAGCAATTTTTGGTTATGTTTTTTTAAAAGAAAAAATTTCAAAAATTACATTAACTTGTATTATTACAGCAGTAGCAGGTATCATTTTAATGTTGGGAAGTTCACTAACACCAGGCCAAATGACTGGAAACTTAGTTGCATTCATTATGCCAATATCGTTTGCAATCTTAATTTTAATTGTCAGAAAATACCCAAAAGTCGACATGATACCTTTACAACTGGTTGCTGGAATTTTTGCAACACTAATAGGTTTGTTTATGTCACCAAGTATTTTAGTTTCAACAAATGATATTTTTTTAGGTTTTATTGCAGGATTTTTTCAAGTTGGACTTGGATTTATACTTATAACAATAGGAGCAAGATCAACTCCTTCAGCATTTGTTGGAATCATTATGTTAACCGAAGCTGTTCTAGGACCCATGTGGGCATGGATGTTTGCAAACGAAAATCCGCCACTTACAGTACTTTTTGGGGGAGCCGTAGTTATAACTGCAGTAGTTATACAGTTTTTGTCTCCATTACTTGTCAAAAAGGTAGCTAAATAAATTTCACATAAACATTTTAAATGTGTTATAAATTTATATACGGGAGAGACTACTTTTGTAGCGCCGAAGGAGCAAACACCCCGGAAACTCTCAGGCAAAAGGACCGTACATATTAACTCTGGAAAGAGAATTATTCTCGCCGAAGGAGCAAATCTCTCAGGCACCAAGACAGAGGGGGCAAAGAAGAGTTAATATGGAAATAAAAAAAACAACACTAAATAAACTTCATCAAAGTAACAACGCTAAGTTTGTTGAATTTGCAGGCTATGAAATGCCTATTCAGTATAGCAAAGGTATTATTGAAGAGCATAAATTCACAAGATCGCATTCTGGAATATTTGATGTATCTCATATGGGCCAGCTATTCATATATGGCGATGAAACTTTAACAGAAGAATTAGAAAAAATTTTTCCATTAGATCTAAAAAATCTAAAACAAAACTGCTCTAAGTATAGTTTTTTAATGAATGAGGATGCGGGAATTTATGATGATTTAATTATCACTAAAATAGAAGAGGGATATTTAATCATCTTAAATGCTGCATGCAAAGATAAAGATTTTGATATTTTATCTAATTTACTAGGTTCAAAATTTAAAATGAATTTAGATAACAATAGATCTTTAATAGCAATTCAAGGACCTAAATCTGTTGAAATTTTAAACTCAATTATAAATGGGGTTGATCAACTAAATTTTATGACAGGAAATTGGTTTGATTCTGATAATCAAAAATTATTTGTCACAAGATCAGGTTATACAGGGGAAGATGGATTTGAAATTTCAATTTCTAACGATAAAGCTGAAAAATTTGTTGAAAATTTAATAGAAAAGGGAGCACAACTTATAGGACTTGGGGCAAGAGATACCTTGAGATTAGAAGCTGGATTATGTTTATATGGTCATGAATTAGATATTAATAAAACGCCAGTTGAGGCAAACCTTAGATGGGCAATCTCAAAATCTAGATTATCAAATGGAGGTTTTATTGGATCGAAAAAAATTATGAACCAAATGCAAGATGGAGCAAGCCAAATAAGAGTAGGGATTAAGCCCGAAGGTAGACTGATTGCAAGAGAAAAAACTAAAATATTTAATAATACAGATAAACAAATTGGTGAGATAACTAGTGGAACGTTTGGACCAAGTGTAAACGGTCCTATAGCGATGGGTTATGTTGATAAAGAGTTTTCAAAGGTTGATACTAAAATTTTGCTTGAGGTAAGAGGAAAAAAATATCCAGCAAATATTTGCGCATTACCATTTTATAAGAAAAATTATGTGAAAGGAGTAAATTAATGAGTGAAGTAAAATTTTCTAAAGAACATGAGTGGATTACTTTGGAGGGAGATGTAGCCACAATAGGAATTACAAAACATGCAACAGAAATGCTTGGAGACATAGTTTTTGCAGAACTTCCTGAAAAAGGATCTAATCTTGAAAAAGATGGTACTGCAGGAGTAGTAGAATCTACGAAAGCTGCTAGTGATGTTTATACTCCAGTTAGTGGTGAAGTGGTAGACACCAACCAGTCTATAGTTGATGATCCTGCTAAAATCAATGAGGACCCTGAAGGTGGTGCATGGTTTTTTAAACTGAAAATTAAAGACACATCTGAGCTAGATACTTTAATGAATAAAGAAGAATACGATAAATTTGCAAAGGAGACATCAAGCTAATGTTACATAATTCACAAAAAGATTTTATTAGAAGACACATAGGTCCATCAGAAAAAGACCAAGAAAAAATGCTTAAAGATCTTAACTTTAAGTCATTAGATGAGTTTATTAATAGTACTATACCAGAAAAGATTCAGTTTAAAGGTGAATTAAATATCGGTGAATCAAATTCAGAATATGAAGCTTTAAGAAAATTAAAAGCAATCTCAAAAAAAAACCAAATTTACTCAAATTTTATAGGGATGGGTTATTATGGAACTTACACACCATATGTAATTTTAAGAAATATATTAGAAAATCCTGGATGGTACACATCATACACACCCTATCAGCCTGAAGTAGCACAAGGTAGATTAGAGATGCTATTAAACTTTCAACAAATGATTGTTGATTTTACTGGAATGGATATAGCAAACGCGTCTTTACTTGACGAGGGAACAGCAGCTGCTGAAGCTATGGGTTTAAGTCATAGACTTAATAAAAGTGATAGCAATTTAGTTTTTGTTTCAGAGGATTGCCATCCACAAACAATTGACGTAATTCAAACTAGAGCAGAGCCAATGGGTCTTAAAGTACTTGTTGGAAACGAGGATAAAGTTCTAGAGAATTTAAAAGAAGATATTGTTTGTGGAGTTTTACAATATCCAGGAACTTTAGGTGATATTAAAGATCCTAGTGAGGCCATAAGTAAAATTCATAAAAAAAATGGAAAAGCAATTTTAGTTTGCGATCTCCTTGCGCTTTCTATGCTAAAAACACCAAGAGAGCTTGGTGCTGATATTGCTGTCGGTAGCTCCCAAAGGTTCGGTATACCGATGGGTTATGGAGGACCTCATGCAGCATTTTTTGCAACAAAAGATGAATACAAAAGATCTATGCCAGGTAGGATTGTTGGGGTTTCAGTTGACAGGCATGGAAACCAGGCCTATAGATTGTCATTACAAACTAGAGAGCAACACATTAGAAGAGACAAAGCTACAAGTAACATTTGCACTGCTCAAGCCTTGCTAGCGATTGTTTCAGCAGCATATGCCATTTATCACGGTCCCGATGGAATTAAAAGTATTTCAGAAAGAGTATCTCAACTAACAAAAAATTTTGCAGATAAAATAAAACAATCTGGATATGAATTATACTCAGATTATTTTTTTGATACTGTAACTATTATTACCAAAGAAAAAACTGATCAGATTTTCAAAAATGCTTTAAACCAAAAAGTTAATATTAGAAAAGTAAATTCAGAAATGTTGTCTGTTTCTTTCGACGAAAGAAAGAATGTTTATAGAGTAAATCAACTACTAAAAATATTTAATGCTGCAGAGTCAATTAAAAAAGAGGATCCTACTGTTAGTTTACCAAATTTACCAAAAAATTTATTAAGAACTTCAAAATATTTAGAACACCCTGTTTTTAATTCATATCATTCAGAGACAGAAATGCTTAGATATCTTAAAAAGTTAGAGGATAAGGATATAGCTCTTAATAGAACAATGATTGCTCTAGGTTCATGTACTATGAAATTAAATGCTACTGCAGAAATGATACCTATTTCGTGGAGAGAATTGGCTGAGCCCCATCCATTCGTACCTGTCGAACAAATGGAGGGATATAGAGAAATGTTCACAGATCTTAAAAATTGGTTAAGATCTATTACTGGTTTTTCTGGTGTTTCACTTCAGCCAAATGCAGGTGCTCAAGGGGAATACGCAGGATTAATGGTGATTAGAAAGTATCATTTAGATAGAGGTGAAGAAAATAGGAATATATGTTTAATACCAAGCTCAGCACATGGAACTAACCCAGCAAGTGCACAAATGGTTGGAATGAAAGTTGTTGTTGTTGATTGTGACAAAGAAGGAAATGTTGATTTTGAGGATTTAAAGAAAAAAGCAGAGTTGCATTCAGACAATCTTGGTGCATTAATGGTAACTTATCCATCAACACATGGTGTATTTGAGGAAAAAATTAAAGATATTTGTGAAGTAATTCATGAACATGGTGGTCAAGTTTATATGGATGGAGCAAACCTAAATGCACTTGTTGGAGTTGCAAAACCAGGAAATTTTGGTCCTGATGTTTGTCATATAAACTTACACAAAACATTCTGTATTCCCCATGGTGGAGGAGGACCTGGAATGGGACCTATCGCATGTAAAAGACATTTACAAAATTATCTGCCTAATCATCCAGTCGTAAAAGATTGTGGACCTGCAAGTGGAATAGGTGCTGTTTCAGCAGCTCCTTGGGGAAGCTCGAGCATTTTATCAATTTCTTGGATGTACATTAAGATGATGGGATCCGAAGGTGTAAAACTTGCAACACAAATTGCAATCCTAAATGCAAATTACATAGCAAATAGATTAAAAGACCATTACCCAATTCTTTATAAAGGTTCAAATGGTAATGTAGCTCATGAATGTATTATTGATATTAGATCAATTAAAAGCGAAACAGGCATTTCAGAAGAAGATATAGCTAAAAGATTAATAGATTATGGATTTCATGCACCAACAATGTCATGGCCAGTTGCTGGAACAATGATGATAGAACCAACAGAGAGTGAGAGTTTATCTGAACTGGATAGATTTTGTGACACTTTGATTAGCATTAAAGAGGAAATAGATATGGTCAAGTCAGGCAAGTTTGACAAAGTAGATAACCCTATTAAAAATGCACCTCACACCGATATTGAATTAGCTTCAGATGAATGGAGTCATAAATATTCAAGAGAGCAAGCCGCATATCCAGCAAAATTCTTAAAAGCAAATAAATTTTGGCCCCCAGTTGCAAGAGTTGACAATGTATACGGAGATAAAAATATTTTTTGCACTTGTCCAAGTATGGATGAGTTTAAAGAAGATGCAGCATAATAATTAATGAAAATTGCTGTCGTTGGGTCAGGTATTTCTGGACTAAGTGCTGCTTATTATTTATCTAAAAAACATCATGTAGATCTTTTCGAAAGAGAAGACCATTTTGGGGGA
>CACJHW010000019.1 GCA_902593285.1 uncultured Pelagibacteraceae bacterium
TTTAGATACAGAAAATAAAAAAAATAATTACAATATTAAAAAAGTAGAAGGCCAAAATTATTTAATTGATGGTACTTCATTCAATGCAAATTCTTTAATTTCGAATTTACTAGATGCTAATGATAAAAATGAAAACAATCTTTTTGAAAATAACCTAAGTATGGACCTAAATTTTAAGGAAGTTTACTTTGATGAAATATACTTTGTTAAAGATTTAAACGGAAAGATAAAAATTATTGATAATAAAGTAGAAGAAGCAGATATTTTGGCCCTTTATAATAATTCTCAAAATATAAAATTTACAATTAGAACAAATGATCAAGGTGAAAAAATTACTACCCTTTTCTCATCTAAGGCAAAACCCCTAGTAGATAGATATAAATTTATCAAAGGTTTTAAAGATGATAGAGAAGGATATTTAGACTTTTATTCCTTGAAAAAAGATGGAGTTTCAACTTCTAAATTAGTAATTGATAATTTTAAAGTTAAAGAAATTCCAGCGTTAGCTAAGTTGTTGGCTCTTGCATCTCTTCAAGGAATAGCAGATTTACTTACAGGAGAGGGGATTAGGTTTACAGATTTTGAAATGAATTTTACCAATCAAGATAAACTAATGAAAATTCAGGAGTTATACGCAATTGGTCCAGCAATATCTATTTTATTGGAAGGATACATTGAGGAGGATAAATTAATTAGTTTAAGAGGAACCTTGGTTCCAGCCACAACAATTAATAGATCTATTGCTTCAATACCTTTACTTGGAGATTTATTGATTGGAAAGAAAGTAGGCGATGGTGTTTTTGGAGTTAGCTTTAAAATTAAAGGCCCCCCTAAAGATTTAGAAACTACTGTAAATCCTATAAAAACTCTAACACCCAGGTTTATTACTAGAACTTTAGAGAAAATTAAAAAAAATTAATTTAATTCTATTTTAATATGTCTTTTTTTTCCAAGGGAAAGTTTAAGATAATTATCTTTAAATAAATTTTTATTGATTTCGAACTTTTCATCCGAAATAACATCGTCATTTATTTTTACCGCACTCCCTTTTATAAGTCTTCTGATTTCGCTTTTCGAGTTTTCTAGTTTAGATAATAAAACAAGGTCTACTATATTTATTTTTTCTTCTATTTTATTTGATTGAATATTAACTTTAGGTAAGTTTGAACCCAGAGTGTTTCCGGAGAAAGCTTCTTTTGCTGCTTGCTCAGAATTTTTAGCTGCTTCCTTTCCATGCAACATTTCTGTGGTTTTATTAGCAAGTAGTATTTTTAATTCATTTATATCTTTATCTTTAATTGTTTCTATTTCCTTAATTTCAATTTCAGTAAACATTTTTAAAAATTTGATTACATCTCTATCATCTACGTTTCTCCAAAATTGCCAATAATCATAAGCTGATAAGTATTTTTCATCTAACCAAATAGCTCCACTTTCAGTTTTTCCCATTTTAGCACCAGTTGCTAGCGTAATTAACGGAGTTGTTAAACCAAAGGCTTGGTTATTAGAATATCTTTTAATAAGCTCAACACCATTAACAATGTTTCCCCATTGATCTGAACCTCCCATTTGCAAGAGACAATTTTCTTTCTTATTTAATTCAAGAAAATCGTATGCTTGTAAAATCATGTAATTAAACTCCATGTAGCTTAGCGACTGCTCTCTATCTAATCTAAGTTTTACACTATCAAATGTTAACATTCTATTTATCGTGAAATGTTTTCCTATATCTCTTAAAAAAGAAATATAATTTAAATCTTTAAGCCAAGTATGATTGTTTACAAATATTGGTTTTGTATTTGGATCATTATTATCTAAAAATTTTTTTAAAATATTTTTGATATTTTTAATATTTTTCTCAATCTCTTCTTCGCTTAATATTTTTCTAGTTTTATCTTTACCAGACGGATCCCCAATTCTTGTAGTTCCTCCACCAAGTAAAACTATTGGTCGATGTCCATTTTTTTGTAGTAGTCGTAAACACATTATTTGCAATAAGCTACCCACATGTAAGCTTTCAGCTGTACAATCAAAACCTATGTAACCTTTAATCTTTTCTTGATCTAATTGTTTAGATAATTCACCTTCACTTGTACATTGATAGAAAAAACCTCTATCTTTAAATTCTTTTAAAAATTTATTCATAAGTTTATAGTTACAATATACAAATTTTTTTTAAAAAGCATATCAATGAAAAAAAAATTATATACTGCAATTGGACTAATGAGCGGAACATCTATGGATGGTATTGATTTATCAATAATTACTTCAGATGGATACGATGAATTTTCAAATATTTTAGATGATTATTATGAGTATGATAAAAATCTTCAGGATCAGTTAGTTCGATTAAGAGATTTAGTTTTAACAAAGAAAGATCTTTTACAAAATTCGGAAAAATTAAGAGAATTAGAGCGTAATTTAACTCTTTTTCACGCTGATGCAGTTAATCAATCATTAAAAAAATACAAAGAACCCATTGATTTGATAGGTTTTCATGGTCAAACAATTTTTCATAACCCAAAAGAGAAAATTACCAATCAACTAGGAGATGGGAAATTGTTATCTCAAATGGTCAAAAAAAAAGTCATATATGATTTTAGACAAGCAGATATTCAAAATAATGGCCAAGGTGCACCTTTAACTCCAATTTTCCATCATATTTTATCAAAAAAAATTAATCAAAATTTTAATATTAAATTTCCAATAGGTTTCTTGAATATTGGTGGTATCGCAAATGTTACAAAAGTTATTAATGATTCAGATAATTTTCAAAATAATCTTTCTGCTTTTGATATAGGCCCTGGCAATTGTTTAATTGATGAATGGGTAAGAAATAATTCCAACAAAAAATTTGATAAAAATGGTGAACTATCTAAAGCAGGGAAAGTAGATCAATTAATTTTAAATCAAGCAATAGATAATTTTAAAATAAATTCTTACTCCCAGTCATTGGACATTAAAAATTTTGATGTATCTTTTGCAAGAGGTTTATCTTTGGAAGATGGTTGTGCTACTATAACAGACTTTACAGCATATTTAATTGCAGAAGGGTTGAAATATATTAGTCAAGATCATAGTATTATATTTTTACTCTGTGGTGGTGGTAGAAAAAATAGTAATTTAATTAATCGTATAAAAAATTACGTATCACATGAAAATTATATTAATTTAGAAAGTATAGATAATTATAATTTAAATGGTGATTATATTGAATCACAGGCATTTGGGTTTCTAGCTATAAGGTCTTTTTTGAATTTACCAATTTCTTTTAACACAACAACTGGATGCAAAGAATTTACGGTCGGTGGAAAACTGGTAGAAAATTTTTAATATAGTGCTGTTTCTTTTTTTATATATTTATCAAGATGTTTAATTAAAGAATCACTTGTTTTTGAAAAAAAGTGATTGGCCTCTGATATTGCATTAAATTCTACTTTAATACCTTTTTGTGCACTTAATCTTTTGTCAAGTTCAGTAATATACTCTACTGGTACCAATTCATCTTTTTTACCATAAGCAACCAAACCAGAAGTT
Source organism: uncultured Pelagibacteraceae bacterium (assembly GCA_902593285.1). Classification (GTDB taxonomy): domain Bacteria; phylum Pseudomonadota; class Alphaproteobacteria; order Pelagibacterales; family Pelagibacteraceae; genus Pelagibacter. The sequence goes on from CACJHW010000019.1 coordinate 3,538, forward strand.
GGACATGGAGATAAAAAAGAAAAATCATAAACATTTGGTTGAGGTGAAATAGCTATAAATCTGTTTATTTCTGGTCTTCTCATTAATAATTGCATTGCAATCAAAGATCCAAATGAAAATCCTGAAACCCAACATTGTGAATTGTCAAAATTTTCTCTTTCTAACCAATCTAAAGCCGCTGCAGCATCAGCAAGTTCGCCTTGACCATTATCAAATTCTCCATCGCTTTTACCAACACCTCTAAAATTTACTCTGCAAACGGAAAAATCGTTATCCATAAATGTATGGAAAGTATCTACTACAACTTTATTATTCATCGTTCCTCCATATTGAGGATGAGGTTGTAATACTAAAGCAATTGGCGAAGTATTTTTTTTACTTTTATAATATTTAGCCTCAAGTCTACCTGCAGGACCAGGTATAAATATTTCTAAAATTTTATTATCCATAAGCGATATTGATTATTATTCTCAAAAAAAATGTACGTTTATCATAAGTCAGCGACAATATGTTAGTTTTTTTTTATACTCTAAACTTGACCATTTTGGTCAGGTATGTATAAAAACCCACAATTTAAGGGTAAAAAATGAAACTTACATCAAAAGGTAGATATGCCGTAATGGCTTTAGTTGATTTAGCTAGGTTTGATAACATCAATCCAGTATCACTAAGAGATATATCATTGAGACAAGGTATATCTTTAGATTATCTAGAGCAAATTTTTTCTAAATTAAAAAAAAACGAAATTGTTAAAAGTATTAGAGGAACTCAAGGAGGATATGTTCTCAATAAAAATCCAAATGATATTAAATTAACAAATATTTTTAATGCTGTTGATGAAAAAGTAAAAACTGTTCAGTGTAAAAAAGAATCAAAAAGAGGATGTAACGGTAAAGCCACCAAATGTATAACTCACAATCTTTGGGATGAATTAGAGATTCACATAAATACATTCTTTGAAAATAAAAGCTTAAAAGATTTGTTAAATAATAATAAAGAAACAAGAGTTTAGAATG
>CACJHW010000020.1 GCA_902593285.1 uncultured Pelagibacteraceae bacterium
CTGTATTCTCCTGATACTTGGTAAGCAAATACAGGTAATTTAAATTTTTCTTTAATTGATTTTATTATGTCTAAGTAGGGCATACCTGGTTTAACCATTACCATATCAGCACCTTCTTTAATATCTAATGCAACTTCTCTTAAAGCTTCATCAGAATTTCTATAATCCATCTGATAAGTTTTTTTGTCTCCTTTTAACGAACCTTTAGAACCGACTGCATCTCTAAAAGGTCCATAAAAGCTTGAAGCATATTTTGCAGCGTACGATAATATTTGAACGTTTTGGAATTTATTTTTATCTAAAGCTTTTCTTATTTTTCCTATTCTACCATCCATCATGTCTGAAGGAGCCAGTACATCACATCCCATCTGAGCTTGTAGTAATGATTGATTGATCAAAACCTCAATTGTTTCGTCATTTAATATAGTGTTAGATTTGATCAAACCATCATGACCATGTGATGTATAAGGATCTAAAGCAACATCGCACATTATACCGATTTGGTTTTTGTATCTTTTTTTGACTTCTTGTATCGCTTTACAGACTAAATTATTTTCATTCAGTGATTCTATTCCCAATTCATCTTTTTTTGAGTTTTGTGTCTTTGGGAAAAGAGCTATCATTGGTATTCCTAATTTTAGTGCTTTATCCACAATTTGGCTCAATCGATTTATTGTATACCTATAAACTCCTGGCATTGATGAAATCTCTTGCCGTTTATTTGAACCTTCAATTAAAAAAATAGGTAGTATAAAGTCATTTGGACTTAAGGTATTTTCTTGAATCAATCTTCTTGACCAAGATTCTCTTCTACTTCTTCTGAGTCTAAGACTAGGATATTTACCAATAATCATGTTTTAATTTACTTTTAAATTGCGACAAATGTAATATACACATATACAAAAAAAAGGGTAGAAAGCAATCAGGATGGCGACAGAAAACTCAAAAGTTATAGACTTAAATGTCAAAAAAGAAGATAGAATTTTAGACTTTAGCGATTTCCAGAAACAAGAAATTAAGTTTGATATAGAAAAGTTACAAGAAGCTTATCATCAAATAGTTAAGATTAAAAAATTTGAAGACGCAGGTGTTACGCACTTTGGTGCTATATCTTTAACACAGGTACCTGGCGATCCAGATTCAACCAAAGGTAATAAAGTACGTGGAGTATATTGGACCAAACCTGATAAATCAGGAAAAGAAGTTTCTAGAGACGAAATGATTGACGAAGCATCTTACTCAGAATTTATTAAAGACTATGAGAACACATATTTTAAAGAGGTTTATGATGTCCTTTCAAAAAAATACAAACTTGGAAGAGTTAGAATTCTTTTAAAAGAACCAAGATCAACGTTAAGTTGGCATAGAGATCCTGAACCAAGATTACATATACCTATTATAACAAACCCTGGTTGTTTAATGGTAATTGATAATGTTGCTAAACATATGCCTGCTGATGGTTCAGTTTGGGTTACAAATAATACTAAGTATCACAACGCATTTAATGGTGGAGAAGAGAATAGAATACATTTAGTTGCTTGTGTTTTAGATTACAAATTTAATTAATTTGAGAAAAATATTTATTTCATCAGATCACGCTGGATTTAAATTAAAAGAAACAATCAAAGATTATTTAAGGAATAAAAAAGTAAAAATTGAGGATCTTGGTCCCAAAGATGATAGCAGTGTTGATTATCCTGACTATGCTCATAAAGTTGCTAGAAAAGTCAAATCAAGAAAGAGTAATGTTGGTATTTTAGTGTGTGGATCTGGGACTGGAATGAATATTGCGGCAAATAAGCATAAAAATATTCGCGCTGCACAATGTTTTAATCTAAAATCAACGAAATTATCCAGATTGCATAACGATGCAAACATCATTACATTAGGGTCACGGTTGATAACCAAAAAAAATGCTTTGAAATTTGTAAGTGTTTTTTTAAATACAAAATTTGACGGTGGAAGACACTTGAGAAGGGTTAAGAAAATATAATTATGTCGAGCGAAAAAAGTTATTTAAACGATAGTTATAAAAGTTTTTTTGAGGATAGTTTATCTGTAAAAGATCCAGAGCTTTATAAAGCTATTAAAGATGAATTAATTAGACAGCAACAACATATAGAGCTAATTGCGTCTGAAAATATAGTATCTCAAGCAGTATTAGAAGCACAAGGATCAGTTTTAACTAACAAATATGCCGAAGGTTATCCTGGTAAAAGGTATTATAATGGTTGCGAGCATGTTGATGTAGCAGAAAACCTTGCTATTGAAAGATTAAAAAAATTATTTAATTGTAAGTTTGCAAATGCTCAACCACACTCAGGTGCACAAGCTAATGGAGCAGTGTTTTTAGCCCTGTTAAGCCCAGGTGATACGTTCATGGGTATGAGTTTAAATTCAGGTGGTCACATTACTCATGGATTAAAAATTTCAATGTCTGGTAAATGGTTTAACGCTATAGGTTATGATGTAGACAAAGAATCTGAGTTGATAGATTATGATAATGTTGAAAAACTTGCATTAGAACATAAACCTAAACTAATCATTGCAGGCGGAAGTGCTTATTCTAGAGTAATTGACTTTAAAAGATTTAGAGAAATAGCAGATAAAGTTGGAGCATATCTAATGGTTGATATGGCTCACTTCTCAGGATTAGTTGCTGGTAAAGGATACCCTAATCCATGTGACTATGCTCATGTAGTTACTTCAACAACTCACAAAGTATTTAGAAGCGCAAGAGGAGGAATAATTTTAACTAATCATGAAGATCTTGCTAAAAAATTTAACACAGCCGTTTTTCCTGGTTATCAGGGAGGACCTTTAATGCATATTATTGCGGCAAAAGCAGCTGGCTTTCTTGAAGCGCTACAACCAGAATTTCAAGATTACATTAAATCTGTTTTAGCAAACGCAAAAATGTTAGCAGAAACCTTAAAGAATAATGGATTTAAAATTTATTCAGATGGAACAGATACACATTTGATGTTGGTTGATTTGAGACCCTACAATGTAAAAGGAAATCTTGCGGCAGAGAGTTTGTCTAGAGCAAACATTACATGTAATAAAAATGGTATTCCATTTGATACAGAAAAACCAATGATTACATCTGGAATAAGATTAGGAACTCAAGCGGCTACAACTCGTGGATTTGGTTTAAATGAGTTTAAAACGGTAGGTGAATTAATAACAAAAACTCTGAAAGGTTTATCTGAAAACCCTACAGATAATAGCAAAATAGAAAACGAAGTAAAAAATGAAGTTATTTCTTTAACTTCTTCATTTCCGATATATAAGAACCTTTAGTAAATGATTTGTCCGTGCGAAAAAAAAGGTGATACATCTGTTGTAGACTCACGTCCAACTGAAGATGGTACCGCAATAAGAAGAAGAAGATTGTGTATATGTGGTGAAAGATTTACTACATTTGAGAGAATTCAATTTAGAGAATTGATGGTTGTTAAAAAAAATGGAAGAAAATCATCATTTGATCGTGATAAATTATCTAAATCTATCTACATAGCTCTTAAAAAAAGACCAATAGATACGGCTACAATAGAAAAATTCATTAGTAACATTTCAAGATCTCTTGAAGAACTTGGACAAGGAGAGATATCTACAAACACAATTGGGACAATGGTTATGGATGGACTAAAAGATTTAGACCCAGTTGGATATGTAAGATTTGCATCAGTATATAGAAACTTTAGGGAAGAAAAAGATTTCGTACAATTCGTGGACAAGCTTGATGTCTACAAAAAAAGATAAATTTACATTAAAAGATAAATTTTACATGGAGTTAGCCTTAGACTTGGCTAAATCTCGTCATGGACAGACTGGATCAAATCCTTCTGTAGGCTGTGTTATTGTCAAAAATGATAAAATTATTTCCATAGGACAAACCTCATTTAATGGAAGACCACACGCTGAATTTAATGCGATTAAAAATAGTTTTGAAGAATTAGAAGGTTCAAAAATGTATGTTACCTTAGAACCATGCTGTCATCATGGATTAACACCACCATGCACTGACGCAATAATAAAATCTAGAATTTCAGAAGTTATATATGCAGTCACTGACATAGATAAAAGAGTAAGAAATAAAAGTTTTAAAATTTTAAAGTCAAAAAAAATAATTGTAAAAAAAGGTTTATTAAAAAGCAAAATTGAAAGTTTTTATTTACCTTATTTTTTTAATAGAAAGAAAAAATTACCCTT
>CACJHW010000021.1 GCA_902593285.1 uncultured Pelagibacteraceae bacterium
TTTTAACTCTGCCTCATTAATATCATCTAAATAATGATTTACTTTAAAGGTACACGTATAATAAGTTTCTACCAAGTACTTTGCCATTTGACCTCAATTTAAATTTTAATTTGAATAATGAATCAATTAATTTATATACATATTCATATTTTAGTCTAATTTAAATTTTACAATTTTTAATTGAATAAATAAAAAATATTATGTTGACACTCTTAAGAAAAATTTTCACATGGTGGAATCAAGATACTTTTGGAACAAGACTAAAAACTATTTTTTTTGGAAAACTGGTTGGCACTGATGAGCTAGGTAATAAATACTATGAAAGTAAAAACGGAAAAAGATGGGTTATCTATTCAAACACAATTGACGCATCAAAAATTCCTGTTGAATGGTATTCTTGGATACATTTTACACCAAATAAAATTGAGAAAAAACATACCTTAGAAAAATATGAATGGCAAAAACCACATCAAGAAAATTTAACAGGGACTGACGCAGCATATTATCCAAATAAAAATCAAGATGGTATTAAAAAGAAATACTCAAGTTGGAAAGAATAATTTTAAATTAATCTATTTAGTTTTTTTATTTTATTTCTGTTTACTTTTAAACTCAAACGCAAAAAATAATTTAGAGGGAACTTTTACTGATATAAAAATTTTGGATAAAATAAGTTCTAAAAACACCTTACTTAAACTTAAAAATGGAGAATTAATAAAGTTTAAAGATTTATCAATTAAAAGTCTGAAATGTAAAAATTCAGAATTTGATGATAATCCAGAAATAACTGCTTATATACAAGTTCAAGATTTTACTAATAAAAATAATGATGAAGTTTTTGTTTTTAATGGTTGGATGTTTTCATCAAGCCCATCAATCGCACCTTTTGATCATCCTGTTTACGATGTTTGGCTTGTTAAATGTTATTAAATAATTGAATCTTTATCTAGCCAACTAACGTTAAAGTCTGAATTAATAAATTTTTTGTGGTTTAGTAACTTTTTATGTAGAGGAATTGTTGTAGTTATTCCTTCAATAACAAATTCATCTAAAGATCTATTCATTCTTTGAATTGCTTCTGTTCTGTTTCTTCCATGACAAATTAACTTACAAACCATACTATCGTAATAAGGTGTTACCTTATATCCTTGAAATATTGCACCATCTACTCTTGTTCTAAAACCAGATGGTTGATGACACATAGTAATAACTCCAGGCGAAGGCTGAAAGTTTTTACTAGCATCCTCAGCATTTATTCTACATTCAATTGCATGTCCTCTAGGATTTATATCGCTTTGTTTTAAAGCTGTTTCTCCTGAAAAAGCAATCCAAATTTGTTCTTTAATTATATCAATGCCAGTAACCATCTCAGTTACAGGATGTTCAACTTGAACTCTTGTATTCATTTCAAGGAAATAAAATTTTCCATCTTCATATATAAATTCAACCGTACCAGCTCCCGTATAACCTATTTTAGCTACCATTTTTACTGTTCTTTCAAATAAATCTTTTCTTATTTCATCATTTAAAACTGGACTTGGTGTTTCTTCTATAAGTTTTTGATGCCTTCTTTGAACCGAACAATCTCTCTCATGTAGGTGAACTGCTCTATTTTTTCCAGCTAATATTTGAACCTCAATATGTCTTGGATTTTGAAAAAATTTTTCAATATAAACTTCGTCATTACCAAAATATTTTTGTGCCTCTGATTTTGCAGTTGAAAACATCGTCTCAAATTCTTCTTCCTTATAAACTATTTTCATACCTTTACCTCCACCTCCACCTGAGGCTTTGATTAAGACAGGAAAACCAATTTTTTTACAAAGTTCTTTTGCTTCAGAAACATCTTTTACTCCTCCTTCAGAGCCCTCAATAACAGGCAATCCATTTTCTTTAGCTATTCTTTTTGCTTGGATTTTATCACCCATCATTTCAATATGTTTTGATGAAGCTCCTATAAAATTAATTTTATTCTCTTCTAAAATTCTTGCAAAATTTGCATTTTCCGAGAGAAAACCATATCCTGGATGAACAGCATCAGCATTTGTGAGTTCTATTGCTGACATTAATGCTGGAATATTTAAATAACTATTTGCTGGTTGATGAGAACCAATACACACGCTTTCATCAGCCATTCTTACATGCATGCTTTCTCTATCTACATCTGAATGAACAGCTACTGAAGGTATTCCCCATTCTTTACATGCTCTAATAATTCTAACTGCAATTTCCCCACGGTTTGCAATTAAAATTTTTTTAAACATTATTTATTCTAGGATAATAATGGTTTGGCCAAATTCAACAGGCTGGCCATCTTCAACACAAATTTCTTTTACTACACCATCTGCTGTTGATGGAACATGATTCATTGTTTTCATTGCCTCAACAATCATTATTGTATCACCTTTTTTAATTTTTTTTCCAATCTCAACAAACTTTTTGGCACCAGGTTCTGGAGCATGATAGGCAGTTCCAATTATAGGAGAAGTAATTTCAGTTCCTGATTTAATATTCTGAGTTTTAGTAGGTGCCGAACTTGTTGTAGGTGATGAGGTCGAAATAATTTGTGGCTGATTACTAATTGAAACATTATTTTTTGATACTTTAATTTTTGTATCTTTTTCAGTTATCTCTATTTCTGTAAGATTAAATTCTTTTAAATAATCACTTAATTCTTTAATTATTTTTTTATCTATTTTCATTTTGCAAGGTCTTTTGTAATGAAATTATGGCCAAAATATATCCTTCAGCACCTAATCCAAAAATTCCTCCAGTTACGACACCACTTATAAGTGATTTATGTCTAAATTCTTCTCTTTTATAAATATTAGATAAATGTATCTCGATTATTGGTTTTTTGAATAAATCTAGAGCATCTCTTATAGCCACAGAAGTATGAGTAAATGCAGCGGCATTTATAATCATACCATCAAATTTTTTCCTAGCATCTTGAATTATATTAACAATCTCTCCTTCAATATTAGATTGAGCAAATTCAACATCAATACCAATTTCTTGTCCTTTTTTAGAACAATTCTCTTTAAGTTGGTCAAATGTAGTTGATCCATATTGTGATTGTTCTCTTTCCCCTAATAGATTAATATTTGGACCGTTAATAATAATTATTTTATTATTCATTCAGCACTTATATACGATGAAAAAAATAAAAAAAATAAAAATTAAAATAAATGGCAAAATCAAATCTATAACTCAAGATTCTAACCTCTCTAAAGTACTTAAAAATCTAAAAATACCCTTAAATAAAGTAGCAATTGAGCTTAATGAAGAAATAATAGATAAAAAAAAAATTAATAAAATAAATTTAAATAAAAATGATAAAATTGAAATAGTTCATTTTATTGGAGGTGGTTAATTTGAAAAAAGATAGTTTGATTATTGCAAATAAAAAATTTAATTCCAGATTAATTGTTGGAACAGGTAAATATAAAAGTATGTCTGAGTGTGCAAAAACAATTAAATTCTCTGGAGCAGAAATCGTAACAGTTGCTGTAAGAAGGGTCAATATTTCGGATAAAAATAAGCCTTTACTGATGGATTATATTGATCCAAAAAAAATTACATATTTACCTAATACTGCTGGATGTTTTAATTCAAAAGAAGCTTTGAGAACTTTAAGATTAGCTAGAGAAATAGGTGGTTGGAAGTTAGTTAAATTAGAAGTTTTAGGAGATAAAAAAAATTTATTTCCTGACATGATAGAAACTTTAAAATCAACAGAGGTTTTAGCTAAAGAAGGTTTTAAGGTTATGGTTTATTGCAATGATGATCCTTTAATGGCTAAGCGTTTAGAGAATTCAGGTGCTAACGCTATTATGCCTCTAGCTGCACCAATTGGATCAGGACTAGGAATTCAAAACAAAATCAATATTCAAATAATTAGAAAACAAACCAAACTTCCATTAATCATTGATGCTGGTTTAGGTCAAGCTTCTGACGCTACGATAGCAATGGAATTAGGTTGTGACGGAGTACTTGTTAACACAGCTATAGCAAAAGCAAAAAAACCATTTGAAATGGCTTTAGCTTTTAAAAATGCGGTCATTGCAGGAAGACAATCTTACA
>CACJHW010000022.1 GCA_902593285.1 uncultured Pelagibacteraceae bacterium
AGAGTTTCTAAAAATAAAACTTTAAACGCTTTATCTACTTTATCTATTTCTGGTTATGCAATTCCAGGAGTAATTTTAGCAGTGGCATTTATAACTTTTATTGCATGGTTTGATGACAATGTTGTAAAAGCACTAGGTTTTTTATCAATTAAAAAAATGTTTATTGGTTCCATTCTAGGACTTGTCTTGGTTTATTTTGTAAGATTCTATTCTTTAGCTTTTAATGGAATAAAATCTGGTTATGAGAAAATAAATATTTCTGTTGATGAAAGTTCATATTTACTTGGTTACTCTAAAAAGAAAACTTTTATGAATATTCATGTACCTTTCTTAAGAAATTCTCTTCTATTTGTTGGAATATTAATTTCTTTAGAAATAATAAGAGAATTGCCAATCACCTTGATTTTAAGACCTTTTAATTTTGAAACATTTGCAACTACAGCTTATATATCTGCTTCAGAAGACTTATTAGAAGCCGCAGCTGTTCCTTCATTATTTTTAATTTTGATTGCAACTCTATTTATAATGCTTACATCTAAATATATACTGAGGGAAAATGAGCGATAGTTATTTAGAGATTAAAAATGTTGATTTCACTATAGGTGGAAAGATCAAAGTTAAGAACGCATCTTTTGCGATTGAAAATGAAGGGGATACTTTGTGTATTCTTGGTCCTTCAGGAATTGGAAAAACTACAATACTTAGAACTATAGCTGGTTTAGAAAAAATTGATAAAGGTTCAATAAAATTGAACGGAAAACTATTATCGTCTAAAGATAAAAATGTAGAACCTGAAGATAGAAACATATCTTTAGCTTTTCAGGACAACAGTTTATTTCCTCATTACACAGTTGAAAAAAATATTTTATTAGGCGCAGAGAGAAATAAAGGAAAAAGAAAGAAAAAGCTTAGTTTTAAAGAGATTGTAGATTTTCTTGATATAGAAAAAATATTACCAAAATTTCCACATGAAATTAGCGCAGGGGAAGCACAAAGAGCTTCGCTTGCAAGATCGCTATTAACTCAACCTGATCTTTTGCTTTTAGATGAACCTCTATCTAATGTAGATCAAAGTTTTAAAGAAGAAATTCAAGTAAGATTAAAAAAAATATTAAGTAAATTAAAAATTACAACAATAATTGTTACTCATGACTCCTATGAAGCTTTTTATCTTGGTACCAAATGTGCAATTATATTAGATGGTCAAATTAAACAGTTTGATGATCCTTATAATGTTTATCATTTTCCAAATTCAGTCGAAGTAGTAAATTTTTTAAATCGTGGAATTTTAATTCCAGCAAAAGTAACAGGAGAAAATTCATTAGAAAATGACGATCTTGGAACAATTAAAGGTAATTTTATTAAGCATTATCCAAAAGGTTCAAATGTGCAATTATTATTACAACCAGAGGACCTTGAGCATGACGATAAAAGCAATCTAAAATTAGAGGTAGTTGATAGAAAATTTAGAGGAACAAATTTTATCTATACTTTAAAAACCAATAGCGATTTATTAATTCCAGTTTTTGTTCATTCCCATCACGAACATCAACATGAGACCGACGAAAAGTTTGGAATTAAAAGACCGATTAATATTGATCACATAGTTTGTTTTTAATAAAACAAGCAAATGCTTACTAAAAAACAATTATTTACTCGAGGGATGTTGGATATTTCTCCACACATGCTTTCAGTAATTCCATTTGGAATAATTTGTGGAGCAATCGGTGTCGAACTTGGATTTCACCCATATTTAGTTTATGCAATGTCCTTCATCATTTTTGGCGGAGCTTCACAGATAGTATTTTTACAATTGTTATCGGGGGGTGCTTCTAGTTTAGTTGCTGTTGCTTCTGTTGGTATTATAAATTCTCGACATTTATTATATGGAGCAGTTTTATCTGAATATTTAGAAAAATTATCTTTTATTAAAAAATTGTTAATTTCATATGTAGTTGTAGACCAAGGCTTTGCAGAATCTAATAAGTTTTTTAAAAAAAATAGAAATGAGGAATTTTTACATTATCATTTAATTGGTACTGGTTGCACAATGTGGGTTTGTTGGCAGATTGCAACCTTATCAGGTATTGTTTTAGGATCATTTGTTCCAGAAGAACTTGGATTAAAATTTGCAATTCCTCTAACATTTATAGCAATTGTTGTTCAGGATTTAAAAAAATTAGATCATGTTATTGTTATGATTACATGTGGTTTGAGTTCACTGTTATTTTTTGATGCTCCATTTAAATCCTACATAATTATTTCGCCAATAATTGCTTTATTTGTAGCTGCACTATTATTGAGGTTAAAAAAATGACTCTTACTGCAATAATTTTTGCTGGAATATTAACTTACTTTACTAGAATGACTATGATCGCTTTAATAAGTAGAGATATGTTGGGAGATAAAATTAAAGCAGTGTTGGAATATGTTCCTTCTGCAGTATTCCCAGCAATAATATTTCCAGGAATATTTATAAATGATTTTGGAACTTTTATAGAAATGAATGATCCCAAAATTTTTGGAGCATTAGTTGCTGTTATTGTAGGTTATTTTTCAAAAAATATTATTGCAACAATATCAGCTGGATTAGTTTCTTATTGGTTTTTAATATTTGTTGTCTTTAGTTAGCACCTAACTTAATATTTCTACTTACATTGATATCTATTAATTGTGGTTTTGCCAAATTAAGATTTGACATAAGCTCAACATATTCATCAACATTTTTAACCTGCAATCTTGGGTTAAATTTTTTTTCATTACCAATTGTACTAGACTCTTTGCCATTATAATCATGACCAGGATACAAAATGGTGTCCTCAGGTAATATTAACAATCTATTAAAGATTGAATTATAAGCATCTTTTGAACTACCATTTTGAAAATCAGTTCGACCAGTGCCATTAATTAAAAGAGTATCCCCTGAAAATAAATAGTTATCCATTAAGAAACTATAACTGTCAGAAGTATGACCAGGTGTATACATCGCTTTGATTTCTATTTGATCAATTTTTATTATTTCGTCATCTTTTACTTTGATTTCTACAGTATCAGCAGGGGTGTGTTCCCCCATTAGCGTAAAGCAATTTGTTGCTTGCTTAAGTTTACTTGCACCAGTTACATGGTCAGCATGAATATGGGTATCTATTACCTTAACTAGTTTTAAATCTAATTCGTTTAGTAACTTAATGTAGCTTTCAACATTCTCAATTACTGGATCAATTATGACTGCCTCGCGACCTTTTGCCGAGGCAATTAAATAAGTATAAGTTGATGATTTATTATCGAAAACTTGTCTAAAAATCATTTATCATTAATATCAAATTATAATGAATACCTCTACATTTCATTGGTCTTGTAGACATACCTGGAAAAGAAGCGCAAAAAATACAGCCTGGTGTGTACTTGGTTGTGCCATTGGAGATTTTGGAACAATATTATTTTTTCAATTAACTCAAATCCCTTTTCCAGTTTTAGGAATAATGATTTTAGCAATAATCAACGGATTGATTACAAGCATTATTCTAGAAACAATAATTTTAATGACGCAAAATTTTAATTTTGTTAACGCATTCAAAACAGCTTGTGGTATGAGTTTAATTTCAATGATTAGCATGGAAATCATGATGAATTTAACTGACTATGTTTTAACTGGAGGCGCAATTTTAACATGGTGGGTGGTACCAATAATGCTGATTGTAGGTTTTTTAACTCCGTGGCCTTATAATTACTGGAGATTAAAAAAATTTGGAATTGCTTGTCATTAAGATTAAAGAATTCTCTTTAATAAATTGTCCCCAAAAAATAGTTTGTGAATAATAACAGCAGTTATATGAAGCGCTATTAAACCGATAAGGGTATAATTTGAAAGAATATGAATTTCATAAAACTGATCTGCTAAATCAAAATTTTCATTAATTTGAATTTCCTTAAACAATATTGTTAATGTTTCCCCGTTAAATAATTTTTTTAAAATTCCTGAAATTGTTATTGCTAAAATAGAAACATATAAAAGTACATGATTCATCTTTGCGAGAAAT
>CACJHW010000023.1 GCA_902593285.1 uncultured Pelagibacteraceae bacterium
CGATCAATATCATCATTTCTGATCTCAGATAATTTTCTATTATTTATTTTTTTTTAATTTTTTCACATTGTGACAAGCATGGCTCACAAGTTATCTGACCCTCTAGAGAACCACTTTTGCCTGGAGAAATGTCTAAATTAAAATTAAATAAATTTTTTCTCACTTTTTCCTTACTTCCATCCAGCAGCTGTCATTACCTCTAATGCAGCAGCTTGATTTTTTCCATAGCTTGAAACTTTAGTTGTTAAATCTTGTTTAAAATCTAATCCTAAATTATTCACTACCAATGGATTTGGAGATACCCCAGCTATCATTGGAAACTCAAAAGTATTATTTGTAAAATGTTCCTGAGCCTCTGGTGATAATAAAAAATCAACAAGAGCAATAGCATTTGCTTTATTAGGAGCCCCTTTTACTAAAGCTGCACAACTAATATTCATGTGTGTTCCTCTATCATTTTGATTAGGAAAAAATGCCTTAACTTTTTTAGCAGCCGCTTGTTGTTCTGCTCCTTTGTTACCAGATAGCATTAGTGCCAAGTAATAAGTATTTGCTACAGCAATATCAGCTTCTCCAGCTGCAACTGCCATAATTTGAGCTCTGTCATTTCCTTTTGGTGTTCTTGCCATATTAGCAACAATTCCTTTAGACCATTCAGCAGCAGCTTTCTTTCCATTATTCTCAATCAATGAAGCTACAAGAGATTTGTTATAAATGTTGCTTGATTTTCTAATTACTAATCTACCTTTCCATTTTGGATCAGCTAGACCTTCATATGTAAGACCTGATAATTCAGCGCCACTAACTCTTTCTGGTGAATAGTAAATTATTCTTGCTCTTTTTGCTACTCCTACCCAGTGTGTAGTTCTAAAATTTTTTGGAACAGAAGATTTAATTGTTGGAGACACCAAACCACTTTGAGTCATTCCTTTAGCTTTGAAAGCTCCACATCTTCCAGCATCAGCAGTAATATAAAGATCAGCTGAAGAGTCAGTGCCTTCTTCAATCATTCTTTTTTCTAATGCACTAGCCTTTCCATTAATCAGGTTTACTTTAATTCCTGTTTTGTTGGTAAATTTGCTATAAAGCTCATTATCTGCCTTGTAATGTCTTGCATTGAAGATATTTACTTCATTTGCAAAAGTAAAAGACGAAGCTATTAAAGAAACAAATAAACTTATTATTGTTACTTTTTTCATTTTATCCTTTTCTTTACCCTAATTAATTTGCGAATGAGAATTATTCTCAATGCGAATGATTATCAATCGCATATTTTGTCACAGAATACAAGGACTTTTTGATATTATTTATAAAGGAGATTTCTATTTCCAGTCGCCGATTTTACTGAATAGGAAATTTCTGAAAGCTTGAACTCTAGCTGTGTTTTTTAATGATTGCGGGTAAACAAAGTGAGCTTCTGTTATTGGTCCTTCTACTTTTGGAAGCACTTTAATAACGTTATTAGAATTTGATACTAGATATTCTGGAAGTGCAGCCAATCCTACCCCTGACTCAACACCATACAAAAGACCGCTAACACTATTAACCTTCATTATAGATTTTCTTTTTTTCCCATCATGCATTCCTATTTTTAATGCCCAATCAGGATTGTAAACTGGCGAAGGAGCTCCTTTTCCAAAGGAGATAAACTTATGTTTATTTAAGTCACCAATTGTTTTTGGCATTCCATTTTTTTCTAAATATTTATTTGATCCATAAATATAATACTTAATATCAACTAATTTTTTCTGAATATAGTTAAGCTGTTTTGGTCTTCTCATAAAAATTCCGATATCAGCTTGACGAGTACTTAAATCTAATTCTTTATCATCGAAAACAAGTTCAATCTCAATTTCTGGATTTAGTGTCATAAATTCTTGAATTCTTGGTGTTAACCAATGTGTTCCAAAACTTCTTACAGTTGTAATTGTTAATTTTCCTGTTGGTTTGCTCTTTTGATCGCCTAATGATGTCTCAACTTCTTTCAGTTTGCTAATCACCTCATGAGCAGTTTTAAAAACATATTCTCCATTTTGCGTTAGAGTTAATCCTCTTGCATGTCTCTCAAACAACTGCACTTTTAAATCTTGTTCTAATGACTGTATTTGTCTACTTATAGCTGATTGGCTAAGATTTAAATTAACAGTAGCATTTGTAAAGCTTCCAGCTTCAGCCACAGCATGAAAAATTTTTAATTTATCCCAATCCATTATTTATTTAAATCAACTAATACCCTTCCAGCAATTTCACCTTTTAAAATTTTTGGATAAGTTTCAACTAATTCCTCCAAACTAACAGTTAAAACTGATTTTTCAATTAAATCAAAATCAATTAATTTAGATGCTTCTCCCCAAATAAATTCTCTTCTCTTTATGCTACAATTAGCAGAGTCCATTCCCCAAACTTTAATACCTCTTAACATAAACGGAAGTAAATTTGTGTTAAGCTCATTGCTGTTTGCATTTCCACAAACTGCTATAATTCCATTTGATTTTGTTTGCGCTATTGCGTTTGCTAAAATTTTTCCACCAACAGTATCAACTACTCCATCCCATAAACCTTTATCTATTGGTCTTGGATCTTTATCAAATTCAGCCCTATTTATAATGTTTTTAGCGCCTAATGATTTTAAATAGTCTGACTTAGAATCTTTTCCTGTAACTGCAGTTACGTTATAACCTAATTTAGTTAAAGCCATAACTGCTAAACTACCAACTCCACCTGTGGCGCCAGTTACCAAAACATCAGTAACTTTTTCTCCTAATAAAATACTTTCTCTTGCTTGAATGGCAAATGCACTCATTAAAGATGTTAAACCTGCTGTTCCTAAGATCATTGCTTGTTTGCTAGTTAAACTATCTGGTTTTTTTACTAAAAAATCTCCGCTTACTTTTGCAATTTGTGAAAACCCTCCAAAAAAAACTTCTCCTACTCTAAAACCAGTAAGAATTACTTCATCACCTTCTTTAAATTTTGGATTTTCACTTACAATAACAGTTCCAGAAAAATCTATTCCTGGAATATGAGGATACTCTTTAACTAATCTTCCCCCGTTCTTTAGAATCATTCCATCTTTAAAGTTTAAATCTGAATAATCTACTTTTACAGTTACATCACCATGTTTTAAGAAACTTTTATCTAAGAATTTTACTTCACGCGAAAAGTTTTCGCCTTCTTGGTTAAGGACTATTGCTTTAAATTGATCCGACACACTAATCTTTTAGCGTAGTGCTGATAAATCGTAAATATCTATTTTGATAACTTAAATCTTCTTTGAACTGACCGAGATAGTAATTAGTAACAGTTGTAGCTTGCTCTTTTTTAATACCTCTCATTGTCATACACTGATGAGTTGAATCTATAGTTACTGCAACTCCTTTTGCATCTAAAGACTCCATTAACGTATTAGCTATCTGCATTGTAAGTCTTTCTTGTGTTTGTAATCTTTTTGAAAAAACTTCAACTACTCTTGCTAACTTACTTAAACCAACAACTCTTTCTTTTGGAATATAGGCTACATGTGCTTTTCCTATAATTGGAGCCATATGATGCTCACAATGACTTTGTACTGAAATATTTTTTTGAACAACCATGTCATCATAACCTTCGACATCCCCAAAAGTTTTATCCAAAATTTTATTTGGATCTTCCTGGTATCCTTTAAAATATTCTTTAAAAGCTTTCACTACTCTCTTGGGGGTTTCCAATAAACCTTCTCTGTTAGGGTCTTCACCCATCCAAGACAAAATAGTTCTAAAAGCTTCTTCAGCCTCTTTGTCTGAAACCTGTTTAATTTCTAAATT
>CACJHW010000024.1 GCA_902593285.1 uncultured Pelagibacteraceae bacterium
TTTGCCAGCATTAGTTGGTCCTAGGATAGCAATTTTAAAACCTTCTCTAATTCTTTCTCCAACTTTTTGATCGTTTAATATTTTTTTAATTTTATTTATTACTTCATCAGAACTGTTTTTGATTTCATCTAAAATATTATTAGGCAGATCTTCTTCTGGAAAATCAATTTTTGCCTCAACATGTGATAAAATTTTTAAAAGTTTTTCTCTAAGAAAATTAAATTGATCAGATGATTTTCCATTCATGATTTTAATTGCTTGTTGTCTTTGAATTTCTGTTTCTGAAGAAATCAAATCAGCAATACTTTCTGCTTTAAGTAAATTTATTTTTCCATTTTGAAATGCAAGTTTTGTAAATTCACCTGGCTCAGCTAATCTACAATTTTCTATATCTGAAAGAGAGGTGTGTAGGACATCCACAACAGCTTTGCTGCCATGAACTTGGATTTCAGCCATATCTTCACCTGTGTAGCTCTCAGGGCCAGGAAACCAAAGGATTAGTCCCTCATCAATTAGCTCAGAAGTGTTAATTTTATTGATTTTTCTTAATGTCGCTATTCTCGGCTTTGGTGGCTCCTTACCAGTTAAAAGTTGAATTACTTTTGAGGTGTCTTGTCCTGAAAGTCTTATTACAGCCACACCTGATATACCAGGACCACTCGATAAAGCATAAATTGTCATTAAAAGATTATATCTTCAAATTTATGTCTCTGTAAAACCTAAAATTGTAATGAAAAATTCTTTTAAGCTGGTTTATTCATTGAGTTAAAAAACTCAGCATTATTTTTTGTGTCTTTTAATTTTGAGTTAATAAACTCTATAGCATCCATGGTTCCCATTGGGGCAATTATTCTTCTAAGCACATTCATTTTTTGTAAATCATTTTTATCAAACAATAATTCTTCTCTTCTTGTGCCTGATTTTGTTATATCAATTGCTGGGTATATTCTTTTATCTGCAATTTTTCTATCTAGTATTGTTTCGCTATTACCTGTTCCTTTAAATTCTTCAAAAATTACTTCATCCATTCTACTTCCAGTATCAATTAAAGCTGTAGAAATAATTGTTAATGAGCCACCTTCTTCAATGTTTCTTGCTGCACCAAAAAATCTTTTAGGTCTTTGGAGTGCATTAGCATCAACACCTCCTGTTAAAACTTTACCAGAACTTGGTATAACGGCGTTATAAGCTCTTCCTAATCGTGTTATAGAATCTAACAAAATAATAACATCTTTTTTATGTTCGGTTAGTCTTTTGGCTTTTTCGATAACCATTTCGGCCACTGCCACGTGCCTTTGAGCTGGTTCATCGAAAGTAGAGCTAATTACCTCACCTTTTACAGTTCTTTGCATATCAGTTACTTCTTCTGGACGCTCATCAATAAGCAGCACCATCAAATAACATTCTGGATAATTTTTAGCTATTGAGTTTGCAATACTTTGCAAAATCATTGTTTTTCCAGCTTTAGGTGGAGAAATAATTATAGATCTTTGTCCCTTACCGATTGGGCTAACTAGATCAATAAGTCTTGGAGTCAAATCTTGTTTTTTTTCAACTTTTGTCGTTTCAACTTCCATCACCAACTGTTTATCTGGATAAAGCGGGGTTAAGTTATCAAATGCAATTTTATGTCTTGCTTTTTCTGGTTCTTCAAAATTTATTTTGCTAACTTGTAATAATGCAAAATATCTCTCTCCTTCTTTAGGTGCTCTTACTGGTCCTTCAACTGTATCTCCAGTTCTTAAACCAAATTTTCTGATTTGACTTGGGCTCACATAAATATCATCCGGTCCTGGTAAATAATTTGATTCCATTGCTCTAAGAAAACCAAAACCGTCTTGTAATAATTGTAAAACACCTACGCCAGTAATTTCCTCTTTTTCAGCAACTTTCTTAAGAATAGCAAAAAGTATCTCTTGCTTTCTTAATGTACTGGCATTTTCTATACCCAGCTCCTCTGCTTGAGTAATGAGCTGTTCAGATGATTTTAGTTTTAGTTCTTGAATATTCATGATTGTTTTTTTGATAAGGGCTTATCAGATATATTTAATATATATGCTGGTTATGTTATTTCAACCCCAGATTGGCTTGAAAATAGCTAAAAATACAACAATAATTAAGATAACCGTAGGTATTTCGTTAATTATTCTAAAAAATTTTGCAGATCTTGTATTTGTAGAATTTTTTAGAGCAACAAGACATTTTCCTAAATAATCATTATATGCTGATAATAATATTACTAAGACAATCTTTATTTGAAACCATAATTGAGAGAATATGTCTATTCCGTTTAGGTAGATTAATACTAATCCAAAAACCCAAGTAAAAATCATTGCAGGACGCATAATATAAAAAAATAATCTCTTTTCCATTACTTCAAATATATCGGTTGCTTCTTTTTTTTCTTTATTTTCAACATGGTAAACAAAAATTCTAGGAAGATATAAAAGGCCGGCCATCCAAGAAACAACCGCGATTAAATGTAAAGATTTAAATAATAAATACGAATTCATATATCAGATATTTCTTTCAATTAGGGATTTTAATAAAATTATATGATCACTATTATCATTTAAACAAGGAACCATATCAAAATTTTCTCCTCCTGAATTTAAAAAACTTTCTTTAGCTTGAATTTGTATTTCCTCTAAAGTCTCTACACAATCAGATGCAAACCCTGGACAAATTATAAGGACATTTTTAACACCCTCTTTAGGCAAATTTTCTAAAGTCTTGTCAGTATATGGTTGAAGCCATTCTTGTGGACCAAATCTTGACTGAAATGTAGTTTTAATTTTTACTGAACTAAATTTTTCCGAAATTAGTCTTGTCGTTTTATGACAATAACAATGATAAGGATCGCCTCTATCAAAATATTTTTTTGGTATCCCATGATAAGAAGCTATGACTAGATCTGGTTTCCAGCTGATTTCATTTATTTTTTTATTAATCGAATTAACAATCGCATCAATATAAAGAGGATTAGATTCATAATGAGGAATTATTTTTAGAGAAGGTTGCCACCTCATTTTCATTAAAGTTCTGTATACCTCATCACAAACTGTTGCTGTCGTAGCTGCTGCATATTGGGGGTAAAGAGGAAGTATCACCAAATTTTCGCAACCCATTTTATGCAATTTATGAATTTTGCTCTTAATGCTCGGATTTCCATATCTCATAGCAAAATCTATGACAATATTTTCTTTTGATAGTGAATTTGAAATTTTCTTACTTTGCTTTTTTGTATAATAAAGAAGTGGCGATATATTTTCGTCCTTCATCCAAATTTCTTTATAAGCTTTGGCAGTTTTAGAGGGTCTAAAATTTAAAATGAACAAATTCAAAATTATTTGCCAAATCGCAGGATTTACTTCGATAACCCTTCTATCAGAAAGAAATTCTTTTAAATATTTTCTTATATCAAACCAATTAGTAGAATCAGGTGTGCCTAAATTAACTATGAGAACTCCTGTGTTACCGTATTTTATGGGTGGGTGATTTTTTTCAATCATTTAAAATCTTTTACAATTTTAATTAAATTTTCAACCATTTCTGGATTTGTTTCAGGCAAAATACCATGGCCAAGATTAAATATATACGGGTGATCTCGAAAAATTTCTAAATAATTAAAGGCCCCTTTTTTTAATGTTTCTTTATCTGTTAACAAAATTTTAGGGTCTAAACCGCCTTGAATAGGTATTTTTATATCTCTAAGTATATTTTTTGGATCAACATTATAGTCGATACTAACAGCATCAGGTTTAACAATAT
>CACJHW010000025.1 GCA_902593285.1 uncultured Pelagibacteraceae bacterium
ATTTAAAAAATTAATTAAATTAAATCCAAATGATATAAAATCTTATTATAGACTTCATAGGATGGGGGTTAAAAATTTCGAAATAAAATATTTAGAAAAACTTAAATATATTGAAAAAAATACTAATTTGAACTTCCAAGATAAAAGTCTAATTTATTTTATATTCTCTAAAAATGAAAAAAAAGAAAAAAATATTGAAAATGAAATTAAGTTTTTGAATTTAGCACACAAAAATCATTATGAATTTAAACAGGAATACTATTCAAAATCTATAGACTATTATAATAATTTCTTATTTAGTCATTTTAATAAAATTAATTATGTAAAAAATAGTGAAAAATTAAAATATAATGAACAAATTAAGCCTATTTTCATCATAGGACTTCCAAGATCAGGATCTACATTGGTAGAATCTTTGATTTCAAATAATAATGAATCATTTTATTCTTACGGAGAAACTAGCATTTTTGATATTGCAATAAGAAATCAGATTAAAAATGAACCTTTTGACTTAAAATCAAAATTTGCAATTAATGAAAATTTATTAATTAGTTTTTTAAATAATATATATAATTATTCTCAAGATAAAAATTTTGTTGATAAATCTTTAGAAAATTTCTTTTATATTGACATTATACTTAAAGTTTTTCCTGAAGCTAAATTTATTCATACGTTCAGAAATAAATTTGATGCTTTAATAGGTATTTATCAATCAATGCTTATATTCCTTCCATGGGCACATAACATTGAAAATATAATTAAATATATTGAAAATTATGAACATATAATTTCTTATTTCAAAAAAAAATATCCAAATAAAATCTTAGACATAAGTTTAGAAAATTTCACTGTAAATCCAAAAGAATATTCAAAAAAAATATATAATTTTTGTGATTTAAAATGGAGTGAAAATATTTTGCAATTCTATAAAAACAAAAACTTAAGAAGTAAATCGAGTAGTTTTTTACAAATAAGAAATCAAATTAATCAATATGATACCAAGAAATATGAACCATACTATTTTTTATTTAAAAATAAAAAATTTAACTAAATTAAATTAATCGTAACCTAATTCAATAAAATCATCTTTAAAAGTCGTACTTATTTTAGTTTGTACATTTAGATCTAAAATTTTTTTCCAATCATTTTTTGGACCTAAAAAGAAAAATGGAATTTTTTCATTTTTTTTTTTTGACTGAATAGCTTCTGAAAAACCGTTTTTCATTTCATGATTTTTAAGCTTATCAAACAAAGTTGAATTAACTGCATTTTTAATTTTTGTTTTATCAATTTTATTTTCTTTTTCTGTAATTCTGTTTATAAATTCAATTACATCCTTAAATACTGAGTAAGTCTTGCTTAATAAATCTTCATACTTAATTATTTTTATAGGCACTTTTTTTTGTAATTTCCAGGATTTATAATTTGTAGACCAGGAACTAATAAATTGAAAATCGCTGTATCCATCTTTTTCTAAATTGCTAACATCATATATATAATTTTTTTCATTCATCATCCATTTCAAAGCCTGATCATCGTTTAGTTCATAATGATTTTTAATTGATGTGATAACATTTCTAGGATCTCTAATTACATAAATACATCCAACTGAATTTTTACTATCTGTAAAATCATAATTATTCAATTTTCCAAAAACATTGTGAGTTTTAAAGAATCTTAGTTGATTATCTTTGTTTATTTTTTCTTGTGCTTTAATCCAAAACCTTGTTGTATCAGTAACTATTTTAGGATCATATTTAAAATCAGAAAAAAATCTTTTTTCAGGAAATTGACCTATATTTTTAATTAAATTTTCTCTAAATTTTCCATCATTAGTGTAGTAATAGGAACTTATTAAAGCCCTTAGCCATGTGTTTCCACTTTTTGGGTAAGATGCGATCCAAAATATCATTGTATTAATACTATAGATCAATAGAATTAAAATTGTTAATTAAAATTTATGAAAAAATTTCCTAAAATAATTCCAATTTTTCCATTAAGTAATTTTATTATTTTCCCAAATACTACCGTGCCTCTAAATATTTTTGAACCTCGTTATATAGATATGGTTAATGATAGTATGAGATCAGATAAATTAATTGGGATGATCCAGCCTAAAAATTCTAAAGATCAAAATGATATACCAAAATTACATGATGTTGGTTGTCTTGGAAAAATAACTAGTTTTAGAGAAACTGAAGACAGCAGATATCTAATTGAATTAAAAGGAAAAATCAGGTTTCAAATTATAAATGAAATAAATACAGATAAAAAATACAGATGTGTGGAAGTTGACTATAATGATTATTCGAATGATTTGAGCGACGAAGAAGAGAGATTAAATTTTTCTGATCTTGAGCTGATTTTTAAAGATTTGAAGTCTTTATTTGAAAAAAGAGGTTTTATTATAAATTGGAAGGCATTAGAAAAACAAAGTTTGAATGAAACAATTAATGCTTTGGCTATGGCATCACCATTTTCATTAGAAGAAAAACAAATTTTACTAGAAGCTAAAAGCTTAGACATTAGAAAAAATAAAATTGCAGAGATACTCAAAACTTATACTTACGATGATTACGAAAATACCACCCTTCAATAATCATTAATTTAAATTAAATACCATTATCTGCAATTTTTGTTAAAATTTTATTAATACTAGAATTTTTATTTAAATATTGAATTGATTTACTTAAAAATTTATTTTTAAATTTTCTTTCTAAATTAAATAACTCATGAATTAAATCAATTCCAGATGAAAATATATAATTTTTATGCCTCTGTTTTTTTTCAAATTCTTTAAATAATGTTGAGTCTAAAGATAAACCAATATCAATTTTATCCTGGATTATATTATTTAAGATCTTTATATCCCTGATTGTCATATTAAAGCCCTGTCCAGCAAGAGGATGAATTCTATGAAGTAAATCTCCGAATGCCAAAATATTATTATGATAATAAGATCTTAAACTTAAACCTCTCAATTCGAAATTATGAATTTTATTTATTTTTTTTAAATTATATTTAAAGTTATAGCTATTAATTAAATTTTTTATTTCTTTCTCAACCTTCAAATTGTTGTTTATTGAGTAAACAACTGATGTTTCATAATCTGAAATAGGCAAAAAAGCTAAAGGGCCATTTTTTGTAAATATTTGAACGGCAACAGTATTAGAAATTTTTTCATGCTTTAAAATTGTAGTATAAGCAATACTATTATATTTTTTTTCTAATTTTTTAGTAAAATATTTTTTTGTGATAGGGTTATTATAATC
>CACJHW010000026.1 GCA_902593285.1 uncultured Pelagibacteraceae bacterium
CTTAACATTTGATCTATTTCAGAATTGTGACGATGATAACCAACTCCATATGCACTTAAAGATTCATATAGATTTTTATCTTTATACTTTTTGTGAACTCCTCTACCAGCGCCTGAATATCCAGATTTTGAATCAATTATTATATTATTTAATTTAATTAAATTTTTCTTAAATAAAGGAAATAGAGGAAGCAATATTGATGTAGGATAACATCCTGGGCATGAAATAATATCATATTTTTTAATCTCTTTTCTATTAATTTCAGGAAGTAAATAAATACTTTTTTTTATTAAATTAGTTGCTCGATGTTTTTGTTTATACCACTTTAAATAATCAGAAGCTTTTTCTAATCTAAAATCTGCAGCAAGATCTATTAGGGTATGATTTTTGCTTAAATGTTTAGATATATCCTGTGCTTCCCCATTTGGAAGTGCTGTAAAAATAATATGAACGTCTTTTAATAATTTTTTATTAAATTTTAAAATTTTTGGTAATTTATATTTAGATAAAGATTTATCGTAAAATTTGACGTGTTTACCCACAGAAGAGTTTCCACAAAGGTATTTAATATTAATATATTTGTGTTTAACTAATAATTTAATTAATTGAACACCAATATAACCAGTTGATCCAGCAACTAATACGTTAAGCTTAGGCATTTTTTATTATAACAGTTAAAAATTAAAAAAAAATTATCTTTTAGAGAATTGGAAGCTTCTTCTAGCTTTCCTTCTACCAGGTTTTTTTCTTTCTACTGCTCTTGAGTCTCTGGTAGTAAGTTTCTCTGTTTTTAAGGTGGCTTTTAGATTTTCATCAAATAATACTAAAGCTTTTGAAATACCGTGAACCATAGCCCCTGCTTGGCCTGTAGGTCCTCCTCCTTTTACACTACATCTTACATCATAATCAGTAGCCTGATTAATAATCTCAAAAGGTCTTGTAATTTGCATTTTATGAGTTTCGTCAGCAAAATAATCACTAAATAATTTCCCATTTACATAAATTTTGCCAGAACCTTTTTTTAACCAAACTTTTGCAATTGATGTTTTTCTTCTACCAGTAGCGTATTTACTATCTTTAAAATCTAATTTTAATTTTGGAGATTTTGATGCTGATTGAGTATTTTCCATCTTAGTTTCTAGCTATATTTTTACTGTTTAATTTATCTAACTCTATTATAGTCGGATTTTGTGCTGAATGTGGGTGTTCATTTCCTACATAAATTTTTAATTTTGTTAATTGTTTTCTCCCCAATACTCCACCAGGTAACATTCTTTTAACTGCCATTTTTAAAGTTTCTCCAGGTTTTTTTTCATGAAGTTTCGCAGGTGTTGCAACTTTAATTCCACCTGGATGACCAGTGTGTCTGTAATATTTTTTATCTTGAAATTTTTTTCCAGTAAATTTTGCTTGTTCAATATTTTTAACAACAACAAAGTCACCATCATCCATATGAGGTGTGTATGTAGTTTTGTTTTTGCCTCTTATGATATTCGAAACAACAGTTGCTAATCTTCCAACTACTGCATTCTTCGCGTCTATTTCATACCAAGATGAATTTAATTGGTCTTTTTTAGTGAATTTTGTCATTGTGCGTGGATTAATACTATTAATAATTACAAAGTCAATTTTATATTTAGCTTGAAATATGTAGCTAATATGCTAAAAAACAGTTGCCGATTTGATCCTATTGCGGGCTTATAACTGCTAAAAAGGAGACTTCATAAAATTAATAAAATCGGTAGGCATTTGAACTGTATTGTGCGCCTAACATAATGTTGAAGCACTAAAAAAGGAGTAAAATGACTAAAAAAAGAAATAACCCTGAAACTATTGCCATACATGGTGGTGACTATAGGAGTGATCCAGCGACGAACGCAGTAGCTGTTCCAATTTATAGAACAACATCGTACCAATTTAACAACACAGAGCACGCTGCTAACCTTTTCGCTCTTAAAGAATTTGGTAACATATACACTCGTATAATGAACCCTACAAATGATGTCCTGGAAAAAAGAGTTGCTGCTCTTGAAGGCGGTCTGTCATGTGTAACTGTATCTTCAGGACAAACCGCTTCAACGTTTGCTGTATTAAATGTAGCTCAAGCTGGCGATAATATAGTAAGCTCAACCGATCTTTATGGTGGGACAGTATCTTTATTCACACATACGCTTAGTAAACTTGGTATAGAGATAAGATATGCAGATCCAAGTAATCCTGAAAATTTTGAAAAGTTAATAGATGATAAAACTAGAGCTTTTTATGGTGAAACTCTCCCTAATCCATATTTAAGAGTCTTTCCAATAAAGGAAGTTTCTGACATTGGAAGAAAATATAATATACCATTAATCATGGATAACACAGCTGCACCAGTAATATGCAAACCGATTGAACACGGAGCTGCAGTAGTAATTCACTCACTTACAAAATATATAGGTGGGCATGGTACAGCAGTTGCAGGAAGTATAGTTGATAGTGGTAACTTTGATTGGACTGCAGATCCTAAGAGACAACCATTATTTAACGAACCAGATGCAAGTTATGGTGGTGTAGTTTGGGGAAAAGCTGTACCAGAATTAACTGGTGCTAATGTCCCCTTTGCTGTTAGAGCAAGAGTTTGTTTATTGAGAGACTTGGGATCAGCTCTGGCTCCAGATAATGCTTTTGCAATAATTCAAGGACTTGAAACGGTTGCTTTAAGAATGAGACAACATTGTGCTAACGCCGAGTATGTTGTTGATTTTCTTAAAAAACACAAAGAAGTTACAAAAGTTATTTATTCTACAGAGCACGATAAACCCATTGCCGATAGAGCAAAAAAATATCTTAAAGGTGGAAATGGACCAATGATTGGTATCGAGCTTAAAGGTGGAATTGAAGCTGGTAAAAAATTTATCGAGTCTTTAAAAATGTTCTATCACGTAGCTAATATTGGTGATGCTAGAAGTTTAGCAATTCATCCAGCAAGTACAACTCATAGTCAATTAAATGAGAAAGAACTAGCTGCATCAGGCGTTACCCAAAGTTATGTAAGACTTTGTATCGGTATTGAACACATCGATGATATTATTGAGGATCTTGATCAAGCATTGAATAAATCTTCAAAGGGTAATTTAAAAGCTGTAAGCTAATTCGAGGTTTTAATATCTACCAATAGAAACTAATAAATATTCTCTTTATATTTTGTAATATAAAGAAAATACAAAGTTGAAAGTATTATTATTATAGAATTTATCTGGTGTAGAGATGCATAAAG
>CACJHW010000027.1 GCA_902593285.1 uncultured Pelagibacteraceae bacterium
AGTTTTTGGTAATTTGCCATATAATATTTCAACCGAAATTCTAAGTAAGTGGATAATTAATTTAAAAGATAACTTTTGGTTTGAATGTTTAGTTTTAATGTTTCAAAAAGAGGTTGCTGACAGAATAATTGCTAAATTTAATACCTCAAATTATGGAAGGTTATCGATTATATCTAATTGGAAGCTTAATATAAAAAAGATATGTGACATTAAACCTGAGTCATTCTCTCCAAAACCTAAAGTAGACAGCTCATTATTACTTTTCCATCCAAAGAAAGATTTTATTAAAATTGATGATCCTAATATTTTGGAAAAAGTTACAAGAGTTTTTTTTAATCAAAGAAGAAAAATGTTAAAAAAACCTTTTAATCAACTTTTCAATGGTGATCAAAAAGTTTTAGATAAGCTTAAAATTAATTTAAATTTGAGACCACAAAATTTAAGTTTAGAAACATATTATAAATTGGCTTATGAATATGAAAAATTAAGAAGTTAATTTATCAACGTGACTTCTTATGTAATCAATATCATAATCTTTAGATCCATTAGTTATTACTGCATCTATCAATTTTGTTATTTTAAAATAACATTCATTTAAATCATTATTAATTACAACATAGTCATAATTTATCCAATGTAAGACATCTCTTTCGAATTGTTTCATTCTTTCTTCGGCAATCAATTTGTCATTGGCGTGTCTTTTAGATAATCTTTCAAATAAAACCTCTTTGCTTGGTGGAAGTATAAAAAAAGTTATTAGTTTGTAATCTAATTTTTTATTTTTTATTTGATCTGCTCCCTGCCAATCAATATCGAAAAGAACATTTTTGCCTTTGTTGAGTTTGTCTATAACTGGTGTTCTTGTTGTTCCATAAAAATTATTGAAAACTTTAGCGTATTCTAGAAACTCTTCATTCTTGATCAGCCTTTTAAATTCAGACTCATCTACAAAAAAATAATCTTCATTTTGATTTTCATTTGGTCTAGGTTGTCTGGTAGTATGTGATATTGAAATTTCAAAATTATCTTTTTCAGATAATTTCTTTACTAGGGTAGTTTTACCTGCTCCAGATGGAGAGGATAATATTATCATTATCCCATCTTTTTCTGATGGCATTAAAAATTCTAGTTAGCTTTTCCTTCGATAAATTTAACTGCGTCGCCTACAGTCAAAATTTTCTCAGCTTCACTGTCTGAAATTTCAGATCCAAATTCTTCTTCAAAAGCCATCACTAATTCAACCGTATCTAAACTATCAGCTCCTAAATCATCTATAAAACTTGACTCTTCAGTTACTTTTGCTTCATCGATACCTAAGTGATCTGCTACAATTTTTTTAACCTTACTTGAAACGTCTTCTGACATATTGATCCTTTTTGTTATAAATTCTTAATAGTTTAAAAACCTATTTTGTCAAGCCATATACATGCCTCCATTAACATGTAAGGTTTCTCCATTTATATAACTTGATTGACTAGAGCATAAAAAAAGTACAGCATTTGCAATATCATCTGGTTCTCCAAGGCGTGCCGAAGGAATTTTTGATATTATAGCATCTTTAAATTTATCCTCTAATTTATCAGTCATATCTGTTTTAATAAAACCTGGAGAAATACAATTTATATTTATATTTTTCTTTGCATATTCTATTGCTAAACTCTTCGACATTGCAATTATGCCTGCTTTGGAAGCAGTATAATTAGCCTGCCCCAGATTACCTGTATGGCCTACAACAGAAGTAATGTTAACAATCTTACCAGATTTATTTTTAAGCATTCTTTTAATGGCAGATTTGCTCATTAAAAAAGTTGATGTTAAATTAATATCAATTACTTTTTGCCATTCCTCTAAACTCATCCTTATTGCTAAGTTATCCTGAGTAATGCCTGCGTTGTTAACAATGCAATCTAAACTACCACCAAGTTTTATGGTTGCATTATCTACAAATTCCTCAATTTTATCACTTTGAGAAATATCAAACTTTAATGTTTTAATATTTCCATATTTCCCTTTTAGCTCCTCGAGTTTTTCTATTCTTGTACCCGACGCTAAAATATTTGCTCCAGCTAGGTTCAGTTTTTCAATAATTGAATTTCCAATACCACCTGAAGCACCAGTAACAATAATATTTTTACCTTTTAAATCTATCATAATTTTAGATTTTCAATATCACTTTGATTGTTAATAGTGTCAATTTTAACTTCTTTCTTAATTCTTTTTACCAGACCCGACAAAACTTTGCCAGGTCCAATTTCTATAAAATGATTTACATCGTTTTGTATCATATTAATCACACTTTCTCTCCATCTAACTCTATTTTCTATTTGTTTAATTAGCAGTTTTTTAAGCTCTTCAGGGTCTTTAATTTCATTGGCAGTCACATTTGAAATTAGTATATTTTGTCCATTTTTAAACTTTAGTTTATTTAATTCTTCTTCCATTTTTTTTGTAGCGTTTTTCATCAAATCACAGTGGAATGGTGCACTAACAGGTAGCTTAATGTTCTTTATAGAATTATCCTTTAAAATTTGATTTAACTTCTCCAAGTCTTCTATTTTTCCACTTAAAACAATTTGGCCCTCAGAATTATCATTTGCAATTTGCACTTTTAAATTTTCTTTATTTTCTCTTAAAATTTTCTCAATTATATCAATAGTTGACCCTAATACAGCAACCATACCTCCTTGCCCTTTAGGCAC
>CACJHW010000028.1 GCA_902593285.1 uncultured Pelagibacteraceae bacterium
TTTTTTTAAAATCTTTATTCATATAGATGGCTAAATTTGATTTTATGTAATTATTTATTTGGTTATCACCTTCTGTTGCCACTGAAACAATATTGAAATTTATATTTTGTTTACTTGTGTAAAGAGGAGTATACCCACATCCGGATAAGATCAGTGATATAAGGGTTATTAAAATAATTCTTCTATTAATTATCATATAATTATATTTAGCAATTTATTTTTTATAAAAATATACTTCTTAACTTTATTTATATCGAAATATTTTGATATATTTTTTTCTTTTTCAACTGTTTTAAGTAACTCTTCTTGAGAAATATCTCTTTTTGATTCTATTAAACCTCTTTTTTTGCCGTTAACTTGGATTACGTATGGTATAATTTCCTCTAAAAGTAAATTTTCGTCAAATTTTGGCCAGCTTACTTTTGTTGTTTGCAATAATTTTAGACATTCACTTGCAAGATGTGGAACAATTGGAATCATTGTAATTAAAATTTTACTGAAGTTGTCTATTAATGTTTTCTTTGAATATTTGTTATTAATTTCTTTAATTAAAAAATTTTGCATTTCATGTAAATTTGCTATTAGAATATTATAGCTAAAATTTTCCAAGCAGACTGTCATTTTTTTAATAAACTTGTTAGTAAATCTTGAAAAATTATCGTTACTATCTTTAGGATGATTTTTGTCAATTTCTTCTAAAATTTTTTTATTTAACATCCATAATTTTTGGATAAATTTATAAGATGAAGATATTCCTTCATCAGACCACTGAACATCTTTCTCAGGGGGACTGTCAGATAAAATAAAAAGTCTTGCGGAGTCAGCGCCGTAAATGTCAATTATTTTCTCTGGATCTACTATATTTTTCTTTGATTTAGACATTGATTCCGATGCTCCAACTTTTACTTGTTGGTCTGGTTTATTTTTTAAAAACTTCTTCCCATTTTTTACTTCTATCTCATCAGGACTAACCCAGTTATTATTTTGATCTTTATATGTCTCATGACAAACCATGCCTTGGGTAAATAATCCCTTAAAAGGTTCTTTGATATTAAAATTATTGTTTTCATAGGAAAGTGCTTGCATAAAAAATCTTGAATAAAGAAGATGCAGAATTGCATGCTCAACACCTCCAATGTACTGATCGACTGGCATCCAATAATCTATTTCTTCTTTATCAAATCCATAATTTTTTTTATCAGGTGAGCAAAATCTTAAAAAATACCAAGAAGAGTCTACAAATGTATCTAAAGTATCCGTTTCTTTTGTGAAATTTTTTCCATCGATTGAAATATTTTTCCAAGTTGTATTTGCGTCTAATGGATTTCCGTTAGTACTAAATTGAGTAATTACTGGCAGCTCCACAGGAAGAAATTTTTTTGGAATTTTATGAGGTTTACCCTTTTCATCATACATAATTGGTATTGGGCATCCCCAATATCTTTGTCTAGAAATACCCCAATCTTTTAACCTGTAATTAATTTTTTTTTTACCAAATTTATTTTGTTCTAAATGCTCTATTGCTTTCATCACAGACTCTTCAGGTGATTTCAAATTATCTAAAAAAGAAGAATTAAACATAAAACCATCATCAACGAAGGCTTTATCTTTAACATTAAAAGTTTGATTATTTAATTCTGGTGTAACAACTGTTTTTACATTTAGTTTATACTTTCTAGCAAAATCTAAATCCCTCTGGTCATGAGCTGGACATCCAAAGACTGCACCTAATCCATAATCCATCAAAACAAAATTTGCAAAATAAACAGGAACTTTTATAGCTTGGTCTAAAGGATTTATTGCAATTAAATCAGTTTTAAAACCTATTTTTTCAGCAATAGCTATAGCTTCTTCAGTAGTACCTGTTTTAGAGCATTCATTTTTAAATTTTAGAAATTCTTGATTATTTTCGTATAATTTTGATATCGGATGATCAATGGATAGAGCAATAAATGACATGCCAAAAAGTGTATCCGGTCTTGTAGTATAACATTGAATTTCATTTATCTTATTTCTTGGATCTTCTACTTTAAATTTTACTTCGCAACCAAAAGATTTACCAATCCAATTTTTTTGCATTACCTTAACTTTTTTTGGCCATTCATCTAAAGTATCTAAACTTTCCAAAAGCTCATTTGAAAACTTGGTAATATTAAAAAACCATTGATTTAGTTTTTTTCTTTCAACTTGTGCACCTGATCTCCAACCTTTACCATCAATTACTTGTTCATTAGCTAATACAGTTTGATCAATAGGGTCCCAATTAACATAGTTTTCTTTTCTATAGACTAAACCTTTATCATAAAGTTCAAGAAAAAATTCTTGTTGGTGTCGGTAATAATCGCTAGAGCAAGTTGATATTTCTCTATCCCAGTCTATAGAGAGACCAAGTCTTTTTAATTGTATCTTCATATTAGAAATATTTTTTTCTGTCCATGTTTTAGGATCAAGGTTATTTTGTCTTGCAGCATTTTCAGCCGGCATACCAAATGAATCCCATCCCATTGGATGTAAAACATTATATCCCTGTAAAGACTTGTATCTTGCTAGAACATCACCTATTGTATAGTTTCTTACATGTCCCATATGAATCTTTCCTGATGGATATGGAAACATTTCTAAACAATAAAATTTTTTTTTATTTTTTTCTATTTTTGTACAAAAAG
>CACJHW010000029.1 GCA_902593285.1 uncultured Pelagibacteraceae bacterium
AGGACAAGAAAAGGAAAAGCAATCGCTATTGCTGGAAAAAAATTAACACCAACTAAAAAATAGTTATGGCTAAAACTGATAAAGTTGAGAATAAAGATCAGAAAGTAGAAAAGTCTACTAAAAAAAGTGTAAAAAGTTCTTATTCAAAAAAGAAGAAAGTTAAGAAAAATATTTTAAATGGAATTGCTTATGTGCAATCAACATTTAATAATACCATCATCTCTATTGCTGATACAAATGGAAACGTAATTTCATGGGCATCTGCAGGACAAAAAGGTTTTAAGGGATCAAGAAAATCAACTCCTTATGCCGCACAGATAGCAGCCGACGCTGCAGCTTCGAAAGCTCTTGAGTACGGAATGAAAACTTTGTCTGTTGAAGTCAAAGGACCTGGATCAGGAAGAGAAACAGCTTTAAGAGCATTGCAAGCTAGAGGATTTAAGATTTTGTCAATCAAAGACACTACGCCTATGCCTCATAATGGAACTAGACCACCAAAGAAAAGGAGAGTTTAATGGAAGTCGAAAATGTTAATGTAAAAAATTGGAAGTCATTAATTAAGCCATCTAAATTAGATGTTCAAATAAGTGATGACTTAACTCATGCAAAAATTGTAGCTGAACCTTTAGAAAAAGGTTATGGATTAACTTTAGGAAATTCTCTAAGAAGGATTTTATTATCATCTATAAGAGGAGCTGCTGTAACATCAATTCAAATTGATGGAGTTTTACATGAATTCACTTCTATAAAAGGTGTTAGAGAAGATGTGACCGATATTGTTTTAAACGTAAAATCTTTAGCATTGAAAAGTAATTCTGAGGGTACAAAAAAATTAATTTTAGACGCAAAAGGACCTGGAGAAATTAAGGCTTCAGATATAGCTCCAGTTGCAGATGTTGAGATTTTAAATCCTGATTTAGTTATTTGTAATCTAGATGAAAATACTACTTTTCATATGGAGATGAATGTTAATACAGGTAAAGGATATGTTCCTGCAGAGCTAAATAAACCTGAAGAGCCACCATTAGGCCTTATTGCTATAGACTCACTTTATAGTCCAGTTAAAAAAGTTTCATATTCAGTAAGTACTGCTAGAGAGGGTAAAGCATTAGATTATGATAAATTAATAATGGAAGTTGAAACCAATGGATCAATTTCTGCTGAAGATGCTGTAGCTTATTCAGCTAGAATTTTCCAAGATCAACTTAAAATGTTTGTAAACTTTGATGAGCCAGTTGAAGCTCCTGTAAAAGAAGTTTCTACTGAACCTGAATTTAACAAAAACTTATTAAGAAAAGTAGATGAGTTAGAGTTATCAGTTAGATCAATGAACTGCTTAAAAAATGACAATATCATTTATATCGGTGACTTAGTTCAAAAATCTGAAGGTGAAATGTTGAGAACACCTAATTTTGGAAGAAAATCATTAAATGAAATTAAAGAAGTTTTAACAGGTATGTCTCTATATTTAGGAATGGAAATTCCTAACTGGCCACCAGACAACATTGCAGAAATGTCTAAGAAATTGGAGGAAGCAATTTAATGAGACATGGGTTGGCAAATAAGAAGTTAAACAGAACATCAGAGCACAGAAAAGCTCTACTTAAGAATATGCTTAATTCTTTGATTAAGTATGAGCAGATTAAAACTACTTTGCCAAAAGCTAAATTTTTAAAACCTCAAGCAGATAAAATAATAACATTAGGTAAAAAAGAAACTTTACAGACAACTAAAATGTTAGTTTCTAAACTACAAGATATTAAATCAGCTAATAAAGTTAAAAAAACACTTTCTAAAAGATATCAAGATAGAAAAGGTGGTTATACAAGAATAATTAAAGCTGGATTTAGATATGGAGACAATGCTCCAATGGCAATAATTGAATTTGTTGATAGAGACGTTGAAGCCAAGAGAGTTGATAAACCAAAAAAAGACACAACTAAAGAATCTCCTAAAACGGAAGAGAAAAAACAAGCTACAGCTTAAATCTTAAATCATGAAGAAATCTTACATCGTTGATTCAACGTGTAATGATATGCGTTTGGACAGATGGTTAAGATTAAAAATTGGAAAAATTCCACAAGGTCTCGTTGAGAAATATTTAAGAACAGGAAAAATAAAACTAAATAGAAAAAAAGTTAAAAGCTCTTTTAAAGTAAAAACAAAAGATGAAATAAATATATTCAACATTGAATTTAAAGAATCAATTCAACAAAAAAAAATTAAGTTTTTACCATCAAAAGAAATTATAAAATCAAATGAAGATCAAATTATTGACAATAATGACAATTTTGTTGTTTTAAACAAAGCATCAGGCATATCAGTTCAAGGTGGAACTAAATCAAAAAAAAACCTAGTTGATATTTTTGCTAAAAGTGAAATTTTTGAGGGAACAAAACCATATTCTGTTCATAGATTGGATAAAGATACTTCTGGAGTTTTTATTATGGCTAAAAACAGAGAGAGCGCTCAATTGCTTACTTCTTTATTTAGATTAAGAAAAGTGCACAAAACATACTTAGCTATCTGCCAGGGCGAAATTAATAAAAAATCTGGTGTATGGGATGATGATTTAATTAGGT
The DNA here is from genome assembly GCA_902593285.1 of uncultured Pelagibacteraceae bacterium. Classification (GTDB taxonomy): domain Bacteria; phylum Pseudomonadota; class Alphaproteobacteria; order Pelagibacterales; family Pelagibacteraceae; genus Pelagibacter. Next base: position 2,583 of record CACJHW010000029.1, read on the forward strand.
ATGACGGTGAAAAAAAAATAATTGAAAAAGCAAAAACAATTTTTAAAGTTATTGATAAAAATTCCGAAGC
>CACJHW010000030.1 GCA_902593285.1 uncultured Pelagibacteraceae bacterium
GCCATTTATAAATCTGTATGTGTGGTGATAAAGGTCTATTTTCCATATTTTATTTTGAATTAATAATTGTTTCAGCAATTTCAACAGAATTAAGTGCAGCACCTCTCAATAGGTTGTCTGATACAATCCACAAATTTAACGAATTTTTTTTAGTTTTGTCTTCCCTAATTCTAGATATATATGTTTCATCACTTCCAGCTGCTTCAAATGGTGTGCTATAACCTCCATTTTCTCTTCTATCAATAACCTCACAACCATCTGCTTTACTTAAAACATCTCTCACTTTTTCTAAAGTATATGGTTTTTCAAATTCTATGTTTACAGACTCCGAATGAGACACTAAAACAGGAATTCTTACACATGTAGCTGTAAGTTCAATTGACTCATCTAAGATTTTTTTTGTTTCATTTGTCATTTTTAATTCTTCTTTTGTATATCCGTCATCAGCAAAAACATCGATATGTGGAATAACATTAAAAGCGATTTGTTTAGTAAAATTTTTTGACTCTATTTTTTTTCCATCTAAATATTGTTTTGTTTGATCAATTAATTCGTCCATTGGACTTTTGCCACCACCTGAAACAGATTGGTAAGTTGAAATTACAACTCTTTTAATTCTAAATAAATTATGTAGTGGTTTAAGTGCTATAACAAGTTGTGCTGTAGAACAATTTGGATTGGCAATAATATTTTTTTTCATATTTTTAATTTCGGCTGCATTAACTTGCGGAACAATCAATGGAACGTCAGGATCCATCCTAAAAAAACTTGAATTATCTATTACAATTGTGTGCTTGGCAGCCTTTTCTGCAAATTTTTCAGCAATTTTTCCTCCTGCTGCAAAAAAAGTTATATCCGCTTTTGAAAAATCATATGTCTCTAAATTTTCAATAACATACTCTTTATCTCTAAAAGAGATTTTTTTTCCTGCACTTTTTTCTGAAGCAACTAAATATAGATTATCAAACTTGAAGTTTTTTTTATCAAATACTTCAAGAGTTTTCCTCCCAACATTTCCAGTTGCACCTACTATAGCTATGTTCATTTTAAAGTTGTTATACTAAATAAAAGGTAAATCGCAAACTTTACCACTGCAAATATCACCATTTATGCTTGCTTTTACGTTCTGGTCTATATTCCAATGCGATTTTTTCATCATAGCAATACCAATTACTTTTTTAAAATGAGGCGAATAACAGGCTGACCTTAATTCTCCAACGATGTTGTTCTGATCATCTGCAAGATCTAAAGATCCTGTTAAACTTATTTTATCCAAATCTAACTTAATACCCATTAATTTTCTTTTTATACCTTCAGATTTTATTTTCTTTAATTTTTCTTTTCCTAAAAAAATAATATCACTATCTATGTTTACATATTTATCAAAACCACATTCATAAGGATTATCTCCGTTGTCCATATCATTGCCATGAGATAACAGTCCACTTTCGATTCGTTCTATTAAATTAGGACACCCTGGTTTAATATTAAATTCTTTTCCAATTTCAAATAAATGATCATATAGTTTTAAGCCTGCTTCAGTATTTTGAACATATACTTCATAACCTCCTTGTTTAGACCATCCAGATTGTGCAATAAGGTGCTTTGCACCACCAAATTCAAAATAATCAAAACCAAAAAATTTTAATTTTGTGATCTGTTCTCCAAATATTTTTTCCATTAACTTAAATGATTTTGGACCTTGTACAGCCATGATATCAACTTTAGGCTCTGTGATTTCAACATCAAATTTATTTCCAATTGCTAATCCTTTTGCAAATAATATTACGTCAGTATCAGCGATAGAAATCCACCATTTGTTTTCATTTATTCTTAAAACAACTGGATCATTAATTAATCCAGCATTATCATCTATGATCGGACAATAATAACATCTTCCGTCCTTAGATTTTGATAAATCTCTACATGTCATTAACTGAACTAATTTTGCAGCATCTTTTCCAGAAATTTCTACCTGTCTTTCAGCTGCTACATCCCAAATTTGAACATGCTCTTTTAAATGATGATAAGAGTCTTCTATTGAACCAAAAGCAGCTGGAAGCAACATATGGTTATAAATTGTATAAGCTGTAACACCCTGTTCTTCAATTCGAGAAGTGTACGGTGTACCTCTAAGTCTTCTTGATTTTGCAATTAAAAAGTTTTTCATTTTTTCAAAAATTCTAAAACTTTGTCTCTCATTTCAAATGCTTTTTCAATCATAATCATATGGCCACAATCCTCGATTATATGTGTAGATGAATTATTAATTAGACTGGAAAATTTTTTTCCAGCTTCTAGATTTACCATCTTATCTAAAGAACCAAAAATAAACATCGATGGGAATTCTATTAATTTAGCTGCTTCAGAACCATTTTTGTAATTATTGCATGCAACAAGGTCTACTGCCAGTATGTCTCTTATATCTCGAGGTGATTGTATTATTTTTTCTACTGGGTTACCTCCAATAAATCTTTTTGAACCCTCGTAACCCCACTTCATCATTAATTTAACAGCATCGGAGTCCCCATTTTTTGCTAGATCAATTAAATCTGGATGAACTGGCATCTTATTTGATCCTCCGATAAAAACTAACTTTTTTAATCTATTTTTATATTTATGAGCATATTCAAGAATCTCCA
>CACJHW010000031.1 GCA_902593285.1 uncultured Pelagibacteraceae bacterium
TGATAAACAAACCTAAATAAGTCCAGTTATCAGGCAATTCATGAAAGAAATAGTAACTAATTAGTATATTGGTAATAATCTCTGTATAGCCCAATGGAGCTAATTTAGAGGCATCAGCATATTTGAGTGATAGTATGAGGAAAAGATGCGCTACAGAGGCTATGAGGCCGATTAAAGCCATTAAAATCCACTGATTTGTCGTAGGATTAACCCAAACTGAGGGCATAAATAGACTAATTATTATGGTTCCTATTAAACCCGATAGTAAAAGGGTTAAAAGAGGATTATCAGAGGTACTGAGCTTCCTCGTGATAATAAGATAAAACCCATAGCAAATTCCATTGCCTAAAGCAGCCATGGTAGCTAAATTAAGTTCTATAAAGCCAGGTCTGATTACAATTAAAGTTCCAATAAATCCTAATGATACAGCAGTCCACCTCTTCAACCCTACTTTCTCATTTAAAAAAAATGGAGATAAGGCTGTAACACAAATTGGAGCAACAAAAGCTAAGGTTAAGGCTTTAGGAAGTGAAATTTCCGATATTGCATAAAAGAATAAATAAGTAGAAAAAACAAAAATTAATCCTCTAATTAATTGAAGGGTTGGTTTTTTCGTCCAAACTAATGAATGCCTATAAAAGATAAGCATTAGGGATAATGTAAAGACTACAGTAAAAAAATATCGTGCCCACGTTATCTGTAAAACATCCATAGATGAGCTTAAATATTTAGCAAAAGCATCCATTACAGGAACAATCATCCAAGCAGATGCATTTAAAATTATAGCCTTCATAAAAGAAGGATATCTCTTAATAGAAGTATTTTAAAGCAAAGAATAATGTAATCGGAATAGTGAATAAGGACATGATTGTAGATACTACAATTGTGCTAGATATATTATCTACAATTTCTTTAGGAGAATAGATGTGCGCAATCAAATAACACAAAATTGCACTAGGCATACAAGACTGAATTAACAGAACACCAGCTGGTATACCAGATAAATTAAAAAATTTTATAACAGCAAATCCTATAATAGGACCTAATATTACTCTTCCAAAAGAAGTTATTAATGCATCTTTAAAAGAAAAAACTTTCATTTGTGTAAGAGCAACACCTAGCGACATAAGGATCATTACAATCATTCCATAAGCTAAAAGCATTACAGTATTTAATACGAATTGAGGAAATGGAATTTCAAAATACAAAAAGAGTACTGTTATTAAAATTGCGTAAAATGATGGGCTTTTTAATATTGTTTTAAAATCAAAGGCTCTTTTTGCTAAAAAAATATTTAAAGTAAAGTGGAGTAAAACAATAAGAGATGAAATTGCAGCTGCTATACCCATTCCTAATTCACCATAGGCAAATAAACAAATCGGAATACCCATATTTCCAGTATTCGGTAAGATAAAAGTTGGTAATTCACGAATATAATCTTTCTTCATAAGAACAAGAAAAATTAAGCCTACAATCCCAAATAATGTTAATAAGATAATTGCGTAACCGAAATATTCACTAAATAACTCAAAAGTTACTCCACCTGCAGTAATAGCAAAAATAACGAGAGCTGGAGTTCCAAAATTACCAGCGTATGTAGTTATAAATGATGTATCAAAATCAGGATTTTTTTTACCCAAATGATATCCAAGACCCACTATTAGGAATACTGGAAATAAAACTTCAAAAAGTTTTAAATAAATTTCCATTAACCAAGCAATCTAATTAATGTTGGTGTTTTTAAAATATTTTTATTTTTTTTGAAAATAGACAAGCAATTATGAATATTAGTTTCAGTTGTTTTATGAGTTATAATAACTATTGTAGCCTTATTGTTTTTCTTATCAGGCGTCTGGATTAACCTTTTAACTGAAATTTTGTATTTAGCTAAACGATTAGTTATTTCGGATAATACACCTGGCTTATCTTTTACTTCAAATCTTAAATATAATGAATTTACATAATTATTTACATTATATGGCTTTAAAGATTTAAGCTTAGAAACACTAACACCGAAAGGTTTTTTTATATTTCCACGCAAAATTGATAATAAATCAGATAGTAATGATGAAGAAGTAGGACCTGGACCAGCTCCCTCGCCTTGCAATACACTTTCTCCAACAGGTTTACCTTGCAGAATTACTGCATTCATTACACCGTTAACATTACCAATATAAGATTTTTTACTAACCAAACATGGATGAACGGTTTCAAAAAGATGATTATTCTTTAACTCAGAAATTCCCAACAGCTTTATTCTTAAATCTAATTGATTTGCAATTTTAATATCTTTTAATTCAATTTTTTCTATTCCTTCCATTAAACATTTATGTTTTGAAATTTTACTGTTAAAGGCTAAAGCAGACAAAATTCTAACTTTTGCAAATGCATCAAAACCATTTAAGTCTAATTTAGGATTACCAGGTTCGGCATAACCAAGCACCTGTGCTTTTTTTAAAACGTCAACAAAATTTTCATTCGAATTTTCCATTTCAGATAAAATATAATTTGAGGTACCATTCAGAATTCCATAAACCTTTGATATTTTATTTGTTGCTAATCCTTCTTTAATAGATCTTAATATCGGGATACCTCCA
>CACJHW010000032.1 GCA_902593285.1 uncultured Pelagibacteraceae bacterium
AAAGTTTACCAAAAGAGGTAAAAGAGGGAGCAATGCAAGTTGAAGGTATAGAGGACGTTGATCTTGAATTAGTTTGGGATCCACCATGGAACAAAGATATGATGTCTGAAGCTGCAAAATTGGAATTAAACTTATAATGAATCCTATAATTAAATTAAGTGATAACGCAGCCTCAAGAATAAAAGAGATAATGTCTAATGCTGAAAAAGATTCTATTGGTGTTAGAGTATCAGTGAAATCTGGTGGTTGTGCAGGGATGTCATACGTAATGGAGTATACAAAAGAGTTAAATCCTAATGACGAAGTTATAGAAGATAAGGGCGTGAAAGTATTCGTTGATTCAGCTGCTATTATGTATCTGCTTGGCACTGAAATGGATTATAAAAAGGAGGAATTGTCCTCATCATTTGTGTTCAATAATCCTAATGAAACTGAGCGTTGTGGCTGCGGAGAGTCTTTCAAAATATCATAAGTTGTATTATCCTATTATCGCATATCTGTATTGCATTATATGCATATCTAGTATATAGATTCTTTATGAACAAATTTGAGTTTAAAAATCTTGTTAAAAACTTGAAAGACTCTTTAAAAGAAAAAACATTCTTTAAAGAACTACGTAAAGAAGTTGAAACCGGTGCGAACGGCACTCAAGATTACGTAGTCAAAAAAGGTGTTAACAAAGATACAATTGCAACAACTAGACAGTAATAAAGTTTATTAGCTACTGTAATACATCTCAAACTCAACAGGATGAGGTGCATGTTCAAATTTGTGTATCTCCTCAAACTTCAAAGCAATGTAAGCATCAATCTGATCATCAGTAAAGACACCTCCTTGAGTTAAAAACTCTCTGTCTTTATCTAAACTTTCCATCGCTTCTCTTAAAGAACCACAAACTGTTGGGATAGCTTTAACTTCTTCTGGTGGTAATTCATATAAATCTTTATCAAAAGACTCACCTGGATGAATTTTATTTTTAATTCCATCAATTCCAGCCATCAACATAGCTGCAAATGTTAAATACGGATTTCCAGCAGCATCTGGAAATCTAATTTCACATCTTGCACCTTTTTTGCTTAATGTAATTGGTATTCTACAAGAAGCAGATCTATTTCTTGCTGAATATGCAAGAAGAACTGGTGCTTCAAAACCTGGAATTAATCTTTTATAACTGTTTGTTGTAGAGTTAGCAAAGGCATTAATTGCTTTAGCATGTTTTAAAATTCCACCGATATAATGTAACGCAGTTTCACTTAAACCTGCATAAGCATCACCTGAAAATACTGGGGTATCACCTTTCCAAATTGATTGGTGGATGTGCATACCTGAACCATTATCACCCGCAACTGGTTTAGGCATAAAAGTTGCAGTTTTTCCAAATGAATGTGTAACCATTTGTACAATATATTTATATAATTGAACGTTATCAGCTTGATTGACTAAAGTTCCAAAATACATCCCAAGTTCATGCTGACTAGGAGCAACTTCATGGTGATGCTTTTCAACTTTAATACCAACTTCTTTTAAATTTTTGAGATACTCACCTCGCATATCTTGTTCACTATCGACTGGTGGTACTGGGAAATACCCTCCTTTAATTTGAGGTCTGTGTCCCATGTTTCCACTTTCATACTCTTTTCCAGAGTTGTAAGGACCTTCTTTACTGTCTAATTTAAATCCACACTCATTCATATCATTTTTGATTTTTACATCATCAAACACAAAAAATTCAGGTTCTGGTCCAAAAAATGCTTTGTCACCAATACCTGAGGCTTTTAAATATTCTTCAGCTTTTTTAGCAACACCTCTTGGGTCTCTTTCATAAGGATCTTTTTTAATTGCATCTAGAATGTCACAAAACAAAACTACAGTGTTATGAGACGTAAAAGGATCCATGAACATTCTTGCAGTATCAGGTTTTAAAATCATGTCAGACTCGTTAATTGCTTTCCAACCAGCTATAGAAGAACCGTCAAAAAATACTCCTTCATTCAACATACCTTCATCAACTACTGAAGAATCCATTGTTAAATGTTGCAATTTTCCTCTTGGATCAGTGAACCTTAAATCCACAAATTCTGCATCTTTTTCTTTAATAAATTTTAAAACGTTTGCTGCGCTCATTTTATCTCCTATGTAATTTTGTTTGGCCTAATTAGCAAAAAAATACTTAAAAATATTGCTTATTTAATAAATAACACCTATGCAATTTTCACATAAGTAGTGTAATTAGTCACTAAAAATAAAAATTAATTTAACCTGTGAATTCGATATTAAACAAAGAGCCAGTATTAAGGGCAGAAAAGTCACTAAAACAATTTAATCCTGATTTAAAAGTAATTGAATTGGAACAAACTGCTAGAACAGCTAATGATGCAGCTACAGCTTTAGGTTGCAAGGTTGGTGCAATTGTAAAGAGTTTGCTTTTTAAAGCAGGAGAAAACTTTATTCTATGTTTAGTTTCGGGCGATAAGAGATGCTCACTAAATAAACTTAAAAAAATCTTAAATGAAAAAGATGTT
>CACJHW010000033.1 GCA_902593285.1 uncultured Pelagibacteraceae bacterium
CTAATTCCAGTAAAGAAACCTAATACTAGGTATTCCATCAAGTTATTAGGTTATTCTGGATTCGCAGTTAATGTCTTAATTTCTAAAATATTTTCGTTAGGATCTTTAACAAAAAATGTCTCTTGTTCGTACTTAGTCCCTTTAAATCTAAGATAAGGCTCATCATAATATTTTGTGCCACTATCTTTAAGTCTCTGTTTAAGTGCATCAAAATCTTTTCTAGATAAGTGAACTCCAAAATGAGGAACAGACACATTGCCCATATCAACGTCGTGTCTCTCATTATCTAATTTATGTTCACTTTTATGAAGTGTTAATTCATTACCCCAAAAATCAACGTCTGCCCACTCTTGTGCCGAGTTATCTAATCTACATCCTAAAGTTTCACTATAAAACTTTTTTGCTATTTCTAGATCACCACATGGAATAGCTAAATGAAAACAATTAGTATTTTTATACATATAAACCTCTTTAAATTGAGCAATTAAGTACTATATAAGGCATATTATTTTTTAATCAACAGCAACTAAACTAAATAAATATGAGTAATTTTTTACAATCCATAATTGATAGAGATCCTGCAGCAAGGTCAAAGTTAAGTTTAATATTAACTTATCCTGGAGTTAAAGCAGTTTTTTTTCATCGAATAGCAAATTTTTTTAGTACTGCAAAATTTCATTTGATTGCAAGAATCATTTCTCAATTTTCAAGGTTCTTAACAGGTATTGAAATTCATCCAAATGCAAAAATTGGAAAAAATTTATTTATTGATCATGGTATGGGGGTTGTGATTGGAGAAACATCTGAGATTGGTGATAACGTAACTATTTATCATATGGTTACACTGGGAGGAATTGCTCCAAGTATAAATTCAAATGATCAACGTAATATGAAAAGACATCCTACTATAAAAGAAGATGTGGTAATTGGATCAGGTGCACAAGTATTAGGTCCAGTAGTAGTTGGCAAAGGTGCAAGAATCGGAGCTAATGCAGTTATAACTAAAGATGTTGCAGAAAATGCTGTTATGGTTGGAATTCCAGCAAGAAGTGTTGGAATAGCTGATAGTGAATTTAAACCTTATGGAATTACACCTGATAGTGATAAAAAATCAGAAAATGAATAACACACAAAACGATTTTATTTCAGGAATAGGAAACACCCCATTAATTAAATTAAGAGCAGCATCAGAAATTACTGGATGCAATATTTATGGAAAAGCAGAATTTTTAAATCCAGGTGGATCAGTTAAAGATAGAGCTGCACTTGCATTAATTAAAGACGCTCAACAAAAAAAATTAATTGCTAAAGGTGGAACAGTTGTTGAAGGAACAGCAGGTAACACTGGAATTGGTTTAGGCCTTTTAGGAAATTCTTTAGGTTATAAAACAATCATTGTAATGAATGATAATCAAACCCAAGAAAAAAAAGATCTACTTAGAAATCTTGGAGCTGAATTAAGATTAGTGCCACCTAAACCTTATAAAGATGATAACAATTTTGTTAAAGTGGCAGCTAGACTTGCAGATGAATTAAGACCAAAAAACAATAATGGTGTGATTTGGGCTAACCAGTTTGACAATACTGCAAATGCCAAAGGTCATTATGAAGGTACCGGTCAAGAAATTTGGGAACAAACTGAAGGTAAGGTTGATGGTTTTGTATGTTCTTCTGGAACTGGAGGAACTATTTCAGGTGTAAGTAATGCTCTTAAAGAAAAAAACAAAGATATAAAAATTTACCTATCTGATCCAAAAGGTTCTGCTCTTTATAATTACATTAAAAATGGTGAACTTAAATCGGAGGGTGGTTCAATTACTGAAGGTATTGGCTCAAGTAGGGTGACTGCTAACTTTGGTGAAGCCAAAATTGACGACGCATACTCCATTGATGACCATGAGGCTCTACCTATTCTATATGATTTAATTCAAAACGAAGGTTTAAGTCTGGGCACAAGCTGTGGGATAAATATTGCAGGAGCAATTAGAATGGCAAAAGAGTTAGGGCCAGGAAAAACTATTGTAACTATTCTTTGTGATAGAAGTGACAAATACGCAACTAAAATGTTTAATAAAAAATTTTTAGAAGAAAAAGGTTTGCCGATACCTAATTGGTTTTAAATATAAATTTTATCAGCTAATCCGTAAGTAAGAATAGCACTTAAAATTGTAAGTACTCCAGCAGCTATTACACCTTCACTGTTAGTTTTTTCAGTGTGTCCAAGTTTATTTATGTAAATGGTATAAATACCAAATATTAA
>CACJHW010000034.1 GCA_902593285.1 uncultured Pelagibacteraceae bacterium
ACTTTATAAACAAATTTGACTCAAATAATATCGACAAACAAGACAAACAAACAGTTGTTATATACAGAAATTATTCAACAAAAATTCTTGATGAATTACTTATTATTAAAATAAAGAAATATTGCAAAAAAAAATTAATAAAATTTTATTTATCTAATGACATAAAAACTGCAATAAAACTTAATTTAGATGGTGCATACATTCCTTCATTTAATAAAAATACTGATCACTTATCATTTTCGTTAAAAAAGAATTTTAATATTATTGGTTCTGCTCACAACCTATTTGAAATAAAAATCAAAGAAAAACAAAATGTTAAGCAAATTTTTTTATCCTCCTTATTCAAAAAAAATAAAAACTATTTGGGAATTAATAAATTTAAATTACTTTCTAAGCTTACAACAAAAAAAATTGTAGCTCTCGGCGGAATATCAAAAAAAAATGTGAAAAAATTGAGGCTTTTAGATGTTACAGAATTTGCTGGAATATCTTATTTTGAATAAAAAAAAGGCCCCTGAAAGGGGCCCTTTTTAAATTTAAATCTAAACTAGATTAGAATGCAAATGAAGCACTTAGTGCCCATCTTTCTCTATCTTGTGTAGCTGTAGTAGTACCATCCATGTTATCAGCATCTGCCATTGTAGCAGTTAAAGTCATACCACCTGCAGTATAAGAAGCTGAAACTTGTGCGTACTCACCATCTTCAGTTTTACCAGGTCTTTCTACTGTTTCAGAACCGTAAGTGATTGATAATTCATCAGATACTGTGTAAGAAACTTTGTATGATGAAGTTTCATCATCACTTGTAGTTCCTGTAGTGTCGTACTCATAGTTACTCCAAGCAACAGTTACTGGACCGTATGCGTATGAAGCTTTTAACACATCTGCAGATGTAGCATCGTCTGTACCATCACCTGAAGCATAGCTTACTGTTAAACCTTCAACACCTGTGTAAGTTGCTGAATAACCAATAGCTGTATCTTTAGCTAAAGCGTTTGGTAAGTATGATGCACTCAATGATAAACCATCCATTATAGATGGAGTAGTATACATCAACATGTTATCACCAGAACCAACACCTGTTGGGTGTACAGTTGTAGCACCATCAAAGCTATCCCAGATATCACCAGCAGCTGTAGCATCTAAAGCTGAAGTAGCTGAAGATCCACCTTCACCTGAGAACTTTATAGTTCCTAAATCCTCAGAACTTACTGTTACAGAGTGACTATCAAATGGAGCTCCATTGTTTTCTGATTTAGTGTTTCCAGAAGCTAGTGTAGCATCATCGTTTTGATCTAAAACAAATGATAAAGAAACAGTTAAACCGTTATCTAACTCACCTGAACCACTGAAAGTTAACTGGTTACCCATTGAAAATGTTTTACCAGAACTAGCTGCACCACCATTAGTGTGCTCTACGTTTAAGCTTGCAGAACCTGCTACTGACATTTCACCAGCGTATGCTGACGCAGCAACAAGAGAACCTGCTAAAGCAGTTAAACCTACTTTTTTAATGTTCATATTAATTACTCCTTTTATTAATTGTTATTATTAATAATAAACGATGACCTTATACCAATATCACAGTCTTTTTTTCGCTAAAACACTGCTTTTTTACTAAAAAAAAATAAATATGTTGCATTTTTACAACAATATTTAAGCCTTTTTTTCAAATAAAATAGCATTTATCTAAATATGCTATAAATAGTTAATTAATTTAAACAGACATGATCAGTTCTAGTAAAGTTATCAAAATTGTAGCTATCCTTGTGTTACCAATACTGTTCTTGACTTCCTGTAAAGGTGGAAAATTACCTGGAGGTGATGCTAGAAAGTTTCCTGATGACCCAAAACTTAGAGTAAAAAAAAACCTGGAGGAGGGAAGAGGTTTTAGGCTGAAAGATTCTTTTAAAAATGTAGGGAGAGGTGGTGTTTTTGATTTTGCAAGTTCTAATGAACTTTGGAGAGCATCATTAGATACAATTGATTTCATGCCTTTAGTGTCTGTAAATTATAGTGGAGGCATTATTATAACTGATTGGTATGGAACAGAAAACTCACCTACCGAAAGTATAAAAATTTCAATTAGATTTTTAACTAATGAAATAAGAGCAGATTCACTTGTGATAAAAGTATTCACAAAAAAATGTAATAGCAATTTCTTAAATTGCATAATTAGTGAAACTGGTGAAGACATTTCTAAAGAACTAGAAAAACAAATAATTAAAACAGCTGCACAATA
>CACJHW010000035.1 GCA_902593285.1 uncultured Pelagibacteraceae bacterium
ACTTTATTGCTTAATATCGCTTTTGTAATTTCATTCTTATTTATTGGAAATGAAGAGATGTATTTTGGTAATTTTTTCTTTAATTTTTTAAAAATTTTTTTGTCTTTTTTATAAAGCTTTGAGACTTCGTAATCTGCATTAAACACTGGGTATCCAAAATTCTTGGCAACGTAGCTTTTTCCCGAACCTATATTTCCTAAAATTCCAATTCTAATCATTATTTAAAATTTCTAGTATATCGCTATTGATCTGTGGTTCTATTCCATGCCATAATTTGAATGCTTCAAATGCCTGATAAATAAACATCAATTTACCATTCTCTGTTCTATTACCAAGTTTTTTTCCTTCTTTTAAAAAATTTGTTTCTTCGGGATTATAAATTACATCATAAAACAGTTTGTTATTAGCAAACTTTGAAAAGTCTAAATTTATGGACTCTTTGTTTAATCCCAAACTGGTGGCATTTATGATTACATCAAAATCATTTATGTCACCCCATTCCAATACCTCTAAATTATGAAATTGAGATTTTAAATCTTCAGCTTTTTCTTTGGTTCTGTTGCTAATAATTATCTTTGAAACATTCATTTTGTTTAAAGCAAAAATTATTGAAGGAACGACTCCACCAGCACCTAAAATAAAAATTTTTTTGCCTTGCATATCGAAATTTAAATTTTTAATTGCTTTATCAAAACCAAGAATATCTGTATTATGGCCTACCAAATTATCATTACTTAAAATTATTGTATTTACTGACTGAGTTTGTTCTGCCTCTGGACTTAATTTATCTAAATAAGGTATAACTACTCTTTTGAATGGAACAGTAACATTAATACCATTTATTTTTTTTTCTTTAACTTCAGAAATTATAGTTTGGAGGTTTTTTTCCTCAATTTTTTTTTTATCATAAATGGCATCAATATTGTTTTCTTTGAGCCAATAATTGTGAATTTTAGGTGATAAAGAATGATTGATAGGATTGCCAATTACAAAATATTTTTTTTTCATCACAATAAGCTCACGTATTCCTTAATTTTTTTAACAGGTAGACCCATAATTGTATCTTCATCTCCTTCTATACTTGCGAACAGGGTTCTGCCCTCTCCTTCTATTTGGTAGACATTGTACGCATAAAGAGTCTCATCAGATATTTTAGACAAATAATTTTTTAATTCATCATCAGTAAAATTTTTCATAGTTAATTTTGCTTTATCAGTATAATTCCAAATCATAGATCCATTTTTTGATATACAAACAGAACTAATTAAAAAATGTGATTTACCGTTAAGTTTTCTTAATATTTCCATTGCCTCTTCTCTGGTTTCTGGTTTAGAAATCAATTCACCCTCCAAATCTATCACACTATCTGCTCCTAATACTATTTCGTCATTTTTTTTCATGCTAACTTTGTTTGCTTTTAGTTCGGCTAAATTTTTGGAAATTATTTCTGAACTTACTTGTTCTTTTAATAAACTTTTTTTAACAGGCTCTTCATCTACGTTTGAAGGCACAACAACGCATTTAATATTATTTTTATCTAAAATTTCTTTTCTAACCTCACTTTTTGAAGCGAGAATAATTTTATTTAACATTGTTTAAATATATTTCATGAATTTTAATTATGGAAGCTGCTGTTTCTTCAACGGACTTTCTAGTTACGTCTATTAAGGGCCATTTATATTTTTGAAATGTTTTCTTCGCCTCCAAAAGCTCTTTTTTGATTTTTTCTAAATCTGTATATTCAATGTTTTCTGTTTCTTTTAAAGAATTCATTCTATTTTTTCTCAAATCAGCTAATCTTTCCGGCTCCGTACTTAGTCCTACAACACATGTCATTTGTGGATTTTTTTTAAGAGACTCTGGCAAAGAATTTTCATTTACTAAAGGAATGTTTGATGTTTTAAAACCTTTGTTGGCTAAGTAAATAGACGTTGGTGTTTTACTTGTTCTGCTTACGCCTACAAGAATAATATCAGATTTGTTTACTTCATTAATTAAATTTCCATCATCATGATTCATTGTAAATTGAATTGCTTCAATTCTGTCATAATACTCTTCGTTCAATATATGTTGACCACTTGGCTCGTGTGTTGCTTTTTGATTTAATATTTTCGAAAAGTTCAGAATTAAATTTCCTAAAACG
>CACJHW010000036.1 GCA_902593285.1 uncultured Pelagibacteraceae bacterium
GCAACAATATTAGTAATTTTAATCATTGGATTAACAGCGGGCCCAGCCGTATCTTTGTACGGATCTCCTACAGTATCTCCAGTTACAGCGGCTTTGTGGGCTTCAGAACCTTTTCCTCCATGATTTCCATCTTCAATATATTTTTTTGCATTATCCCAAGCACCACCTCCTGCAGTCATTGACACAGCAACGAATAAACCGGTTATAATAACACCAAGTAACATTGCACCAACTGCAGCTAGGGCAGCAACTTGTCCACCAATTGATAAAATTATAAAATATAAAACGACTGGAGATAAAACTGGTAATAATGATGGTATAATCATTTCCTTGATAGCAGCGACAGTAAGTAAATCTACTAATTTAGCATAATCAGGTTTTTGTTTTCTTTTCATAATACCGGGGAATTTTTTAAATTGTCTTCTTACTTCGACTACAACTGCTCCACCTGCTCTTCCAACAGCTTGCATTCCCATTGAACCAAAAAGATAAGGTAACATTCCACCAATTAATAAACCAACCACCACATAAGGATTAGATAAATCAAAAGTTACTACGATACCTTCTAATGCAGATCCAGCTTCTTTTGAAAAATGTTTGATGTCTTCTGTGTAAGCAGCAAATAAAACTAAGGCACCCAAACCAGCAGAACCAATTGCATAACCTTTTGTAACAGCTTTAGTTGTGTTACCTACTGCATCTAAAGCATCTGTTGTTTTTCTAACTTTTTTATCAAGATTAGACATTTCAGCAATACCACCGGCATTGTCAGTAACTGGTCCATATGCATCTAGAGCAACAACCATCCCCGCTAATGCAAGCATAGTAGTTACTGCAATAGCAATACCAAAAAGTCCAGCAATAGAATTTGTAATAAGAATACCAGCAACAATTATTAATGCTGGTATAGCCGTTGCTTCCATAGAAACAGCTAACCCTTGAATAACATTTGTACCGTGACCTGTTGTAGACGATAGAGCAACAGATTTAACCGGTCTATAACTTGTTCCTGTATAATATTCAGTTATCCAGATTAATAATCCAGTAATAACTAACCCTATAACACCACAATAATATAGATCCATTCCATTAAAAGTCTTATCATTTACAGTATATTCATTTGCAAAACCAATCACATGATCTGTAACCGGCCATAAAATTACTAAAGACGCTACTGCAGAAACAACAAATCCTTTATACAAAGCATTCATTACATTATTACTTTTTCCAAGTTTAACAAAAAATGTTCCAACAATTGATGTTAACAAGCATGCAGCACCAATAGATAAAGGATAAATCATCATATTAAGATCACCTACAAAGAAAATTGAAGATAAAACCATTGTAGCAACAATTGTAACAGCGTAAGTTTCAAATAAATCAGCAGCCATACCAGCACAGTCTCCTACGTTGTCACCAACGTTATCTGCGATTACGGCTGGGTTTCTAGGATCATCTTCTGGAATTCCAGCTTCAACTTTTCCAACTAAGTCAGCACCTACGTCTGCACCTTTAGTAAAAATACCACCACCTAATCTTGCAAAAATAGAAATTAGAGAAGCACCAAATCCCAATGCAACTAAAGCATTTACAATTTCTCTTTCGTCTACACCAGTCTTAAGTAAAATATAATAATAAACAGCTATAGATAATAGCGCCAAACCAGCAACCAACATTCCAGTTACAGCACCAGATTTAAATGCAACAGAAAGACCTTGAGCCAAACCTTTTCTAGATGCTTCTGCTGTTCTTACGTTAGCTTCTACAGAGACTAACATTCCTACATACCCAGCAATACCTGATAGAGCAGCTCCTATTAAATAACCAAGACCTACTAGTGGACTAAATGCAATACTTACAATTACTAAAACTACAGCTCCGACAATAGCAATAGTTTTATATTGTCTTGCTAAATATGCCTTTGCTCCAATTTGAATTGCAGATGCAATATCTTGCATTTTTGCATTTCCTGCACTTGAATTAAGAATGTTTTTACCAGTTAAAAATCCATAAACGATAGATAATAAACCAGCTCCAATTGTGTATAATAGTATTGTTTCGACTGTTCCGCTCATATTAACCTTAAGTTGTTGGTTGTTAAATTTTTAA
>CACJHW010000037.1 GCA_902593285.1 uncultured Pelagibacteraceae bacterium
TTGCTCATATTGAGAGCTCATTAATCTTGTTTGAATTTGAGTTACCGTATCAATAGCAACTACAACTACAATTAAAATAGATGCGCCACCCAAATAAAAAGGGATTGGATAATTTGCAATTAAAAATTCTGGCATTAAACAAACTAAAGTAAGATATAGAGCTCCGATAGTAGTTAGTTTTGTTGAAATATTTTCTATATACATGGCTGTACTTTCACCTGGTCTAATTCCTGGAACAAATCCTCCATACTTTCTAAGATTCTCAGCAGTTTCTGTTGGATTGAATGTTATAGAAGTATAAAAAAAAGTGAAAAATATTATTCCTGATGCATACAGCAACATATAAAGAGGTTGCCCCTGAGTAAAAAAGGAGCTCAAATTTAAAAATGTTTCATTGTTAGAAAATGAGAAATTGGAGAATGTTACTGGTAATAATAGGAGTGCGGAAGCAAAAATTGCAGGAATTACTCCAGCCTGATTTATTTTTAAAGGTAAATGTGATGACTCTCCTCCATACATTTTGTTTCCCATTTGTCTTTTTGGGTAATTAACAAGAATTTTTCTTAATGCTCTTTCCATAAAAACTACAAAAAGGATTGTAATTATTAATAGAATAAATATAGCTAAGATCATAAATGTTGAAACCGCACCCGTTCTACCTAATTCAAAAGTTGTAACCAAAGCTCTTGGAATTTCTGCTACAATCCCAGCAAAAATTATTAATGATATACCGTTACCAATACCTCTTTGAGTGATTTGTTCTCCCAACCACATTAAAAATATTGTTCCTGCAACAATAGTTGTAACGGTAGTTATTTTAAAAAAAGCTCCTGGATTAATTACTAAGTCAGCCGATGACTCTAAACCAACAGATAAACCATATCCTTGAACTGTTGCTAGCAACACTGTTCCGTATCTAGTAATTTGTGTAATTTTTGCTCTACCTGTCTCGCCTTGTGCTTTTAAATTTTTAAAATACTCAGTAACACCTGTTAAAAGCTGAACAATTATAGCAGATGAAATGTAAGGCATTATACCTAATGCAAATATCGCCATTCTGCTAACTGCACCTCCTGCAAAAACATTAAACATACCCAGCAACCCTTTTTGGTTGCCTTCCATCATTATTTTCAATTGCTCAGGGTCTATACCTGGTAAAGGTACAAAAGTTCCAAACCTGTAAACGGCTAAAATTAGAATAGTAAATATAATTCTATTTCTTAAATCATTTGTTGATGATGATGCGCTCATATAAACAAACTATTTTTTTAATTGAATAGATCCACCAATTTTTTCTAGTTTTTCTATCGCAGATTTAGAGGCTAGGTCAGCTTCAATATTTATTTTATCTTTCACTTCCCCAGAACCTAAAATTTTTAATTTTTTTGAGTTTTTATTTATTAATTTTAATTTTTTTAATAATTCTGAGTTTAAAACTTCATTTGGATTAATATTTTTTTTATCAATGTATGATTGAATTTTATCTAGATTTAAGATTGCAACACTCTCTTTTGAAATTGGGTTAAAACCTCTTTTTGGAAGTCTTCTATATAATGGCATTTGACCACCTTCAAAACTTTTTATAGCTACTCCTGATCTAGATTTTTGACCTTTAACACCTCTTCCTGATGTTTTACCTTTGCCAGAACCAATTCCTCTCCCTACTCTTAATTTTGATTTATTGATTTTTTCTCTATTATTTAAAGTAATCATTATCCTCTTTTTTCTACAATTTCAGAGATTTTTTTATTTCTAATTGCTGAAATTTGCTTTGGTGAACTTTGTTTCATTAATGCTTTCATTGTAGCTCTTATAACATTATGCGCATTAGATGTTCCCATAGATTTTGCAACAATATCTTTTACACCTAGAACTTCACATACTGCTCTTACAGGACCACCTGCAATAATACCTGTACCCTTAGAAGCTGCTCTTAGCACTATTCTACCTGCACCATCTTTTGCTTTAACGTCATGATGGATTGTTCTGCCTTCTCTTAACGGTATATGAGTAAGTTTTCTTCTTGCCATC